>CAIMLX010000238.1 GCA_903842455.1 uncultured Hyphomicrobiales bacterium | reverse complement strand
GACCAACGGCGACACGTTCCTCGGCGGCGAAGACTTCGACATGCGGCTCGTCGACTACTTCTCGGACGAGTTCAAGAAAGAGCAGGGCATCGACCTGCGCAAGGACAAGCTGGCGCTGCAGCGCCTGAAGGAAGCGGCGGAAAAGGCCAAGATCGAGCTCTCAAGCTCGACCCAGACCGAAGTCAACCTGCCCTTCATCACCGCCGACGCCTCCGGGCCGAAGCACCTGACGCTGAAGCTCACCCGCGCCAAGCTGGAAAACCTCGTCGAGGACCTGATCCAGAAGACGGTCGATCCCTGCAAGCAGGCCCTCAAGGATGCCGGCCTGTCGGCCGCGCAGATCGACGAAGTGGTGCTGGTCGGCGGCATGAGCCGCATGCCCAAGGTGCAGGAAATCGTCAAGCAGCTGTTCGGCAAGGAGCCGCACAAGGGCGTTAATCCTGATGAAGTGGTCGCCATGGGCGCCGCCATCCAGGCCGGCGTGCTGCAGGGCGACGTCAAGGACGTGCTGCTGCTCGACGTGACCCCGCTGTCGCTCGGCATCGAGACGCTGGGTGGCGTGTTCACCCGCCTGATCGACCGCAACACGACGATCCCGACCAAGAAGAGCCAGACCTTCTCGACCGCCGAGGATTCGCAGTCGGCCGTGACCATCCGGGTGTTCCAGGGTGAGCGCGAAATGGCGGCGAACAACAAGCTGCTCGGCAACTTCGACCTCGCCGGCATTCCCCCGGCGCCGCGCGGCGTGCCGCAGATCGAGGTGACGTTCGACATCGACGCCAACGGCATCGTCAACGTCTCGGCCAAGGACAAGGGCACCGGCAAGGAGCAGGTGATCCGCATCCAGGCCTCGGGCGGTCTTTCGGACGCCGACATCGAGCGCATGGTCAAGGAAGCCGAGGCCAACGCCGAGGGCGACAAGAAGAAGCGCGAGGCGGTCGAGGCGAAGAACCAGGCCGAATCGATGGTCCACTCGACCGAGAAGTCGCTCAAGGACTACGGCGACAAGGTTTCGGCCGAGGACAAGCTGGCGATCGAGACGGCGCTCAACGACGTGCGCAGCGTGCTCGAGAGCGACGACGCCGAGCAGATCAAGGAAAAGACCGCGGCGCTGGCCGAAGTCTCGATGAAGCTCGGCGAGGCCATGTACAAGGCGTCGCAGGCGGAAGCCGAAGCCAAGGCTTCGGGCAGCGACCAGTCGGCCGACGACGATGTCGTCGACGCCGAGTTCGAAGAGGTCAAGGACGACAAGAAGTCGGCCTGATCCTGACGGCACGAATGACGAAAGGCCCGGAGCGATCCGGGCCTTTCTGCATTTCAGGGATCTGATCAGAAGCGGTAGTTCAGGCCGATCGCAATGGCGTGGGCTGTGTTGTCGTAGGTGTTCACCCAGTCGCCCGGGTAGATGACGCCATCGACCATCTCGAGGTCCTGCTGGCCGAAATCCATGTAGTTGTATTCGGCGAACACCGACCAGCCTTCCGCCACCGCGTACTCGGCACCGACGCCGAGTACATAGCCCATGCGGGTCGACTCCGCGGTGCCGAGGAAGCTGGTCACGGGCGTGGTGTCGTAGTCGCTGTGGGTGTTGTGGATGAACGCAACCCCGGCCGTGCCATAGAGCAGCAGGGAGGGATCGGCGAGGTAGCCGAGCCGCCCCTTGAGGCTGCCGAACCAGCTGGTGTCGGTAGTGATGTACTCGGGGAAGCCGGGGCCGACCGGGAAGAAGTCGTTGCTGCCCGAGGCATCGGTGATGTCGATGGTGCCGATGACACCGAGCACGATGCTGTCCATCTGGACGTCGCAACCGGCGCGCAATCCGACCGAGCCGCCCTGGGCGAGGTGGCTGCCGCCATCGTAGATGCCGGCGGCAAGCACGGTGTCAGTGGTCTGCGACAGGTAGCCGACGCTGGCGCCGATGTAGCAGCCGCTCCATGGCATCGTGTCGATTGGCGCGGCGGCCTCGATCATGCCGGCGAGCGGCAGGTCGCTGGCGCTTGCAGCAGTGGTCAGCAGCAAGATGGCCAGAAAGCTGGTATGGATCTTCATGAATGCCCCCAAATCGCAGAAGTGTCATGAGGGGCTAGCGTGCCGCTTCGCCGGTAACAAGCAGTCGGAATACTTGTTAGCGCCTGTTCTTCGGGAACTCGGCTGGAATGCCACAAAGGTGGGCGTTTCACGTGAATCGCACGCCGCTGGGTGTGCGGCAGCATCTCGAAATCGCCATCGGCCTGCCCAACTCTCTTCACATCGAGCGCTACAGTCGGCGGTTTTCGAGAGGGTGCCCGGACCGTCGGCGGTGGGGTGCCCGCGGGGGGATGCGCGTCCCGGGTCGGACCGGGCATCTCGGGTGGCAAACTGAAGAGGACTTCGCCATGACATCGGTGGAGGTGCGCTTGTTCGCCGCCAATGGCGGGCGTGTGGCCGTGGGACCGGACGAGCCGGTGGCGGAACGGCTCGATGCCGACATGCGGCATGTGCTTTCCGTCCTCGGCCAGATGGGCGGCAAGCCGATCGAGTCGCTGCGGACGCCCGAGGCACGGGCGCAGCCGCGGCTGGACATGGCGCTGCGGCGGATCCTGCGTGACAGCCATGACGACCACGGCATCAACATGGAGATGCGGCTGATCCACGGCCCGGGCGACGACATCCGCGCCCGCATCTACACGCCGCAGGTGGATGCCGGTGGCGCTCGGCCGCTGATCCTCTACTTCCACCCCGGGGCTTTCGTGCTCGGCGACGTGGACCACTACGACGCCACGCCGCGCGGCCTGGCGCAGCGGACGGGCGCGGTGGTGGTGTCGTCGCACTACCGGCAGGCGCCGGAGCACCGGTTTCCGGCGGCGCACGAAGATGCCTTCGCGGCCTGGAGCTGGCTGCTGGAGCATGCCGGAAGCCTCGGCGGCGATCCCCGGCGCATCGCGGTGGTGGGCGAGGGGTCGGGTGGCAATCTCGCGGTCAACGTGGCGCTGCAAGCCCGGGCAGAGGGTGGGCCGCGACCGATTCACCTCGGGCTGGTGACGCCGATGGCGACGCTGAGCTTCGACCTGCCTTCGCATCTCGAGCTCGAGGAGACCGGACCGTTCCGAACCGAGACCTTCAAGTGGGCGGCGCGGAAACTGCTGCGCAACAAGGACGATGCGCATGATCCGCGGCTGGAGCTCAGCGAGCGCGGCGACCTTGGCGGACTGCCGCCGGCGACGGTCATCCTCGCCGAGGCCGATCCACTGCGGTCGGAGGGGGAGGCGCTGGCCGACCAGTTGCGGCGCTCGGGCGTGTGGGTGGACAGCACCACCTACGAGGGGGTGACGCACGGTTTCTTCGGGCTCTACCAGGTGGTCAACAAGGCAATGTTCGCGCACGGCCAGCTGGCGCGAAACCTCGCAGCAGCCTTCGAGGAGCGCGCCGCCGCGCCATAAAGCCGACGAAATGCACATTCGGCAGGTGACTTGCCTCCAATAGAGTTGAACCGCGCTTCCACTATGGTAAGAGCGCGCGAACATACCTATCTAGGCCGGATGCCCGGGCGCGGGGGCAGCACCGGTATTGGGGACAGAGCCGATTGGCGAAACGCGATTTTTATGAAGTGCTGGGTGTGCCCAAAGGCGCCGACGAGGCGACACTGAAGGGCGCATACCGCAAGCTTGCCATGCAGTTCCATCCGGATCGCAATCCGGGGAATGACGAGGCGGAGCACAAGTTCAAAGAGATAAGCGAGGCGTATGACACGCTGAAGGACCCGCAGAAACGCGCGGCCTATGATCGATTCGGCCATGCGGCCTTCGAGAATGGCGGCGGGCGCGGTCCTGGCGGGTTTGGCCCGGAATTCACCTCGTCGATGTCCGACATTTTCGAGGACATCTTCGGCGATTTCATGGGCGGCCAGCGCGGTGGCGGCCGGGGTGGCCAGAGCCGGCTGCGCGGCTCGGACCTGCGCTACAACCTCGAAATCTCGCTCGAAGAGGCGTTTGTCGGGCGCACTGTCGATATCGACGTGCCGACGCTGGCGGCTTGCGAGACCTGCGATGGCTCGGGCGCCAAGCCCGGCACCGGCATGTCGACCTGCCGCCACTGCAACGGCCAGGGCAAGGTGCGGGCTGCGCAGGGCTTTTTCACCATCGAGCGGACCTGCCCGGTCTGCAACGGGCGCGGCCAGATCCTCGAGCAGCCCTGTACCGATTGCGGTGGCCAGGGCCGTCGCCAGCAGAACCGGACGCTGAGCGTCGATATCCCCAAGGGGATCGAGGACGGCACCAGGATCAGGCTCGCCAACGAGGGCGAGGCAGGATTGCGCGGCGGACCGCCGGGCGACCTCTACATCTTCATCTCGATCAAGCCACATGACCTGTTCGTGCGCGACGGGGCCGATCTCTACGCCCGCGTGCCGATCGCCATGACCACGGCGGCGCTCGGTGGCGAGTTCGAGGTGCCGACGCTCGACGCGACGCGGGCGCGGGTGAAGGTGGCGCCGGGCACGCAGCCGGGGCAGCGCGTGCGGCTCAAGGCCAAGGGCATGCCAGTGCTGCGAAGCAAGGATTTCGGCGACCTCTACGTGCAACTCGACGTCGAGACGCCGCAGAGCCTGAGCAAGCGCCAGCGCGAGTTGCTGGAGGAGTTCGAACGGGAATCGACCCGCGAGAATTCGCCGACCTCCGGCGGCTTCTTCGACAAGCTGAAATCGCTGTTCGAGAACTGACGTCTTCAGAATTGACCGGGCGGCCCTTCGCGGCCGACCGGTTTTCCGCTATCGCTTGCCCATGAGCGATACACCTTTCCCCAAGACTGCCGTCACCCTTTGCGGCTCGCTGCGGAGGGGCTCCGTCAACGAGATCCTGCGGCGGCATGTGTCGCGGGAATTGCGGGCGGCGGGGGTCGATGTCACCGACCTCAGCCTTGGCGATTTCGAGATGCCGATCTTCAACGAGGACCTCGAGGCGGAGCACACGCCCGAGGGCGCGGGGCGGCTGGCCGAGGCGTTCCGCAGCCATGACATCGTGTTCCTCGCCACCCCTGAGTACAATGGCGGGCTGCCGCCGCTGGTGGTGAACACCATCGCCTGGCTCAGCCGGCAGAAACCGAGCCCGTTCCGGCATGCGGTATTCGGCATCGGCGGGGTGAGTTCGGGAAAGTATGGGACCATATGGGCCCAGTCGCACCTGCGGGAATCGCTGACCAAGATCGGGGCGCTGGTGGTGCCGACACTGCTCGGCGTGGGCCCCGACAGCACGGCGTTCGACGCGGATGGCGCACCGGTGGAACCGGCGATCAAGTCCAAGGTCGGGCAGATGGTGCGCGAACTGACGCATTTCTCCCGCGGCGGCATCTGAGGTGGCATACGCGCTCTACGTGACGCACCCGCAGGTGGTGCAGGACGCGGCGATGCTGGTGCCGCGCTGGGAACTATCCCCGAAGGGGCGCGAGCGGGCAGAACGATTCGCGAACCACACGATGGTGCGCGCCGCGACCCGGATTATTTCCAGCAACGAAACCAAAGCTCTGGAGCTCGCGGAGGCGATTTCGAGGGTATCGGGCGTGCAGGTGGAGCCTGGGGAAAACTTTGGGGAAAACGATAGATCGAGTACCGGTTTCGTGCCGCCCGAGCGGTTCGAGGCGCTGGCCGATGCGTTCTTCGCCGAACCAGAGGTCTCGCCCGAAGGCTGGGAGCGGGCGATCGACGCGCAGGCGCGCATCGTTGCTGCGTTCGAGGCGGCTCTCGCGGACCAGGATACCGATGCGCCGGTGCTCTTCACAGGTCATGGTGCGGTGGGCACGCTGCTGAAGTGTCATCTCGGGCAGCGGGCGATCTCGCGCAGCGAGGACCAGCGGCGGATTGCCGATCCGGGCGGCGGCAATGTCTTCGTGGTTCGGTTGCGCGACCGAAAGCTGTTGAGCGACTGGATGCCGATGGAGGCGCTGCCAGAGGACTTTCCGGTCTAGGGTTTCCTGGCCGGGTCCCAGTCGGCGAGGCCGAACATTTCGATGGCGTCGTCGAGGGCCAGTTTCAGCCGATCGAGGCGGGGGACCTCGTGATCCACATCGCGCAGCCGCATCGGGCCGGCGAGCGGGACTTCCGCCAGTAGCTGACGGGCCTTGTCGGTGAGGGCGACGAGGCGGGCGCGCTTGTCGCTGGGGTCGGTGCGGACGGTGACGAGGTCCATGCGGCGCAGTTCGTCGATCGACTGGCCGAGGGTCGCCGGGTGCATGACCAGGGCCTTGCGCAGGGCGGCGAGCGGCAGTTGCGGGCGCTCGGCACAGATGCGCAGGACGGAGAGCTGCAGGCCGGTGATGCCGTGGCGCCTCTTGAGCTCCAGGTGGAAGGCGTCGATTGCACGTTCCAGGCGCACCCACGATACGATGGCGGAAAGCGCCTGTTGCTGCACGAAAATCACTCCGAGTCGGCCGAACTGGCCGGACCTTATGGCGGCATAATATGGGGTTCAAGCCTTGACCCAGCCGGCCGATGCATGGCAGTGACCGGAAAATCCGGAGACATCGCCATGGCAGGTACCCTGATCGTCGCCCTCGACCTCGATACACGAGGCGAGGCGGAAAGTCTGATCGCGCGGCTCGGCGACAGCGTCGATTTCTACAAGATCGGCTACCAGCTGTTCTATGGCGGCGACGGGCTGAACCTGGGCAAGGCGCTGCTGGCGGCAGGCAAGCGGGTGTTCTTCGACCTGAAGCTGCTCGATATCGACAACACCATCGAAAAGGGCGTCGGCGCCATCGCGAAGACCGGCGCGACGATGCTGACCGTGCACGCCTACCCCAAGACGATGCGGGTGGCGGCGAAGGCGGCAGCAGGTTCGGGGCTGTCGGTGCTCGGGGTGACGGTGCTGACCTCGATGGATGACGGCGACCTCGCCGAGGCCGGGTATTCGCGCGACGCGGCGGGGCTGGTGGCACTGCGGGCGCAGCAGGCGCTCGATGCCGGGATCGGCGGGCTGGTGTGCTCGGCGGCGGAGGCCGAGATGGTGCGGGGGATCGTCGGCACGAAGCTCTCGATCGTGACGCCGGGGATCCGGCCGGCGGGTTCGGCGGTGGGCGACCAGAAGCGGGTGAGGGGACCGGCGGCGGCGATCGCGGCGGGGGCGACGCACCTGGTGGTGGGCCGGCCGATCACCGCTGCGGCCGATCCGATGGAGGCGGCGCGCGGCATTCTTGCGGAAATGGCTGGCGGCACGCGGTTCGCCTGAGGTATCAGGCGGCTTCACTGGGGAGTTCCTGATGCCTGACTTGAGGATCGCGATTGCCGGTGCCGGTGGCAAGATGGGCCAGGCGAACATCCGCGCCGTGCTGCAGACGCCGGGGCTGAAGCTGTTCTCGGCCTTCGACCGGATCGGCGCAGCCGTTGTCGGCAAGGATGCCGGCGAGCTCGTGGGGGCCGAGACCAGCGACGTGCTGGTCGGCGACCATCTCGAGGCGGCGCTCGCCGGGGCGCAGGCGGTGCTCGATTTTACCGCGCCGGCCAATTCGGTGGCGATCGCCAGGAAGGCGGCGGAACGCGGGCTGGTGCATATCATCGGCACCACGGGCTGCTCGGAAGACGACGACGAAGCGATCCGGAAGGCGGCGAAGGCCGGGGCGCGGATCGTCAAGGCGGGGAACTTCTCGCTGGGCGTCAACCTGCTGATGGGCCTCGTGGAAAAGGCGGCGCGCGAACTGCCCGGCTTCGATATCGAAATCCTCGAGATGCATCACAACCGGAAGGTGGACGCGCCATCGGGCACGGCGCTGATGCTGGGCGAGGCGGCGGCCAAGGGCCGTAACATAACATTGTCTGATCATTCCGTCCGTTCGCGCGACGGGCATACCGGGGCGCGGCCGGAGGGCACGATCGGCTTTGCCACCTTGCGCGGCGGCAACGTGATCGGCGAGCATAGCGTTATCCTTGCCGGACCATCGGAGCGGATCGAGTTGAGGCATATTGCCGACAACCGGGCGCTGTTCGCCGAAGGCGCCGTTCGCGCCGCGCTCTGGGCTGCCACCCAGAAGCCCGGCTTCTACACCATGGCCGACGTGCTCGGCTTCAACGCATAGGACCTCTCACATGACCGGAACGCTGATCCTTGTCCGCCACGGCCAGAGCGACTGGAACCTCAAGAACCTGTTCACCGGGTGGCGCAATCCCGAATTGACCGAACAGGGGATCGAGGAAGCGCGCGCCACCGGCACGAAGCTGAAGGCGGCGGGCTATGTGCCGGACGCGTATTTCACCTCAGCGCTGCGCCGGGCGCAGCACACGCTCGACCTGATCCTCGAGGAACTCGGGATTACCGAGGTGACGATCACCCGGTCGATCAAGCTCAACGAGCGCGATTACGGCGACCTCACGGGCCTGAACAAGGACGATGCGCGGGCCAAGTGGGGCGAGGAACAGGTGCTGATCTGGCGCCGCTCGTTCGACGTGCCGCCGCCGGGCGGCGAGAGCCTGAAGACGACTGCGGAGCGCACCCTGCCCTACTACGAGGCGGTGATCGTGCCACTGCTCCAGGCCGGCAAGACGGTGCTGGTGGCCGCGCATGGCAATTCGCTGCGCTCGATCGTGATGGACGTGGAGGGGCTGACGCCGGACGAGATCCTGAAGCGGGAGATCGGGACGGGGGAGCCGGTGGTTTATCGCATCGGGGCGGATGGGAAATTGGCGGAGAAGGTGGCGATCTAGGCGTTGCCGTTATGGCCCCCTCTCCTCAGCTTCGCTAGGCCTTCGGCCAAGCTGCGCTATCCTCTCCCGCAAGGGGCGAGGAGGCGATGGAGCCCGGAGCGTCGGGTGCGCCTCCTCCCCCTTGGCGGGGGAGGATAGTGGAGCTTGTGAGCGGTAGCGAACTAGCGGAACTGAGGAGAGGGGGTTTTGGCCTCAGCCGCCCGTTATCCCGCTTTCCCAGCCGAGGATCGCCCGTTTCCGCGGCAGGCCCCAGTGGTAGCCGGTGAGGGCGCCGGATGAGCCGACGACGCGGTGGCAGGGGACGACGAAGCTGATCGGGTTCTTGCCGACGGCGGCGCCGACGGCGCGGGGGGCGGAGGGGCGGCCGATGTGGCGGGCAACGCTCTGGTAGGTGGTGGCCCGGCCGACCGGGATCTTCAGCAGGGTTTCCCAGACCTGAACCTCGAAATCCGTGCCGATGAGGTAGACCCTGATCGGCTGGTCGGGGTTCCAGCGCGACGGGTCGAAGACCCGGGCGGCGATGGGGGCAATGGCCGCATCGTCGCGGCGGTAGGTAGCGTTGGGCCAGCGATCGGCGAGGTCGGCGAAGGCCTGATCCACTGTCATGCCGCTATCGGCAAAGCCAATGCCGGAGAGGCCATATTCGGTGGTGGTGAGAACCGCCGTACCGAAGGGCGACGGGGCGGCGCCCCAAGTCATGTCGAGGCCGCCGCCGCGGGCGCGATAGGCGCCGGGCGGCATGGCGACGTGGGTGACGAACAGGTCGTGCAGGCGCGAGGTGGAGCTGAGGCCGACCTCGTAGGTGGTGTCGAGCACGCTTGCATCGGCCGCGAGCAGCTTTTTGGCGTGATCGAGGGCGACGCATTGCGCGAAGCTTTTCGGCGATAGTCCGCACCAGCGGCGGAAGAGATCGGTCAGCTGCCGTTCGGTGAGGCCCAGCGCGTGGGCGAAACGCGGCAGGTCGATTTCGTCGGGCTGCGTCTCGCTGAGATAGGCGATGGCGGCGCGGACGGCTTCGTAGTCCGAGTTGGCGATGAGGGTGTCGTGTTTCATGGCGCAACTCTAGGCGCGCCAATTGTGGCAGGCCACCCGGATTTCACGTGAAACAATTCTGGCCGGCAGTCAGGTGCGGGCGCGCTTCAGGGCGGTGCCGAAGGCTTTGGCGAAGCTCGACTTTTCGTCCTGGTTGAGGAAGGCGCCGAGGACGACGTCGCGATCGCGGGTGCGGAGGTGGAGCCCGGTGGTGCGCTCGTTGAAGTCGCGATCGACCACCAGCTTGACGAAGCTGGGGTTGAAGCGCACCAGCGTTTCCTTGCCGGCGCCATCGACCTGCTTGATCTCGAGCTGGTCGCGCCACAGGGTGACCAGTTCGTAGCGCTTGCCGTCGTTGAGCGAGGCCCACATGGCCCAGGCGATGAGCGCGAAATCGAGCCCGAGCAGGCCGACCACCGGCCAGGCGCCCAGCGAGTAGAAGGCTATGGCCGGTACAGTGACACCGATGGCCATGATCGCCAGGACGACGCGGAATCCACGCCGGCCGAGCGACCGGTGCGGCGTCAGCCTGGCGGCAAAGAGCGGGCGTGCTTGCGTTTGCGTCGTCATCTTGGGCATCACTATAGGCTCAGAATGGGGATGACGGGAATGGCGCCGAGAAAATTGAACAGACTCCCAAAAGCAGATGTCGAAGCCATTTTCGGCGCTTTTACGGCAGCCGACCCCGAACCGAAGGGCGAACTCGACTATGTGAACCCGTTCACGCTGCTGGTGGCGGTGGTGCTGTCGGCGCAGGCGACGGATGTTGGCGTCAACAAGGCAACGGCCGGTTTGTTCCCGATTGCGGATACGCCGGAGAAGATGGTGGCCCTCGGGGTGGAGGCGATCGAGCAGCGGATCAAGACCATCGGGCTGTTCCGCGGCAAGGCGAAGAACGTCTTCGCGCTCTCCAGCATATTGATCGAGCAGCACAATTCCCAAGTGCCGCAGGATCGGGAGGCGCTCGAGGCGCTACCCGGCGTGGGGCGGAAGACGGCCAACGTGGTGCTGAACATCGGCTTCGGGCAGCCGACCATCGCCGTGGATACCCACCTGTTCCGGGTGGCCAACCGCACCGGCATGGCGCCGGGGAAGACGCCGCTGGCGGTGGAACTGGGATTGCTGAAGGCGGTGCCCGAGCAATACCTGCTGCACGCGCACCACTGGCTGATCCTGCATGGGCGCTATGTGTGCAAGGCGCGGAAGCCGGAGTGCTGGCGCTGCGTGATCGCGCCGTGGTGCCGGTTCGAGCCGAAGACGCCGGAACCGAAAGTCCGCGCCCCGAAAGCGGCCTGAAATTGCCGTGAAGGTGAACGGCGCCTTGAGGTAAATGAACGTTTACCTACTCTCCCAGATGAGTGCTGACTAAAACATCCTACTACAGAGGCAGCACGCCCCCTCCACCAGCCTTCGGCTGGCCTTTCGAGCATAGCTCTCAGGGCCTTCTCACCTAAAATCGCTCCACTGGAGCGATTTTGCCTTCGGCCCAGTTCGAAGCCCCTCCCCCGTGGCTTCGCCACAGTGGAGGACCACTCCCACCCCCGGAGCGCTATGTGATCGGTGTTTACATCGTGCCATAGCCCTTCGCCATGGCGGCGGCGAAGACGGGGACGAGGAGGAGGAGGCCGGCCTGCAGGTGAAGATAGCGGCGAGCGGTGTTCACATCGGCGTCGGCGGGCGGCGTTGCGGCCTTGCGCCAGCGGATGATGGCGATGGTGGGCGGGACGGACAGCAGCCCGACGCCGATGAGGGCGGCCATCTTGGCCCAGAAGGCCCAGTTCCCCGCGTAGTACTCCCAGCCGGTGCCACCGAAGAGGACGCGAAGGAGGCCGACGACCAGCACGATGCCGGCGATGGCGCCGTAGGCGAGGTCGATTTTGCCGAGCTGATTCAATCGCTTGGCCTCGACGCCCGGACGCAGCAGGGCGAACTCGGCGGCGAAGATGGCGACGAGCGCGAACACCGCGAGATGGTGGGCGATGGCGAGCAGAAGGGTGAGGTCGACCACGTCAAAACTCCTCTGGCCTTGGGCCGGGCTGGATGTTAACAGCGTTAGCATAGGAATAGGGACCGATGTGAGCAATGTCAACATCGAAGGATGAACCACGCTACCACCATGGCGACCTGCGGCGGGCGCTGGTGGCTGGCGGGCTGGTGCTGCTCGAGGAGAAAGGCGCGTCCGCGTTGGGGCTGCGAGAGATTGCCCGGCTGGTCGGGGTGTCGGCAGCAGCACCCTATCGCCACTTCGCCGACCGCAAGGCCCTGCTCGAAGCGGTGGCGGCGGAGGGATTTCGCGGCTTTGCCGCGGCGATGGCCAAGGCGGCCGAGGGTTTGCCGGAGGCCGAGCAGCTGGCGGCCATGGCGTTTGCCTATGTGCGGTTCGCGCTCGACGAGCCGGCACTGTTCCGGCTGATGTTCTCTTCCGACCTCCATCCCTATCGCGATCCGGAGCTGCGCGAGCATGCCGACGCAGCCTACGCCACCATAGCGGTGGCCGCAGCACGCGAGGATAAGTCGGCGCCGGGGGAAATGGCGGTGACCTGCTGGAGCTTCGTGCACGGGCTGGCCATGCTGGTGCTGGAAGAGCAGATCCTTGGGGTGACGGCCGGGAATGCCGATGCGCTGGTGCGCGTGCTGACCGAGCGTTTCGTGCGCGATATCCGTGCCGGACGGCGCGAAACAGTGTGATGGTGCGCGCGTAGGCCACAAACCTCTGCCAATCGAGTGGTTGGCTGCGCCCGGACGCTGAAAGCGTTGCGCGGGGCAGGCATTGCCGCTATCTCCGCCGGTTTGAGTTCTCATTTTCCACGCGAGAAGGATCGCCGATGGCCGAGACCCGGTTCGACGTTCTCACCATCGGCAATGCCATCGTCGACATCATCGCACCCATCGATCCGGGCTTCCTCGAACGGGAGGGGCTGGCCGAGGGGATCATGCATCTGGTCGACGCGGAGCGCTCGGCCTACCTGTACGAGCGGATGCCGGCGGACAAGACGCAGGTGTCGGGCGGCTCGTCGGGCAATACCGCGGCTGGCGTCGCGTCACTGGGCGGGCGGGCCAGCTTCATCGGCAAGGTGGCGGCGGACGCACTGGGCGACGTGTTCGCTTCGGACATGGAGCGGATCGGCGTGCATTACGGGGTGTCGCGGCTCACCGACGGGCCGGCGACGGCGCGCTCGATGATTCTGCTGTCGCCCTCGGGCGAGCGGACGATGAACACGTATCTGGGCGCCTGCCACCAGCTAACGCCGGCCGATATCAGCGAAGACCAGATCGGCGCGGCCACCGTGACCTACATGGAAGGCTTCCTGTGGGACCCGGTGGAAGCCAAGAAGGCCTTCGTGACGGCGGCGCATTGCGCCCACAAGCACGAGCGGGCGACGTCGTTCACGCTGAGCGACCCGTTCTGCGTCAACCGGTATCGCGAAGAGTTCCTCGACCTGATCCGGTCGAAAACCATGGATATCGTGTTCGGCAATATCGAGGAGCTGAAGGCGCTGTACCAGACCTCGAGCTTTGCCGACGCGGTGCAGGGGATCGCCAGGGACGCCGAGCTCGCGGCGATCACCATGGGCGCCGACGGCGCGATGGTGGTGGCGGACGGGGAGATCATCTCCGTGCCGGCCTATCCGGTGGCCGAAGTGGTCGATGTGACCGGGGCGGGCGACCTGTTCGCGTCGGGGTTCCTCCTGGCCTATGCGCGCGAGCGGGACTATCGGACGGCGCTGCAGGCGGGGTGTCTCGCGGCGAGCGAAGTGATTTCGCATATCGGGGCACGGCCGGTGGCGGATTTGCGCGCGCTGGCTGCGGAAAAGGGGGTTGGGGTTTAGGCCCACAACCGTACCGCCAAGTACAGCGTCACCGAAAAACCACACCGATTCTCCGTACCCAAGTACAGCGAAATATTCGCTTGCGTCTTTTTTCGAGAACGACTACCCACCCGCTCCCGGCGATTGGCCGGTGACTGCAAAGGGTCGAGTTCGTGAACTCGCCTGGCGCGGGCGGCGCTGCCGTTCCCGCGTACCGCAGTCAACGGCGGCGGCGGGTTGCGCACATAGCTCAGTGGTAGAGCACCCGACGATTAATCGGGAAGGTCGCGGGTTCGAGTCCTGCTGTGTGCTCCATGGATGTAGCTCATCGGGTAGAGCACCAGACTGATATTCTGGCCGAGAGGGTTCGACTCCCTCCATCACAGCCCTGAAACGGCTGACCGACGACTACGGGTTCTGGGGCCGGCCTTGCGGGGCCGGTCGCGGCGGTGCGGCGAAAGCCTGATCCGCCAACGCCGGAACCGCCCTTCGCAGAGTGCTCCGGCGCCGGCTGAAGGATGAACATGGTTCTGGCCCGGCCCGCGCACCCGTTTGCGCCATGGCTTCGCCATTCCCATCGACATCCCGCTCGCCGCCGCCCGCACGCCGCGTCGGACGGCCGCCCCGGAACCTGACCTGCCAATTCGACTGCGTCACGTGGTGTGGCGCAGCGATCCACCGGGCCACCTGGCCCGAGACATGAAGGACGAAGGCTCAAGGCATGACCTAGAGAGTTCGAGACGAAGGAGAAGACCCATGGTGATGGAAATTTTCGATTCCCTGCGCGGCGTATCGCGCGTGATCGTCAGGGAAAACCAGCGCGCCATCGCGCTCTACAAGGGCAAGTTCCGTGGGATCCTCACCCCGGGCGAGCACGTGCTGGCGGCTGACCGCGGCCGGCTGGAGATCGAGTGGCACGATCTCGCGCGCCTGGAATTCGTCTCGATCTACGACAAGGCGCTGTTCCGCGACCATCTCGAGGTGGCGCGCCAGCACCTGACCGAGTTCCGCGCCGGGGCCGGCGAAGTGCTGGTCATCTCGCGGGATGGCCGCTTCCACGCCGTGGTGCGGCCCGAGGGTCGCGCCGTCTACTGGACCGATACCGGTGCGTGGACGGCCGAGCGCGTCGCCGTCGATGGCGATCTCGAGATCGCTGCCGAGATGGCGCGCCGCTTTGCCGGCCTCGCCATGACCACGGTGACGTCGGTGGATGTGGCCGAGGGCCATACGGGCCTGCTCTTCGTCGATGGCCGCTTCGTGCGCGAACTGGCCTCGGGCGCCCACGCCTTCTGGACCGTGGGCCGCAAGGTGGTGGTGAAGGTCGTCGACCTGCGCCGCCAGTCGCTCGATGTGGCGGGCCAGGAGATCCTGACGCGGGACCGTGTCACGCTCAGGGTAAACCTCGCCGCCGACTACCAGGTGATCGATGCGGTGAAGGCCGCGACAACGGTCAAGGACCACGCCGATGCGCTCTACCGCGCCCTGCAGTTTGCGTTCCGCAAGTCGCTGGGCCGCAAGAGCCTCGACGAGATCCTCGCCGACAAGGTCACGGCCGAAGCCGAGGCGATTGCCGAGGTGCGGTCGGCCATGGCCGCCATCGGTCTCATGGTCGGCGAGATCGCCATCAAGGACGTGATCCTGCCCGGCGAAATGCGCGACATCCTCAACAAGGTTGTCGCCGCCGAGAAGGAGGCCGAGGCCAACGTCATCCGGCGCCGCGAGGAGACGAACGCCACCCGCTCGCTGCTCAACACAGCGCGCGTGATGTCGGAAAACCCTGTGATGCTGCGGCTCAAGGAACTCGAGGCCCTGAGCGACATCGCTGGCAAGGTCGAACGCCTGACCATCCACAATGGTACGGCCGGCCTGATGAACGACATCGTCAGGCTCCGCGAGGACTGACGACACAGCCGCCGGGGAGGAGACTCTCCGGCGGTTTTAGCGTGCGACGGCGCCTTTTGGGGCGCAGGGCGCGGGTTCTATGAGTTGTCGTGGAGACCCAGCCTCGGTCATACCCCCCTCCTAGCTCTGCCACGTCGCTGTCGCTCCTGGCGACGCTACCTCCCCCGCAAGGGCGGGAGGTAGCGTCAGCGGCCGATGTCGACGTAGCGATTGCCCCGTCCTGAACGGGAGGTGCAGGTCGTCGCGCTACGGCGCGAACACCTCGATGGCTGCGGGGCGGATGAGGAAGTGGGCTGGGGTGTGGGTGACGATATCGCCGTCCGTGTTCACCGGCATCGGGCGCTTGGTGCGGATGTCGAACTCGGTGGCCTTGTCGGTGCGGACCTCCTGCCACATGCCCTGCCGGCCGTGGCGGAAATAGCCCAGCAGCAACAGCAGCTTCCACACCCGGTCCTGCTCGAGGCTGTAGAGATCGAGGTGGCCGTCGTCGATGGCGGCGTTCTCCTCGATGACCGTGCCGCCGCCATAGTGGCGGCCGTTGCCGACGGCGATCTGGAAGCTCTTCACCGTCTCCTCGCCGCGCGGTGAAATGATCGTCGCAGAGAACGGCCGCGCCTTCGACAGCACCTTGAGCGCCGCTAGCGCGTAGCCGAGCTTGCCCCAGCGCCGCTTGGTCTCGCGGGTCAGCCCGCCTGCCAGTTCGGCGCTGAGCCCGATCGAGGCGACGTTGAAGAAGGGCTTGCCGTTAACCTCGCCGAGATCCACCCGCCGCCGATTGCCGGCGACGATCACGTCGGCGGCGAGCAGCAGGTTGTCGGAAATCCCCAGCGTGCGGGCGAGGTCGTTGGCGGTGCCCATGGGCAGGATTCCCATCGGCAGGCCGGTCTGCAGCACGCCGCGCGCCGCCGAATTGATGGTGCCGTCGCCGCCGCAGACAATCACCAGGTCGAAAGCGCCGCCGCGGTTGATGATGTCGGCGCTGACTTCGTCCGGCGTCTCGAACCGCTCGATGCTCACCTCGATGCCGCCTGTTTCGAGGCGCCCGACCACCGGGTCGAGCGCGGCGGTGCCGCGGCGGGCATTGGGGTTCACCAGCATCAGGGCACGGCGGCGGGCAAGGGCGGTCGTCAAGGGAAGAGCTCCGGGAGGCAGCGCTTCAGGTAGTGTGCGGGTCGGCGCGCCGCAACGGGCGGCCGAGCTTAACTCGGCGCAAGGTTCAGGCGCCGAGGAACCGCTGCAACCGCCCTGCCCCGTCGCGCAGCTTTTCCGGGCTCGTGGCGTGGCACCAGCGCAGCCAGCCGGCGCCTTCGGGTCCGAACGCTCCGCCCGGGGCCAGCCCCAGACCGGCTTCTTCCACCAGTCGGGTGGCGAGGGTCAGGGTGTCGTCCTGCCCTTCGATGCGGAAGAACACATACATCGCACCACCGGCTTCCGGCACGACGACACCGGGGAGCGCGCGCAATTCGCCCACCAGCAGGTGCCGCGTGGCGGTGAGCTGGGCGCGCAGCTTTGCCACCTCCGGCTCGCCCTGCTGCAGCGCCACCGTCGCGGCGCGCTGCACCGGCTCGAAGAGGCACGAGGTGTTGTATTCGATGATCTTGCCGAGGTCGGCGGACAATTCCGGCGGCACCACGAGCCAGCCGGCCCGCCATCCGGTCATCGTCCAGGCCTTGGAGAAGGTGTTGGCCGAAACGATCCGGTCGCCCGGCTGGTAGCGGGCGAGGAAGGACGGCGCCACTTTTCGCGATGGGTCGTGCACCAGACGCTCGTAAGCATCGTCGCTCAGCACCCAGATGCCGTGCTTCCGGCAATGCGCCAGCACCGCTTCGACCTGCTCGTCCTCGATGGTCCATCCCGTCGGGTTGTTGGGCGAGTTGATGATCACCATCCGCGTGCCGGGCGTGAGCGCGGCGAGCAGCCGGTCGAGGTCGAGCGACCACTTGCCGTTCGCCACCGCCAGCGGCACACGGACCACGTCGGCGCCGAGGATTTTCGGGATCTCGGTGATGTTGGGCCAGAGCGGGGTCACCGCCACCACCCGGTTGCCGGGCGATATGATGGTCTGCGCCGCCAGCATCAGCGCATTGACGCCAGAGCCCACCGCGGCGATGCGGCCCGCATCGACCGGCACGCCGTGCAGGTCGCCCAGATAGCGGGACAAGGCCTCGCGCAGATACGGGCGGCCCATGTTCTGCGAATAGAAGGTTTCGCCGGCCGAGAGCGACGCTATTGCCGCCTCGCGGATGAACGGGGCCGTCGGCTGGTCGCTTTCGCCGAACCAGAACGGCAACACATCGGTACGCCCCATCCCGGCATTCGCCACGACGCGGATGAGCGAGCTTTCGAGCGCCTGCACGGCGGGACGGGCGGAGACAGGGGCGATGGTCATGGGGCGGCTCGGGAGGGAGTGGTCCAGAGCTTCCTAGAACAGATGGCCTGCCGCTGAAAGGGCAGCGTGTGTTGCTCCAGAGTCGCCGAGGTCGCCGGGGGTCCTCCACTGTGGCGAAGCCACGGGGGAGGGGGACCAGCCGGAGGCTGGTGGAGGGGGCGGCACAGGCACCACGCCTGTACTTCACCCATCAAGACGGTCGCTAAAGCGAGCGGCTGCGACCGCCCCCTCCACCCACGCTGCGCGTGGTCCCCCTCCCCCGCTTCGCGGGTGAGGACCACCAGCGACCAACTTCGACGGACGTCGACCTACAGCACGAAGCGGCTGAGATCGGTGTTCTGCGCCATCTTGCCGATCCGCTCCGCCACGTAGGCGGCGTCGATGCGGATGGTTTCGCCTGACTTGTCGGGGGCGTCGAACGAGATGTCCTCGACCAGCCGCTCCATGATGGTGGAGAGCCGGCGGGCGCCGATATTCTCCACCGTCGAGTTGACGTGCACGGCCGCGTCGGCGATCGCCTCGATGGCGTCCTGGGTGAAGTCGAGCGTCAGCCCCTCGGTCGCCATCAGCGCCACATACTGCCGGATCAGGCTCGCCTCGGTGGCGTTGAGGATGTTGATCAGGTCCTGCCGGTCGAGCGGCTTCAGCTCCACCCGGATCGGCAGCCGGCCCTGCAGTTCGGGCAGCAGGTCGGAGGGCTTGCTCACGTGGAAAGCGCCCGAGGCGATGAACAGGATGTGGTCGGTCTTCACCGGCCCGTACTTGGTCGACACGGTAGTGCCTTCGATCAGGGGCAGCAGGTCGCGCTGCACGCCTTCGCGGCTCGGACCCTGGCCGTGGCCCTCGCGGTTGGCCACCTTGTCGATCTCGTCGATGAAGGCGATGCCGTGGTTTTCGACCAGCGTCACCGCTTCCTTCTGCAGCGCGTCCTGGTCGAGCAGCTTGTCGGCTTCCTCGGCCATCAGCGGCGCATGCGCGTCCTTCACCTTCACCTTGCGCTTCACGCCGCGGCCGCCGAAGGCCTTGCCCAGGATGTCCTGGATGTTGATGACGCTGGCGCCCGGCATGCCGGGAATCTCGAAGCCGCCCTGCGGCGCCGACGAGGTCACCTCGATCTCGATTTCCTTGTCGTCGAGCTCGTTGGTGCGGAGCTTCTGGCGGAACGAGTCGCGCGTCGAGGGGGTGGCGGAGGTGCCGACCAGCGCGTCGAGCACCCGCTCCTCGGCATTGTGGTGCGCCTGCGCCTCGACTTCGGCCCGCTTCTTGTCGCGCAGCAGCGCGATGCCGGCCTCGACCAGGTCGCGGATGATCTGCTCGACGTCGCGGCCGACATAGCCGACCTCGGTGAACTTGGTCGCCTCGACCTTGATGAACGGGGCCTGCGCCAGCTTGGCGAGACGGCGCGAAATCTCGGTCTTGCCGACACCGGTCGGCCCGATCATCAGGATGTTCTTGGGCGTCACCTCGGCCCGCAGTTCTTCGCTGAGCTGCTGCCGGCGCCAGCGGTTGCGCAACGCCACGGCGACGGCGCGCTTGGCATCATGCTGGCCGACGATGTTGCGATCGAGCTCGGAGACGATCTCGCGTGGGGAGAAATTGGTATCGGTCATGTCGTTCCTTCCGGGACGCCCGTTGCGGCACGTCCTATGGCGCCATAGGGCCGCCGGATTGCGTCAGCTCTCGATGGTTTCGAGGGTGACGTTCTCGTTGGTGTAGATGCAGACTTCCGCCGCGATCTTCATCGCCTTGCGTGCAATCTCCTCGGCATCCATGTCGGTGTTCTCGCTGAGCGCCAGCGCCGCCGAATAGGCGTAGTTGCCGCCCGAACCGATGGCGATGGTCGCGTGGTCGGGGGTCAGCACGTCGCCGGTGCCGGTGAGCACCAGGGTAACGTCCTTGTCGGCGACGATCATCATCGCCTCGAGGCGGCGGAGGTAGCGGTCGGTGCGCCAGTCCTTGGCGAGCTCGACCGAGGCGCGCATCAGCTGGTCGGGATACTGCACCAGCTTGGCCTCGAGCCGCTCGAACAGCGTGAAGGCATCGGCCGTGGCGCCGGCAAAGCCGCCGATCACCTTGCCATCGGCCAGGCGCCGGACCTTCTTGGCCGAATGCTTCATCACGGTATTGCCGACGGACACCTGCCCGTCACCGGCCACCACGACCTTGTTGCCCTTGCGGACGGCAACGATCGTCGTTCCGTGCCAGCCGGGGAAATCACTGTCTTTCGACATGGGGGAAGAAACTCCAGAACTGATGCAGTCCTATTTAGGCGTGCGGGCGGGGAATGCAAACCAGCCTGCCCGAAGGGGGAGGGGTGGGGGGCGAAGAACGTGCACCGACTCACCTCCCCCCTTGCGGGGGAGGTAGCGTAGCTCGTCGCGAAGCGATGTAGCGAAGCTAGGTGGGGGGTGGGCTGCGGGCAGGAGGCAGAAGGTACTGCGTACCCCCTCCCCAGCTGCGCTAGGCGCTAAAGCGCCAAGCTTCGCTACCCTCCCCGCAAGGGGGAGGGTTTGGCGTCAGCGCGGATTGCGCCCACTAACCCCATCTTCACCCGCCCGGCGCTAGATGCTACAGCGCCGCCCGTCAACCGGATCAGAACCCATGCGTACCGCCGAAATCGCCCGCAAGACCAACGAGACCGAGATCACCGTTTCGGTGAACCTCGACGGCACCGGCAAGCACGACATGGCGACCGGCATCGGCTTTCTCGACCACATGCTCGACCAGCTATCCAAGCACTCGCTGATCGACATGACGGTGCGCGCCAAGGGCGACCTGCACATCGATTTCCACCACACGGCGGAAGATGTCGGCATCGCGCTCGGCGAGGCGGTGAAGAAGGCGCTCGGCGACAAGAAGGGCATTCGCCGCTATGCGTCGTCCGACCTGCCGATGGATGGCACCCTGACCCGCGTGGCGCTCGACGTGTCAGGCCGGCCGTTCCTCGTGTGGAAGGTCGAGTTCACCCGCGACAAGGTGGGCGAGATGGATACCGAGCTGTTCCGCGAGTGGTTCCAGGCCTTCGCCATGAACGCCGGGATCACGCTCCACGTCGAGACGTTCTACGGCGACAACAACCACCACGTGGCCGAAAGCGCCTTCAAGGCGCTGGCGCGGGCGCTGCGCGATGCGGTGGAGATCGATCCGCGGGCGAGCAACGTCATCCCGTCGACCAAGGGCACGCTCTGATCGACGCGGCGACGCGGCTTACAGGAAGCCGGCGGTCAGCACGACCAGGCTGAACACTGCCATCAGCCCCAGGAGCCCGAGCGCCAGCCCGCCGATGAACACCCCCTGGGTGGGCTTGCGGGCGTGGTCGTCGTGGGAATCATGGGTCATCGTAGGCTCCTCGCTGGTCGGTCTAGCAATGGCGTTCGCTGCGGCCGGTTCCTGAAGCTTCCAACCGCGATGGTTTTGCTCTAAGGCGAACCGGGAAGGCCGACGCCATCCTCCGCGCAAAGGGATACTACGTGACCCTCTACTCCGTCTACGAGCGACAGGACCATGCGCCATCGGTCGTTCCCGACCGCTTCAGCTGGTTCGCGGCCCTGCTGCCGCCGGTCTATGCGCTGGCGCACGGATTGTGGCTGCTGCTCGCCGGCTGGGTGCTGGCAGTGGCGGCCGTGGTGGCGCTCGGCTGGTTCGGCGGCGGCGACGCGGCGTTCTGGGCCTATGTCCTCATCGCCACGCTGATCGGTTTCGAGGGTGGCACCTTCCACCGTCGCGCCCTGCGACACCGGGGCTGGCAGCATGCGGGCGATTACTTCGCCACCGAACCGGACCTTGCCATCGTCGAGGCGCTGAAGCGCAAATGAGCACCGTCACCATCATCGATTACGGCTCGGGCAATCTGCGCTCGGCCGCAAAGGCCTTCGAACGCGCCGCCCGCGAGCACGGCACCGGGCACGAGATCATCGTCACCGACGACGTCGACGCCGTCCGCCACGCCGATCGCATCGTGCTGCCCGGTGTTGGCGCCTTCGCCGATTGCCGCGCCGGCCTCGATGCGGTGACCGGCATGGTCGAGGCGCTTGAAGAGCGCGTCATCAAGGGCGGCGTGCCGTTCCTCGGCATCTGCGTCGGCATGCAGCTGATGGCCACCGAAGGCCGCGAGAAGGCCATCACCCGGGGCCTCGGCTGGATTCCCGGCGCCGTCGTCCGCATCGCGCCCGAAGGGGGGCTCAAGGTACCGCACATGGGCTGGAACACGCTGACGATCGAGCGCCCGCACCCGGTGCTGTCAGGCATCCCCGACGGGAAGGACGGCCTCCACGCTTATTTCGTCCACTCCTACCACCTCGCGACCGACAGTCCCGACACCTTGGTGGCGAGCACGGACTATGGCCAGAAGCTCACCGCCATCGTCGGCCGCGACAACATGGTCGGCACCCAGTTCCACCCCGAAAAGAGCCAGACGCTGGGGTTGGCGCTGATCGGGAATTTTTTGCGGTGGAAGCCATGAGTGCTGTCCGTCCCCTCATCCGTCTCGCTTCGCTCGCCACCTTCTCCCTCAAGGGGAGAAGGGAGAGGGCGCCTCAATGGCCGGCCATGACCACCTCTTGCCCCTCTCCCCTCCGGGGAGAGGGTAGGGGTGAGGGGACGTTCGGACTTTCGGAGACTTCGGCATGATCCTCTTCCCCGCCATCGACCTCAAGGACGGGCAGTGCGTGCGCCTGAAGCTGGGCGACATGAACGAGGCGACCGTCTTCAACGACGACCCCGCCGCGCAGGCGAAAGCCTTCGAGGACCAGGGGTTTGAGTACCTGCATGTGGTCGATCTCAACGGCGCATTTGCCGGCGAAAGCGTCAATGGCGGCGCGGTCGAAGCCATTCTCAAGGCGGTGAAATTCCCGGTGCAGCTGGGGGGCGGCATCCGCAGCATCGCCCACATCGAAAGCTGGCTGGAGCGGGGTCTGAGCCGCGTCATCCTCGGCACCGTCGCCGTGCGCGACCCGGCGCTGGTGCGCGAAGCGGCGGCAAAATTCCCCGGCAAGGTCGCCGTCGGCATCGACGCGCGCGGCGGCAAGGTGGCGGTGGAAGGCTGGGCTGAAACCAGCGAGCTGAGCGCCATCGCGCTCGGCCAGCGTTTCGAGGGCGCCGGCGTCTCCGCCATCATCTACACCGACATCGACCGCGACGGCATCCTCAAGGGCATCAACTGGCCCTCGACGCTGGAGCTAGCCGAGGCCGTGAATATCCCCGTCATCGCCTCGGGCGGCCTCGCCTCGATGGACGACATCCGCACCATGACCGAGCCGCAATACCGCCTGCTCGAAGGCGCCATCTCCGGCCGCGCGCTTTACGATGGGCGCATCGATCCGCACGAGGCGCTGGCGCTGCTGAAAGCAGCGAAGGCGGGCTGATGGCACGGCAACTGCAACGCGCCGCCAATCGCCCGCTGCTCGTCACCCGGATCAACCTCTGGTGGTACGCGGTGGCGCTGGTCGTTCTCCTGGGGTTGGGCTGGCTGGCGCTCAACAACCTGATCCCCGGCCTCTTCCTGCCCCTCGTCCTCTTTGCCTCCATCTTCTGGCTGTCGAGCTTCGTGATGGCCGTCATCGCCAAGCTGCGCACCCCGAAGGACACCCCGGAGTCCCGGCCATGACCCTGAAAACCCGCATCATTCCCTGCCTCGACGTCAAGGACGGCCGCGTGGTGAAGGGCGTGCAGTTCGTCGATCTGCGTGATGCCGGCGACCCGGTCGAAGCCGCCATCGCTTATGACGCTGCCGGCGCCGACGAACTCACCTTCCTCGATATCACCGCCAGCCACGAGAACCGCGACACCATTTTCGACGTGGTCGCCCGCACCGCCGAGCATTGCTTCATGCCGGTGACGGTGGGCGGTGGTGTCCGGCGGCTCGAGGATATTCGCAAGCTGCTGCTGGCTGGTGCCGACAAGGTGGCGATCAACTCTGCCGCCGTTTCCGATCCCGATTTCATTTCGCGGGCCGCAGACAAGTTCGGCGACCAGTGCATCGTCGTATCGGTGGATGCGAGGAAGCGCCTGACGCAGGCGCCGGGGCTGGACAATCGCGACGCCTGGGAGATTTTTACCCATGGGGGCCGCAACGCCACCGGCCTCGACGCGGTGGAATTCGCCATCGGCATGGTGGAGCGGGGGGCGGGAGAGCTGCTCGTCACCTCGATGGATCGCGACGGCACCAAGTCGGGCTTCGACCTGAAGCTGACCCGGGCCATTGCCGATGCGGTGCATGTGCCGGTGATCGCCTCGGGCGGCGTCGGCTCGCTCGACGACCTGGTGGATGGGGTCAAGGAAGGCCACGCCTCGGCCGTGCTCGCCGCCTCGATCTTCCACTTCGGCACCTATACGGTGCCCGAGGCCAAGGCCTACATGCAGGCCCACGGCATTGCCATGCGCAACGACGGCAGCTTTGGAGGCGGCCAGTGAGCTTCACCCTCGAAACCCTCGATGAGCGGATCGCGCTTCGCGCCGCCGCCTCGCCCGACGAGAGCTACACGGCCAAGCTCATCGCCGCCGGCGTGCAGCGCGTCGCCAAAAAGCTCGGCGAGGAATCGACCGAAGCCGTGATCGCGGCCGTCGCCGGCAACCGCGATGAACTCACGGGCGAAGCCGCCGACGTGCTCTACCACCTGCTGGTGCTGCTCCGCGCTGCCGGCGTGCCGCTGAGCGACGTCATGGCGACGCTCGAAGCCCGCACCGCCCAGTCCGGCATTGCCGAGAAGGCGTCGCGGCCGAAGGGAATTGTGTGATGGGCAAGCCGAAGCTGGAACTGCAGCCCTACCACCAGTTCACGATGGCCGAGTGGTCGAACTTCCGCGCCGACGAGCCGATGACGCTCGCGGCGGCCGACATCGACCGCCTGCGGGCCTTGACCGACCCGATCTCGCTCGAGGAGGCCGAGCAGGTCTACCTGCCGCTCAGCCGCCTGATTTCGCTCTATGTCGAGGCGACGCAGGGGCTGCATCGCGCCTCCACCCGCTTCCTCGGTGCCGATGATCGCAAGGTGCCCTACATCATCGGCGTCGCGGGCTCGGTGGCGTCGGGTAAATCGACCACCTCGCGCATCCTCCAGGCGCTGCTCAGCCGCTGGCCCAGTTCTCCCAAGGTCGATCTCGTCACCACCGACGGCTTCCTGTTTTCGAACGCGAAACTGGACGAACTGAAGCTTTCGGACCGCAAGGGTTTCCCCGAGAGCTACGACCGCGCGGCGTTCATCAAGTTCCTGTCCGACATCAAATCGGGCAAGCCCAGAGTCGGGGTCCCGGTCTATTCGCACCTGTTCTACGATATCGTGCCGGACGAGCAGATCATCATCGATCGCCCCGATATCCTGATCGTCGAGGGCCTGAACATCCTGCAGCCGGGCGAACTGCCGAAATCCGGCCGGCCGATCCTGTTCGCCACGGACTTCCTCGATTTCTCGATCTTCATCGATGCCAGCGAAGCCGACCTGACCGAGTGGTTCATGGCGCGCTTCCGCACCCTGCGCACCACGGCCTTTGCCGACCCCACCAGCTTCTTCCACCGCTTCAGCCAGATGAGTGCCAAGGAAGCGGAGGATTTCGGGCTCTGGGCCTGGACCGCCATCAACCTTCCCAACCTCCGCGACAACATCCTCCCCACCCGCAGCCGCGCCGACCTGGTGCTGACCAAGGGCTCAAGCCACCGCATCGAACGGGTGGCACTGCGGAAGGTGTAGCCGGCGCCTCTGGCCGGACGGCGATGACCTATTGTGCGGCGAAGCCCCGGAACTGGGCGCCGTGCAGCCGGGCGTAGGCGCCGTCCTGTTCGAGCAGGGCGTCGTGGCTGCCCTCTTCGATGATACCTTCGGTGTCGACGACGACGATGCGATCGGCGTTGCGGATGGTGGCGAGCCGGTGGGCGACGACGAGCGTGGTGCGGCCTTCGGAGAGCGCGGCGAGGGCCTGCTGGATGGCGTATTCGGTGGCGGTATCGAGGGCCGAGGTCGCTTCGTCGAGGATGAGGATCGGCGGGTTCTTGAGGAAGATGCGGGCGATGGCGAGGCGCTGCTTCTGGCCGCCACTGAGCTTCAGGCCTCGCTCGCCCACCGAGGTGGAAAGCCCGTCGGGCAGCGACAGGACGAACTCGTCGAGCGAGGCGCGGCGCAGGGCCTCGATGATTTCCTCGTCGCTGGCGCCGAGGCGGCCATAGGCGACGTTCTCGCGGATGGTGGAGCCGAACAGGAACACATCCTGCTGGACGATGCCGATCTGGTTGCGGAGCGGGGCCTGCGTCATGTCGCGGATGTCGATGCCGTCGATGCTGATCGACCCGCCGGTAACGTCGTAGAAGCGCGGCAGCAGCGAGCAGAGGGTGGTCTTGCCGGCGCCGGACGGGCCGACGAAGGCGACCGTCTCGCCCGCCCGGATCGAGAGGTTCAGCCCGTTCAGCACCTTGCCGTGGGCGGAATAGGCGAAGCTGACATCGCGGTATTCGATGTCGCCCCTGAGGCCGGTAACCGCCACCGCGCCGGGGCGATCGGCGATGTCGGGCTCGGTGTCGATGAGGGTGGTGAAGCGGCGGAAGCCGGCGATGCCCTTGGGGTAGCTCTCGAGTACCGAGGTGATCTTGTCGATGGGGCGGAAGAAGACGTTGACCAAGAGCAGGAAGCCGACGAAGCCGCCATAGGTGAGCTCGCCCTGCACGACGAACCAGGTGCCGGCGACCAGCACGATCAGCTGCACGAGGCGGGTCGAGAGGTAGCTGAGCGCGATCGAGGCGGTCATGTAGGCATAGGCGTTGAGCTTGGTGGCCTTGTAGCCCTCGTTGTTTTCCGCGAACAGCCGGCGCTCATGGTCCTCGTTGGCGAAGGCCTTGACGACGCGGATGCCGCCGACGCTCTCGCCGATGCGGACGTTGAAGTCGGACACCTTGCGGAACAGGCTCTGCCAGTTGAGCGTCATCCGCGCCCCGTATTTCGAGACCAGCCAGGTCATGAAGGGCACGATGATGGTGGTCATCAGCGCCAGCTGCCAATTGACCATGAACATCAGCGCGAAGGCGCCGATGAAGGTCATGATGGCGATAAACAGGTCCTCGGGGCCGTGATGGGCGACCTCGCCCACCTCCTCGAGGTCCTTGGTGACGTGGGTGATGAGCTGGCCGGTCTTGTTGTCGTCGAAGTAGCGGAACGAGAGCTTCTGGATGTGGTCGAAGGCCTGGCGGCGCATCTCGGTTTCGATCGAGATGCCGAGCGCGTGGCCCCAGTAGTTCACCACCGCCTGCAGCCCGGTATTGAGGATGTAGACCCCGAGCAGCAGGGCCGAGGCGCCGGCGATCAGCCCCCAGTTCTGCCCTGGCAGCAGCCGGTCAACGAACAGCTGGACGGCGATCGGAAAGGCCAGCTCGAGCAATCCGGCCAGCACGGCACAGCCGAAATCGAGGAAGAACAGGTGTTTATAGGGGGCGTAGTAGGAAAAGAAGCGGCGCAACATGGATAAACTAACCGGTCGGGCTCAAGTTTGCCCGGACGGGATAGGCCGGATGGCGCGTGGTGTCTACCGCAACTGTTCCACGTGAATCGCTGGTGGCGGTCAGCTGGCCGGTGGCGGCAGCGGGGCGGAGTGTCGGGGCTTCGGCTCGTCGACCGGGCGGAAGCGGATGGGGGTGCTGGTCCAATCGAACGGGAGTTCGAGCGGCGTGGCGCAGGGGGTGAGCAGGCTCTGACCGTCGGCGTTCTCGACCTCGAAAACGATGCCGGGGCGCTCGAGGTTCCGGCACTCGGGCCAGCGGTCGAAATCGATCCAGTCCATCACAGGATGAAATCGGCGATGGCGAAGGTGGAGACGCCCTGCACGACGATGTGGAAATCGGCCACCCGGTCGCCGTTGGTGTCGCCTTCGAGCACGCCCTTGACGAAGTGCAGCTGGCCGGCGCGCCCGCTGAAGGCGGACGAACCGATATAGCTGAAGGCCTGGTCGCCGGAGGCGCGGATATCGGCGTCGATCGCCCTGAGGTCGATCTTGTCGAGCCGTGAAACGAAGTCGGTGATGGTGTCGCGGCCGCTGCTGGTGCGTGAGTCGGTGACGGCGGCGAAGACGAAGGTGTCGGCGCCAGCGCCGCCGGTCAGGTTGTCCGCACCGGCATCTCCCTGCAGCCGGTCGTTGCCGTCGCCACCGTTGAGGCTGTCATTGCCGCCACGGCCGAGCAGCGTGTCGTTGCCGGCGAGGCCGGACAGGGTATTCGCCGCGTCGTCGCCGCGCAGGCTGTCGGCGTAGCGGCTGCCGATAAGTTGCTCGATGAAAAAGAAGGTATCGCCCGCGGCCTCACCGGTGTTGAGCCCGGGGGTCAGGAGATCGGCCGTCACACCTGCCGTGGCGTCCTGGTACGATGCCGTATCGATGCCGGCGCCACCATCGAGACGGTCGGCACCGGTGCCGCCCAGCAGCAGGTCGTTGCCTGCGTTGCCGTAGAGCTTATCGTTGCCGGCATTGCCCCACAGCGTGTTGCTGGCCTGGTTGCCGGTGATGCTGTCCGCACCCGAGCCGCCCCGGGCGTTCTCGATCAGCGAGCGCACGTCGCCCTTGTAGAGCAGGGCGTTGGCGATGTTGCCGTCGGCGACCTGCGAGCCGTTATAATGGAGCTTCGCCAGCTGGGCGGTGGAGGTCGTGCTCCAGGCGCCGGGATTGAGGTCGACCGACAGGTTGGTGGTGTAGCGGCTGAAGTCGTAGGTATCGACGCCGCCGCCATCCCAAAGGGTCATGAAGATGCGGTTGCCGCCGGGAGCGCCCTGACCGGCGCCGTTGATCGACATCTCGCCGGTGGTGGGGTTCCAGCTGTAGGTGGTAGCGCCGGAGTTGGTGGTGAAATTGGCGCCGTAGAGCTGCTGCACGGCGGCGATATCGAGCTGCATCAGCCCCTGCGCGAAACCCCAGGTCTCGTTGGGGTAGCCGGTGAGCGGTGCGCCGACATAGGCGCGGTAGCTCATGACGGTGAATTTCATCGAGTCGGTGGCGGAGGGCATGCCGTTTTCGTGCGGGTGCTCGAGGCCGAGGGCATGGCCGAGCTCGTGCAGGAAGGTGGCGTAGGCGTAGTTGCCCTTGACCGGATTGCTGTAGTAGCCGGACGACTTGTTGAACCACGCATCGCCACCTTCGGGAGCGGTGGTGGGGAAGTAGGCCCAGGCGGTGTTCGGCCGGTCGGAAGCGGCCATGCGGAGGTCGCCGTGCTTGCTGGCGCTCTCGGTGACCTGGGTGAAGGTCAGGTTGGCGACGGAGGCGAAGGCCGCGAGCGCGGCCTTGGCGGCGGTCTGCTGGGCGCCGTTGAGGGCGCCGAAATTGCTCTGCGTCTCGCCATTGCCGTAGGGGCTGCCATAGAACGAGGCGCTGGTGGGGAAGCTGTAGGTGAGGGCGGACGTCGCCCACTTGTAGTCTCCCAGCATGGCGTCGATGTTGACGTTGCCGGACTTCGTGACGCGCGAAACAGCAGCCAAGATTCATGCCCCCGATGCGATGTCTCCTGACATCCCCGCCATCGAAACCATGAAAGCTCTAAGGGCCAGTGCGCACGATCGGCGCAATTTTATCGACTTTGCGGCCGCCCCGGGAATAGCGGGCTTTCAGCTGCTCCCGAGCAGCCGGGCGATCGAGCGGACGGAGTCGATGCCGCCGACCTCCTCGGAGCGGAGCGGCCGGCCGAGTTCGGCTTCGATCTCGACGAGCAGGGTGACGTGATTCATGCTGTCCCAGGCGGGCAGCGTGGACATGTCCGCATCGAGCGGGACTTCGCCCTGGATGTTGAAGGCGCGGGCGATGATGGCGGCGGCGCGGGTCTCGGGGTTCACAGGCCGGGCTCCGCGTGAGGTCCGCGCATCCAGTCCTCCTTCAGCATTTCGAACAGCAGGTAGTCGACCGGCTTGCCGGTTTCGGGATCGGCCCGTTCGCGATGCAGGGTACCCGAATGGGTGAATCCCAGCTTGCGGTAGACGAAGATCGACGGGTGGTTGGTGGCCTCGATGCGCGAGGTGAAGCGCTGGATATCGTCGTGCCGGAAGAAGTGGTTCATGAGCTTCTTGCGTACCTCGAAGGCGACATCCTTGCCCAGCCAGACGGCATCGTGAATGCCGACGGCGTTGCCGGCCGTCCGCCAGCCGGAATGACGCACCGCGTGATAGCCAATGACGTCGCTGGTCCCCTTGGGCATGATGGCGAAGGTGAAGCGCGTCTGCCCATCGGGGAACGGCCCCCGCTTCAGCCAGGCGGCAAGGCTCATCGGCGCCTTGAGGAAATAGACGTTGCGGTAGATGTTGCGGTTGGTGCGCCAGCCGCCCGGATCACGCAGGATCTCCCGAATACCGGCGGGACGGAGGATGAAACGCTCGGTCTCGAGCTCCCGCATCAGCGTGCGATTGGGCGGCTTCAGCGAGAGCCTCATGGCGTCGGCTCCACGAGACCGCGGATATCGGCGCGGACCAGCTTGCCGCGTTCGTTGCGGGGGATGGCGTCGAGCACGAAGAGGCGCGAGGGCACGGCATCCGGGCGGGCCATGGTGCGGCACCAGGCCTTGATCGCCTCGGGGTCGAAGGCGACGCCGGGCTGCAGCACGATGGAGGCGGCGACGAGTTCGCCGGCGATCGGATCGGGCAGGCCGAAGGCGCAGGCCTCGGCGATATCCGGGTGGCGTTCGAGCAGCAGGTCGACCTCCTCGGCCTGGACCTTGATGCCACCGCGGTTGATCTCGGTCTTGATGCGGCCAACGAGGGTGAGGCCGCCGGGGTCAAGTTCGCCGATGTCGCCGGTGCGGAACCAGCCGTCGAGGAAGGCTTCGGCATCGAGATCGGGCCGCTGCCAGTAGCCGAGCATGATCGACGGCGAGCGGACCAGGACTTCTCCACGGCCGGAACGGGCGATGGTGCCATCGTCCACGAGCACGGCGAGTTCGCCGCCCCAGGGTTTGCCGACGAAACCGGCGCTCGCGCCTGGTGCGTCGAGGGCGCCGCCGGCGATCCAGTTGGCTGTCTCGGTCATGCCGAACATGTTGAAGACGTTTCGCGTGCCGGTGAAGCGCGCGATGTCTTCCCAGTGATCCAGCGACAACGGGGAGGAGCCGACATGGACGCGGGCCAGCGGCCGGGACGGTGGAGCGGAAAAGCGCAGCGTCAGTTTCCAGAAGGACGGCACCGAACTCATGAAGCCGATGTGGTGGCGGTCGAGCCAGTCGCCGAAGCCGCGGAGTTCTGCGGCATCGGGGCCGGGCCAGAGATAGACCGTACTGCCGGCGAGCAGCGGGGTCAGGACGTTGCCGATCAGGCCGTGGCCGAAGAAGACCGGCAGGATGCAGAGGCTCGGCAGCGGCAGCTCGGGGATGGCGGCGAGGTTGTGGTCGATGCGGGCGAGCAATGCCGCCTGCGACAGCGCGATGCCCTTGGGCCGGCCGGTGGTGCCGGAGGTCATGAGGATCAGGGCCGGTTCGTCAGGGCCGAGTGGGGTGGCGGGGGTGGCTGCCGGGGTGGGTTCGGGCAGCGCGGTGCGCAGTTCGCCGAGCCAGGCCCGGGCACCGGAGGCGGCGATCACATTGTCCTGCTCGAGCGCCGACAGCTTCTGGTTGACGCCGACGGCGACGAGGCCGGCTTGCCAGGCGGCGAACAGGGAGACGATGAAATCGAGCGGATCGGCATGCCCGATGACGACGCGGTCGCCGTGGGCAAGACCGAGGCTTTCAAGCTGGCGGGAGGCGGTTGCGACGGCGGCGGTCAGCCCGGCGGCATCGAGATGACGCCCGCCGCGGACGCTCACCAGCCGCGCCGCGGGCGGAAGGCGATCTGCGAGAGGCGTGAGAGTGTGGGTCAAGACCGGCGGCTTCCTGCAATCACCCCCCCGGCGATTGATGAGCAATATCAAGCGCCGGAGCGGAATGAAAGCCGCGCCAGCGCAGCCAGCCGGGCTATCGGAGCCGGCGGGTCAATTCGGCGCTGAGGTAGCTCAGGTCCTCGGGCTCCAGCTTGCCGATGTCGCGGGCCAGGCGGTTGGCCAGCTCGGTGGCTTCCGGTGACATGCCCGCCGTGTCGATGCTGACCTTGGGGTCGCTCATTTCGGCGAGGCGCTGGAGATCCTCCGCCTCGTCCCAGATGACGTTGAAATAGGCGATGATGCGCTGCAGCAGCATCCATGTGGGCTTGCCGCGGCGGCCGTGCTCGAGCGCCGACAGGTAGGCGCTCGAAACCCGCAGCGCCTTGGCCATGTCCTTGAGCGAGACGCCCCGCTCCTCGCGCATCTGGCGCAGCTTGTGGCCCAGCGGAGTCATCGGTAGTCCCTTTCGCGGCGCAGGCGAACGTAGAAGGCGCCATCGCCGCCGTGGCCCTGCGCGGCGGAATCCCAGCCGGCGACCAGCGGGGCGAGGCCCGGCTCGGTCAGCCAGATGGGCAACATCTGGCGCAGCACGCCGCGCTCGACAATGACCGCCGCGTCGTCCTCGAGCTTTTTCAGCCCCTTGCCGGTGATGACCAGCAGCGTGCGGTCGCCACGGGCGTGGCGGGCATGGAGGAAGCGGGTGAGAGCGGCATGGGCTTCCACCTGCCGCATGCCATGAAGGTCGATGGTGCCATCGATCTGGTCGCGGCCGCGCATCAGGCGCTGCTTGAGGTTGGGCTCGATGCCGGGCCGCGGCGGCTTCTTGCCGGGGCGCTTGTCGGACTGGTATGGCGGCATAACAGGCGCCGGCCGCTTCGGCTTGACCGGGCCGGCCGGACGGGGCGGCGGCGCGGCGGGCAACGGCAGCGGCTCAGCCTCGAGATCGATGATGGGATGCCGCGCCGGCCGCAGCGGCGCGACGGTCTTGGATACCTCGAACCACAGGTGCCAGTCTGGCAACCGAGGCTTGCCGTCGCGGCGCCTGGACATGCTGCGGCTCCGCTACCCGAAGATTACTCGAGCTGGCTGGTGGCGACGAGCTTCCAGTTCGGGTCGCGCGACTTGGGGGACCGCGCGAAAGTCCATTCGTCGGCGATGGTGGTGACCTGGTCGGCGTTGCCTTCGAGCAGCGTGCCATCCTTGTCGCGGGTGGCGGAGACCACCTCGGCGTGGAAGCGGATGGTGACGTTGGCGTTGCGCTTGTCGAGCTCGGCCTCCGAAATCTCGACCTTGGGCAGCCCGACGAAGGTGAAATCGATAGTGCGGCCCTGGGCCTCGCGATCCTTGATGGCCCGTTCGAAGCCGTCATAGACGTCCTTGTCGAGCAGGTTCTTCAGCGTCTGCCGATCGCCCTGGGCGAAGGCGGTGACGATCATCTCGTAGGCAGACTTGGCGCCTTCCATGAAAATCTTCGGGCTGAAGGTCGAATCGGCCTCGGCAATGGCGCGGAGCCCGGCTGCGACCTGCTCCTCGCCATGCGAGAGCTGGGCGATCTCGGTTTCGAGCTTGCGCTGGGCGCGCTCGATATCCTCGTCGTTCTGCGGCGGCTCGACGGGGCGCGGGCGCATCTGCACCACGTTCTCTTCACCAGGCTTAGCCGGCGTCTTGGCCGCAGCCTCGTTCTGGCGCTGCAGCGGCGTCCGCTCGCGGCCGGTCCGGGTGCCCAGAACCTGACGCAGGCGGAACAGCACCACGATGGCGAGCCCGATGACGATCAGTGTGGGGATATCTAGGAACTCTTCCATAAGTCGCTGTGCTCGTTTTTTTGACGCGCCCGGGAGCAGGCCTGCGTGGCTCGTTCGCCACAAAATGTTTCCTATATATAGGCAATGGTTCAGCCGGAAACCAGTTCACGTTTGGCTGAGCCGATGTCGCATGCACGCTTGGTAAAGGAACCTCCGCCGTGGGCCGTATCCTGTTCGCCGTATTCCTGGCTGTCCCGCTCGTCGAGATCGCGTTCTTCGTGATCATCGGCAACGCCATCGGGCTGTGGCCGACGCTCGCCGGCGTGCTGGTGACGGCGGTGAGCGGTTCGCTGATCCTGCGGTGGCAGGGGCTGCAGCTGTTCAACGAAATTCGCTCCACCATGGGGGCGGGCCGGCTGCCGGCGCGGGCTCTGGCCGATGCGATGATGGTGGGGATTGCCGGCGTGCTGCTGCTGACGCCGGGCTATTTCACCGACCTGCTGGGCCTCGTGCTGCTGATCCCGCCGGTTCGCACGCTGATCTATCGCTTCCTCGCGAGCCGGGTGAAGGTGGTTTCGACCACGACCAGCGCCAGCTACGGCTTCGGCCCGCGGCAGGTGGAGGACGACACCATCGAATTGGGCGACGACGAGTACCGGCCCCGGTAATCGGGCGCCTTGACCGGCGAGTTCCTTGTCGGGCTGCGGCAAAGATGCTAGCCAGCCCGCCGGAATTCTTTCTTTCGCTGAGGACTGCCGAACATGGCTGACGAAACTCCGGGCGGCGCCGCGCCCGCCAATGCCGCGAATGCTCCGGGCTACAACCTGGTGGGTCAGTATATCCGCGACCTGAGCTTCGAGAACCCGGGCGCCCCCGGCTCGGTAATGCTCGGCGGCCCGAACCCCAACTTCAACGTCACCATCAATGTGGGCGTCAAGAAGCAGGCCGAGGACCTCTACGCGGTGGAGCTCAACCTTAACGCCAAGGCCGAGCGCGACACCACCGTGCTGTTCAATGTCGAACTCGCCTATGGCGGCGTGTTCCGGCTGCGCAACATCCCGGAGGCGCAGCTGCCGCCGCTGCTGATGATCGAGGCGCCACGCATCCTGTTCCCGTTCGCCCGCCACGTGCTGGCCAACACCGTGCAGCTCGGCGGCTTCCCGCCGCTGATGATGGAGCCGGTGGATTTCCAGCAGCTCTACCTGCAGAATCTCGCCAGCATGCAGGCGCAGCGGCCGCCGGTCGCGAACTGACGGGACGGGCACTGGCCCGCAGGGATTTTCGGGGCGGCCGCAGAGGCCGCCCTTTTTGTTGGGTGGGTGCGGTGTGACACGAGGCCGCTCGCATGCACGACGGGTCATCCCTGCGAAAGCAGGGACCCAACTCGAGACCTGAACTGGTGGACAAGTGGGTCCCTGCTTTCGCAGGGATGACTGCGTAGTGGGTGTTGCCAGCTGGTGCCCAGGCGGCAGCGTGCGGGCCCCCTACTCGGCCGCGACGCGGTTCTCGTAGGAATTCCACAGGGCCTCGTCGCCGAAGGCGGCGATGAAGGTGAAGTGGGCTTCGATCTCGGTTTCAGTGATGCGGCGGGCGAGCGGGGTGGGACGCTGCCGGGCCGGGGCGCGCTGGACGGTGACGCCAGCCTGGAAGTTGGTTTCCGCCACCAGCGCCAGGCTGACCTGCTTGCCGCCGATGAGCTCGAGATAGACGTCGGCGAGGATCTCGCTGTCGAGCAGCGCGCCGTGGAGGACACGTTTGGCATTGTCGATGCCGTAGTGCTTGCACAGCGCATCGAGACTGACGCGCGCCCCGGGGTGACGCTGGCGCGCCACCATCACGGTGTCGATCACCTCGTTGGTGAGGCGGGGGCGGCCGATCCTTTCGAGCTCGTGGTTGAGAAAGCCCATGTCGAAGGGCGCGTTGTGGATCACCAGCGTGGCACCGTCGATGAACTCCAGCAGCTCGTCGACCTTCTCGGCGAATTTCGGCTTGTCGGCGAGGAACTCGGCGCTGAGGCCGTGGACGCGGAACGCCTCCTCGGGCATGTCGCGTTCGGGATTGAGGTAGATGTGGACGTGCCGGCCCGTGGGGATGTGGTTGAGCAGCTCGACGGCGCCGATCTCGACGATGCGGTCGCCCGTTACCGGCGACAGGCCGGTGGTTTCGGTATCGAGCACGACTTCGCGGTTCATCTGGCCTCGGGAGTGTTGAGCAGCTTGCCGACCAGTGCGGCGACCTCGGCACGGGTCGAATCAATCGACGTGCCGGTGTCGAGAATATAGTCGGCGCGCGCGCGCTTTTCAGCCTGCGGCAGTTGCCGGGCGAGGATGGCGTCGAGCTTTTCCACCGTCATGCCGGGTCGAGCGAGGGCGCGGCGGCGCTGCTCGGCCGCATCGACGACGGTGACGGCGACCGCATCGAAGCCCCAGTCGATGCCGCGCTCGTAGAGCAGCGGGATATCGACGACGGCGAGCTTTGCCCCCGAGGCCTCGGCATCGGCGAGGAAGTTCTCGATGCAGGCGCGGACCAGCGGGTGGACGATGGCCTCGAGGCTCTTCAGCCGCTCCGGATGGGCCACGAGGATGGCGCTGAGCTTCGCCCGATCGATGGCGCCGTCAGTGGTAACTCCGGGGAAAACCGCTTCGACCAGTGGCACGGCCTCGGCCTTGTAGAGCGCGTGCACGGCATCGTCGGAGGAAAAGACGGGGATACCGAGATCGGCGAAGGCCTTGAGCGTCGTCGTCTTGCCGGTGGCGATCGAGCCGGTGAGGCCGAGGCGGAACATCAGAGCGTCGCCTCGATTTTGGCCCGGAGCTCCGGGGTGACCTCGGGGCGGACGCCGAACCAGGCCTCGAAGCCGGGCACCGCCTGGTGCAGCAGCATGCCGAGGCCATCGACGGTGCGCAGTCCGAGCGCCCGGGCGTCGGCGAGCAGCGGCGTGACGAGCGGCACGTAGACGATGTCGGTCACCAGCGCATCGCGCGGCAGCAGGTGGAGCGGCAGGTCGTCGAAGCGCGTGCCGTGCATGCCGATGGTGGTGGTGTTGACGACGAACCGGGTATCGGGCGCAAGGCTGGCGAAGCTGTCGAGCCCGTGACCTTCGAGGCGGCCCGGCATGTCGGCGGCGAGCGCCCCGGCCCGGTCGGCCGTGCGATTGAGGACGCGGACGCTGCCCGAGACACGCAGCGCCAGCGCCGCCGCGACGGCCCGTGCGGCACCACCGGCACCCAGCACGATCGCGTTGTCGATCCCGGCGTCCCAGCCGGGGGCCTGCTGGTCGAGGTTGGCGAGGAAGCCGTAAAGATCGGTGTTCTGGCCGTAGATGGCGATGCCGTCCGCAGTCGCCAGCTGGCTCAGCGTGTTGAAGGCCTTGAGGTGGTCGGTATCGACGTCACGGAAATCCACCAGCTTCCAGGCGTCTTCCTTGTGCGGCACGGTGACATTGCCGCCGACAAACTCGCCCGACCGGATGCGGTCGAGAAAGCCGGGCAGCGCCTCGGGGGACACCTCGATCGGCTCGTAGCTGCCGGCGATCCCGTGCTCCTTGAGCCAGTGCCCGTGCATCAGCGGCGAGCGGGAGTGCTTGATGGGATACCCGATGACGAAGGCTTTTTTCACGTGAATCACTGGCTGAGAAGGTGCGGGGCGTGGAGGCGGATGGCAGTCAGCAGCGGCAGGAGGGGCAGGCCGAGAATGGTAAAGTAGTCGCCGGCGATGGCGGCGAAAAGCCGGACAGACGGCCCTTCGAGCCGATAGGCGCCGACCGAGGCGAGCACGCCCTCGCCTTCCATCGCCAGCACCTCGTCCCGCTCGGCGTCGGAGAAATCCCGCATCAGCAGGCGGGCGCTCTGGGTCTGGGACCAGAGCAGCTCGCCATCCCGCGCCAGCGCGATGCCGCAGTGGAGGTGATGCAGCTTGCCGCGCAGCCGGTCGAGCTGGGCCCGGGCGGCATCGAAATCGGCCGGCTTGTGCAGCAGCTCGCCGGAAAAGGCGAGGACCTGGTCGCCGCCGATGACGGTATCGCCGGGGCGCCGGCGCGACACATCGAGCGCCTTTTCCTCGGCGAGTTGCCGTGCCACCGCCTCGGGGGCTTTCCCCAGCAGCGCGGCCTCGACGGCCCGCTCGTCGATTTGCGCTGGACTCGTTTCGAATCGCAGCCCGGCCCCGGCGAGCAGGGCCTTTCGAGCAGCACTGGTGGAGGCAAGGATCAGCATCGCGCAGCTTTTCCACACTGTCCCCACTGGCTCAAGCGCCGAGGCGGTGGATCGGCGGCACCGGGCTCAGCGAGCCGATGTTTTCCCCGCTTCATCGAAATCCATCAACAGGCAGGGCAGGTAGAGAGGTTAACAAACCGTTAACGGGGGAATCGTGGATAACCCTCCGGAGGGCGGGGGCTGGATTCACAGGCTCGTTAACGAACCGTCAACCAGTGTGGCATGGTTAACGCCCCGTTAACGCAGGCGACTCCGGGGGGCGAAAAGATTCCGGTGGATGGCGGATTCACAGGGCAGCGCCGACACGGCCCGCGCGGTTCTGTCGCCGGGTTTGGCGTTGTGGACAGCCATGAATTACGGATACACACCGCCATAATGATAAAGATAACAGAATCTATCTCTCTAGATGGGAGGGCGGGATGACCTCGACCAAACCGCTGCTCGACACCGTGCTGGGCCGCCGCGGCGACCGGCTGCCGATCTGGATCATGCGACAGGCCGGACGTTATCTGCCCGAGTATCGCGAACTTCGCGCCCGGGCCGGATCGTTCCTCGACCTGTGCTACAATCCGGAACTCGCAGCCGAGGTAACGTTGCAGCCGCTGAAACGGTTCGACCTCGATGCGGCGATCCTGTTTTCCGACATCCTGGTGATCCCCGACGCGCTGGGCCAGAAAGTCCGCTTCGAAACCGGCGAAGGTCCGCGGCTCGAGCCGCTCACTGTCGGGCGGATCGGCACGCTGGACCTCGAAGGGGCTCACGAGGGACTGGCGCCCATCATCGAAACGGTGCGCCGGGTAAAGGCAGGGCTTGCGCCCGACAAGACCCTGATCGGCTTTTGCGGTTCGCCGTGGACGGTCGCCACCTACATGATCGGCGGACAGGGCTCGTCGGACCAGGCGGCGGCGCGCACCTTTGCGCTGACCCAGCCGGCGGCGTTCGCGCGGCTGCTCGATGTGCTGGTGCAGGCCAGCATCGAATATCTCGCCGCGCAGATGCGGGCGGGCGCCGATGTGGTGCAGCTGTTCGAGAGCTGGGCGATGAACCTCGACGAAGTGGCGTTCCGCGACTGGGTGATCGAGCCGAACCGCCGGATCGTCGAAGGTTTGCGCCGGGAAATACCGGATGCGCCGGTGATCGGGTTTCCGCGCGGCGCGGCGGGCAACCTGCCGGCCTATGCGAAGGCGACCGGGGTGAACCTGCTGGGGCTCGACTACGGGACGCCGCTGAGCTTTGCCGAGCAGCTACCGGCGGGGCTCGGCGTCCAGGGCAATCTCGATCCGCTGCGGCTGCTGGCCGGTGGCGCGCAGATGGAGGCCCGCGCCGAACAGATCGTGACAGCGTTCCGGAATCGGCCGCATATCTTCAACCTCGGCCACGGCATCGTGCCGGAGACGCCGATCGGCAACCTCGAGCGGCTGATCGCCAAAGTTCGGAGCCTCTAGTCGATGGACGCACTGCTGCCCGCCCTGCCCTGGATCAAGGCGCTGCATGTGCTGTCGGTGATCGCCTGGATGGCGGGGATGCTCTACCTGCCGCGGCTGTTCGTCTATCACGCCGATGCCGAAAAGGGCTCGGTGCAGTCCGAGACGTTCAAGGTGATGGAGCGGCGGCTCTATCGCGGTATCACCACGCCGGCGATGCTCGCAACCTGGCTGTTCGGGCTGCTGATGCTCGGGGTCGACCCCGCCATCTGGTGGGGGGTGTGGCCGTGGGTGAAGGCGGCGATGGTGCTGGCGCTGACGGGCGTGCACGGGTTTTACGGCCGGCTGCGGCGGGATTTCGCCAATGACCGGAATGTCCGGCCGTCGAAGTTCTTCCGGATGATCAACGAAATTCCCTTCGTGCTCGCCATCGTCATCGTAATCATGGTGATCGTGAAGCCGTTCTGACCAGCCGGCGGGCTGGACCGGCTTTCGGTGTGACGAGGTCGCGTGGTTTGTGAGCGTTCACCAACAGATCGGCGATTGGGAGCAAGCGGGAGAGCTGAACTCCCCTCGAAAAGCACTCTTCAAGGCCCCGCCCCCCGTTGGGGCCTTGAATGTGGCAGCGGTTTTCGTTATCTGATCGCCGTCTCGCCCAACATGTAATCGGCGCTGCCAGGCGCTTCGATGGGCAAATCCCGGGTCAACACCCGCTTTCTTCCAAATTTCCCGCCACTCACCACGCCCAAGGTCCATACCCCTGATGGAAAGTATCAAACTCAGCGAACTCAAGGCCAAGACGCCTGCTGAACTGCTGCAGTTCGCCGAGAGCAACGACGTCGAGAACGCCTCGACGATGCGCAAGCAGGAACTGATGTTCGCCATCCTCAAGGAGCTTGCCGCTCGCGAGGTGGACATCACGGGCGAAGGCGTGGTCGAAGTTCTCCCCGACGGTTTCGGTTTCCTGCGTTCCCCGGACGCGAACTACCTGCCCGGCCCCGACGACATCTACGTCTCCCCCTCGCAGATCCGGCGCTTTTCGCTCCGCACCGGCGACACGGTTGAAGGCCAGATCCGGTCTCCCAAGGAAGGCGAGCGCTACTTTGCGCTGCTGAAGGTCAACACCATCAATTTCGAGGACCCCGAGGCGGTCCGCCACAAGATCAACTTCGACAACCTGACGCCGCTTTATCCCGACGAGCGGCTGCGCCTCGAACTGCCCGACCCGACGATCAAGGACAAGAGCGCCCGGATCATGGACCTGGTGGCGCCGCTCGGCAAAGGCCAGCGCGCCATCATCGTGGCGCCGCCGCGCACCGGCAAGACCGTGCTGCTGCAGAACATCGCGCAGTCGATCGCCACCAATCACCCCGAGTGCTACCTCATCGTGCTGCTCATCGACGAGCGCCCCGAGGAAGTGACCGACATGCAGCGCTCGGTGAAGGGTGAGGTGATCTCCTCGACCTTCGACGAGCCGGCGTCGCGCCACGTACAGGTCGCCGAAATGGTGATCGAGAAGGCCAAGCGCCTCGTCGAGCACAAGCGCGACGTGGTGATCCTGCTCGATTCGATTACCCGCCTCGGCCGCGCCTACAACACCGTCGTCCCATCGTCGGGCAAGGTGCTGACCGGTGGCGTGGATGCGAACGCGCTGCAGCGCCCGAAGCGGTTCTTCGGTGCCGCCCGCAATATCGAAGATGGTGGCTCGCTGACCATCATCGCCACCGCGCTGATCGATACCGGCAGCCGCATGGACGAGGTGATCTTCGAAGAGTTCAAGGGCACCGGGAACAGCGAAATCGTGCTGGATCGGAAGGTTTCGGACAAGCGCGTGTTCCCGGCGCTCGACGTCACCAAGTCGGGTACCCGCAAGGAAGAGTTGCTGGTCGAGCCGGATATCCTGCGCAAGATGTATGTGCTGCGCCGGATCCTCAACCCGATGGGCACAGTCGACGCGATGGAGTTCCTGATGGACAAGATCCGTCAGACCAAGACGAACGGCGATTTCTTCGACTCGATGAACACCTAAACCTCAATGGCTGCTGCCGACACCATAGTGGCGCTGTCCTCCGGGGCAGTGCCGGCCGGTGTGGCGGTGATCCGGTTGAGCGGACCCGCTGCCGGGCCCGTTCTGATGGGGATGCTGGGCAAGCTCCCTGCCCCGCGAACCCTCATACTGCGCAATATCGTTCTCGACGGTGAAACGCTGGATCGCGGGCTCGTGGCCTGGATGCCCGGACCGCGCAGCTTCACCGGCGAGGACTGCGCCGAGCTGCAGCTGCATGGATCGCCGGCCTTGGTCCGTGCCGTGCTGCGGCGTCTCGTGGCGCGGCCTGGCGTGCGGCTGGCGGAAGCCGGTGAGTTCACTCGCCGGGCCTTCGAGAACGGCAAGCTCGATCTCACGGAGGTGGAAGGGCTTGGGGACCTGATCGTCGCGGAGACCGAAAACCAGCGGAAATTGGCGCATGCTCGGCTTGAGGGTGGGCTGACACGACAAGTCGATGGCTGGCGCGAACAGTTGCTCGACATGCGTGCCGATATCGAAGCGCGGCTAGACTTCTCCGACGAAGGCGATGTCGAGGACACTTCGGCAACATGGGCTTATGATGCTCTGAACCTCAAAACGGTCATCACTCAGGTGGCCGGAAACGTTCGGCAGGGCCGGGTCACCCGCGACGGGTTTCGGGTTGTGCTCGCGGGTCCGCCGAACGCGGGAAAATCAAGCCTGCTCAACGCGCTATCCCGGTCGGACGCCGCGATTGTTTCCGATGAAGCCGGGACCACTCGGGACTTGAAGGAAATACCGCTCGATATCAATGGCCAGCTGGTGATCCTCATCGACAGCGCGGGGTTGCGGGAGACAAGCTCAAAGGCCGAAGCCATCGGAGTGGAGCGGGCGCGCGAAGCCATGCGGGCTGCCGATCTAGTCCTCTGGCTACAGGCGCCAGATATGCCTGCCGAGGCCCCCCCGGACCTGCAGTGGTTCTCGAAGCAGTATCCACAAGGCCCTTCCCTGCTGACCGTCGGCACAAAGAGCGATCTGGGCGCCACCGGTGCGCGTTATTCGGTCTCGGTTGCAACAGGAGACGGCATAGATGCCCTGCTCAAGCGCCTGCATGAGGCGTCGGGCGCGAGCTTCAGTAACCCGGCGGACCTTCTGGTCAGCCGCGAGCGTGACTACGAGGCCCTGCGTTCGGCAACTACCGCCTTGGCCGATGCTGTGGCCCATGTCGGCGAACTTGAGCTGGCCGCCGAGGACCTGCGGCGAGCCTCCTACGCGCTCGAGCGTCTGCTTGGCCGCATCGATGTCGAGACGGTGCTCGACCGGCTGTTTTCGAGCTTCTGCATCGGCAAGTGACGGACCGGCGACGCCGCAGTGATTCACGTGGAACATCGCCCTGCCCGCTCGCAGGTTGATTCACGTGAAACCTTGGCGTAGACCCGCGCCTTCTAGGGATTTTGCGCAATGACCGATTTCGGCGTCATCGTTGTAGGCGGCGGGCACGCCGGCGCGGAAGCCGCGGCGGCCGCCGCGCGGCTCGGCGTGCCGACCGCGCTCATCACCCACACGTTCGCCACCATCGGGGAAATGAGCTGCAACCCGGCGATCGGCGGGCTCGGCAAAGGCCACCTGGTGCGCGAGATCGACGCCATGGACGGCCTGATGGCCCGCGTCGCCGATCAGGCCGGTATCCAGTTCCGGGTGCTGAACCGGCGCAAGGGCCCGGCCGTTCGCGGCCCGCGGGCGCAGGCCGACCGCAAGCTCTACCGGGAGGCGATGCAGGCCGCGATCCTGGCGCAGCCCAACCTCACGGTCATCGAGGGCGAGGTCGACGACTTGATCGAGACCGACGGCCGGATCACCGGCGCGGTGCTGCTCGATGGCCGCCGCTTCACCGCCAGTGCCGTGGTGCTGACCACCGGCACGTTCCTGCGCGGCCTCATCCATCGCGGCGAGGAGACGACGCCCGCCGGCCGCCTCGGCGAGAAGCCGGTGCTGGGACTGTCGGTGCGGCTCGAGGCGCTGGGGCTGCAGCTGGGCCGCCTCAAGACCGGCACGCCGGCGCGGCTCGATGGGACGACGATCGACTTCAAGGTGCTCGAGGAGCAGCCAGGCGATGACGTGCCCGAGCCGTTCTCGATGCTGACCGAGAAGCTCACCACGCCGCAGGTCAGCTGCTTCATTACGCGGACCACGGCGGAGACGCACAAGATCATCGCCGACAATCTCCACCGCTCGGCGATGTACTCGGGGCGCATCCAGAGCCGGGGGCCGCGCTACTGTCCGTCGATCGAGGACAAGATCGTCCGCTTTGCCGATCGCGACAGCCACCAGATTTTCCTCGAGCCCGAGGGGCTCGACGATCCGACGATCTATCCGAACGGACTCTCCACCTCGCTGCCGGCTGAGGTGCAGGAGGCGTTCCTCAACTCGATGCCGGGGCTGGCTGATGTCCGCATCATCCGGCCGGGCTATGCGATCGAATACGACTATGTCGATCCACGCGAGCTGAAGGCGACGCTGGAGCTTCGGCGGTTGCCGGGGCTTTACCTCGCCGGGCAGATCAACGGCACCACCGGCTATGAGGAAGCCGCTGCGCAAGGCCTGCTGGCTGGCGCCAATGCTGGTCTTGCCGCCAAGGGCGACGAAGCGATGCGGCTGTCCCGCACCGAGAGCTACCTCGGCGTGATGGTGGACGACCTGGTAACGCGGGGCGTCAGCGAGCCTTATCGCATGTTCACATCGCGGGCGGAGTTCCGCCTGCACCTGCGCTCGGACAATGCCGACCAGCGTCTCACCGAACTGGCGCGTAACCACGGTCTCGTCGGGCAAGAGCGCGCCGCGCGGTTCGAAGAGAAGCGCGCCGCCCTCGCCAACGGTCGTAACCTGCTGGAATCCTTGAGTGTCACGCCGACCGATGCGCGCAAGGCCGGGCTGATGGTCAACGCCGACGGCCAGCGGCGGACGGCGTTCGAGCTGATGTCATACCCCAACATGACAGTTGAGGACCTGACCAAGGTCTGGCCGGAGATCGCTGGCCTGCCGACGCCGGTGCTGGAGCAGGTGACGATCGACGCGCAATATGCCGTCTACCTCGACCGCCAGCAGGCGGATATCGCTGCGATGCGGCGCGACGAGACCCGGGACATCCCCGAGTGGCTGGACTACCTCTCGCTTCCGGGGCTCTCGGCGGAGATGAAGCAGCGGCTTTCGGCGCGTCGGCCGGCGACTATCGCGCAGGCCCAGGCGATCGAAGGGGTTACGCCAGCCGCCATCACGCTGATCCTGTCGGTCGTGCGCCGCGGCAGCATGCGCAAGGCGGGGTGATGCCTGAGGTCTCGCGCTACGCACAATGGTTTGGTCGACCCGCCGGGGTCGTGCAACGCGACCTGGAATCATTTGCTGTGCTGCTGCTCAAGTGGAACGCCGTACAGAATCTTGTTTCACGTGAAACAGAGAAATCGGTATGGAACCGGCACGTCCTCGATTCACTACAGTTGCTGCCGCTGATCGATCGTCCTGAAGGTGCCGCGCTCTCAGTGCTCGACGTTGGCAGCGGCGGCGGGATGCCGGCCATTCCGCTCGCCATCGCCCTCAAGGGCAGCGGCGCGGAGTTCACCCTTGTCGAGCCGATCGGCAAGAAGGTGTCCTTCCTCCGCACGGCTATCCGCGAACTCGGCCTGCCCGCCAAGGTGCATGGCGGCCGAATCGAGGACATTGATTCACGTGAAACACCCCCGAACCTGATTACCTCGCGGGCGCTTGCCGACCTGCCGAGCCTGTTGGGGCTTATCCACGCGTTTTTTGGGCCGGAAACCGTGGCGATCCTGCACAAGGGCAAGGATCATGCTGTGGAGGTCGCGGAAAGTCGTTTGGCGTGGGACTTTGACGTGTTATTAACAAACAGCGCCACGGACGAACGCGGCGTCCTGCTTCGGATCACAAATCTGCGTCCGAAAACAGAGGTTTAGCGGCAGCCCACACTCAATCAGGTGCGCTTTTTTCGGACAGTCTCCGACTGTCCTGGAAGCGCTGAAGGAGCCCTCGCTTTGGCGCCTCGCATTCTCACTCTCGCCAACCAGAAGGGCGGCGTCGGCAAGACCACCACCGCCATCAATCTCGCGACCGCGCTCGCCGCGATCGGCGAACGGGTGCTGATTCTCGACCTCGACCCGCAGGGCAACGCCTCGACGGGCCTCGGTATCGACCGCGCGGCGCGCGAGATTTCGTCCTACGACCTGCTGATGGCGGAAGCGCGCATTTCCGAGGCTGCGGTGATGACCAGCGTGCCCAACGTCGCCATCGTGCCATCGACGCTCGACCTGCTCGGGGTCGAGCTGCAGATCTCCCAACAGGCCGACCGCGCTTTCCGCATCCGCGATGCGTTCCGCAACATTGGTGATTTCCTGATCGAGGGGCGCCCCCGTCAGCTATGTGCTGATCGACTGTCCGCCGTCGCTGAACCTGTTGACGCTCAACGCGCTGGTCGCGGCCGATGCCGTGCTGGTGCCGATGCAGTGTGAGTTCTTCGCGCTCGAAGGCCTGAGCCAACTGCTGCAGACCATCGAGCAGATCCGCACCACCCTCAACCCGCGCCTCAGCATCCAGGGCGTGGTGATGACCATGTACGACAAGCGCAACAACCTGTCGGAACAGGTACTGGCCGATGTGCGCTCCGAAATGGGCGACCTGGTCTATGATACGGTCATACCGCGCAATGTCCGGCTCTCCGAGGCGCCGTCCTACGGCAAGCCGGCGCTGCTCTACGATCTCAAGTGTGCCGGTAGCCAGGCCTATCTGCGCCTTGCTACCGAAGTGATCCGGCGCGAACGGCAGCTGGTGGCCGCATGAACGCCGAGAAGGAAGTCAGAATGAACGAACGTCCGTCCCGCCTCGGCCGTGGCCTTGCGGCCCTTATCGGCGACATGCAGTCCGTCGAGGGGGCGCGGCTGGTCGACAATACGGGCGGGTTGCGCCGCCTGCCGGTCGACTTCCTCGTCGCCAACCGCGCCAACCCGCGGCATGATTTCAACGCCGAGGAACTCGAGGATCTGACCAACTCGATCCGCGAGAAGGGCATCATGCAGCCGCTGCTGGTGCGGCCGACGCGCGATCCCAACCAGTTCGAGATCATCGCCGGCGAGCGCCGCTGGCGCGCCAGCCAGCGGGCGGGCCTCAACGAGGTGCCGGTGCTGGTGCGCGACGTTTCCGACAAGGAAGCGCTCGAACTCGCCATCATCGAGAACGTGCAGCGCGTCGACCTCAATCCGCTCGAAGAGGCGATGGGCTATGCCCAGCTGATCGAGCAGTTCGAATACACGCAGAACGATCTGGCGCAGGTGATCGGCAAGTCTCGCTCGCATGTCGCCAACACGCTGCGGCTGATGAAGCTGCCCGAGGACGTGCGGGGTATGGTCTCGCGCGGCGAGCTGACGGCCGGGCACGCGCGCACCCTCATAACGGCCGATGATCCCGCCGCGATGGCGAAGCGTATCGTCGGTGGTGGACTATCGGTGCGCGAAGCCGAGGCGCTGAGCCAGGAACGGCCGGATGCACCGCGCAAGAAGTCCGCGCCGGTGGTGAAGGATGCCGACACGCAGGCGCTCGAAAAGCGGCTGTCGGATGTGCTGGGCCTCCACGTGGCGATTGATCACAAGGATCAGGGCGGCCGGGTCGAAATCCGGTATCGCACGCTCGATCAGCTCGACGCGGTGTGTGCCAAGCTGGTGCGTTAGGCGCCGCTGAAGTTTTACTTGGCGGCCTGCGTCCCTTGGACCCGGGGCTGACTGTTGCCGCCCCCTTCACCATCCTGCGGATGGTCCCCTTCCCCCGTTTTTACGGGGGAAGATCCGATGTGGCCCGGTGCGTGTACAGCGCCGATATCGCACTAGGCGCCCGTCAGACGAGCAGTTCGGGCAGTTTCCGGATGATGCGGTCGGGGTGCACGCTGGTGTTGGCGGGGAGACCGCGGCCCAGATGGTCGTGCCAGATGGCGAAGATGCCGAGGCGCTGGGGGGCGGCGACTTCCCATTCGAGATTGTCGCCAACCATCCAGGTGCTGGCGGGGTCGGCACCGAGAGCCTCGAGGGCGTGGCTGTAGGCGCGGGGGTCGGGTTTGCCGAAGGCGTGCTCGCCTTCGATCTGGATGTGGTCGAAGAGCGACGTGAGGCTGAAGCGCTCGAGCTTGGCGCGCTGGATCTGGGCGGCGCCGTTGGTGACGAGCCCCAGCTTGACGCCGGTATTGCGCAGGGTTTCGAGGGTGTGGCGGGCGCCGTCGAACTCGCGGGCGCCGACGGCGCGCAGTTCGGTGAAGCGGGAGCTGAAGATGCTGGCGAGGCCACCGGCGTCCGTGACGCCGAACGAGGTGAAGGCATCGGTGACGATCCGATGCCGGGCTTCGCGGATGCCGCCATTGGCGCGGAGGCGGGTTTCTCGGGCCTTTTCGGGGTCGGCCCAGTAGTGGGTGAGCGCGGCCTCGAGCCGATCCGCGACAGCGACAGGATCGTGGCCGGGCAGCGACTCGCCGAACTCCGACGCGACCTGAACCAGGATCGGATAGCGCTCGCCCTCGGTGATGATGGTGTCGTCGAGGTCGAACAGGATGGCCTGGGGCAGGGGCATTCGGGTCTCCGGTAGTCCGGCGTCTTAATGTGCAGATGTCGATCGATTATGTATGAAACATCTGCAACTTTCGTTGAAGGCGCGCAACCCTCCCGACCCCGCAAAGTGTCAGATTGAGTCGCGTCTTCGAACCGGAAGTTCGAATTTACCGATACGGCTCCTGGACTGATCGGCGTGGCCGAACGATGGCGGTCAGCGTTCGGCGGCCATCATGGAGACCGCCAGGAGGGCGCGGCGGGTGATGGTGTCCTGCAGGTCGTAGCGCTTGCGGCTGTCGGCGACCGCACCCTGCAGGCGATCGAGCGCGGTATTCAGCGCATCGTCGGTCCAGACCCGAAGCTGGCGTTCCATCGAGGAACGGCGCGAAAAATGCGGTTTGGGCCGGGCGCTGTCCAGCACGGCACCCGGTGATTTGCCGGCATCGACCTCGGTGCGCCAGCGGCGCAGCGTGGCGAAGTGGTTGAGGGCGCTGATCAGGATCTGCTGGCTGTTCACTGCAGCCGCCATGGCGCGTTCGAGGGCAATGTCGAGCGCCTGGGCGTGGCCGGTGCCGAGGGCATCGGCGATCTCGTCGAGCACCAGGGCGGCGTTGTCGGCGCACAGGGTAAGGACGTCCTCGCGGGTCAGCCGCTTGGTTTCCTGGGAGAACAGCACGAGCTTTTCGAGTTCGCGGCGGGTGACCTCGCGGTCATTGCCGAGGCTGTCGCGTACCGCGGCGAGGGTGTCGGCATCGGCAGCGACGCCGGCCTTGCTGAACGTGTCGCTGATCAGCCGGGCGATGGTCTCGTCGCTGTCGGGATAGCAGGGCATGGCGCGGCCAAGCCTTGCCGTCTCGACGAGGGCGCGCAGCGGATCCTTGGGCAGCAGGTTGCCGGCTTCGAGCACGACAACGGCCCCCTGGGGGTCGGCGGCGATCTCGCTGAGCGCGGTGGTCAGCGACTTGCCGGCATTGCGGATGCGAATGACCCGCCTGTCGCCGAAGAGCGACGTGGTGCGGGCCTCCATGGCGAGCCGGGAGGGATCGGCATCGAGTTCGGAGGCATCGAGCACGACGAGGTTCATCTGGTCGGCGTCGCTGCCGGCAAAGCGGCGGGCGAGGCGCTGGCCGGTCTCGCGGACGAGGCCGGCATCGGGGCCGTAGGCGAGGAAGACGCCCTCGGAGATATCGGGCCGGTCGAGGAAGCGGCCGACCTCATGCGCCTTGAGCGCAACCATCACGCAGGGTTGGCGAGGGCGCCGAGCAGGGTCAGGCGGACGGTCTCGGCCAGTTCCCGCGCCGCACGCTCCTTCGCCTCGCGTTCGGCCTCGGTCTCGGCAAGGGCCTGATCGCGGTCGGCGGTGAACAAGGCGGCGGTCGAGCGGGTGGCGGAGTAGGCAACGTTGCCGTCGGCATCGACGAGTTCGATCCTCGCCGTCACCACCGCTTCCTTCTGGGCCGCGGGGTTGGCGACATTGGTCCTGGTCAGGCCGCGGACGGCGCTGGTGGTGGTGATGCGGACCAGCGGCACCGAAGGATCGGTGGAGCGGCCGAGTTTCAGCACCAGCTCCTGGTAGATGATCTGGTCGAGCCGCGTCGCCGGCTTGTCGTAGCGGAAGGCGTGGCGTTCGACGCCGATGCCGCGCTCGCTGTAGACGGGAGAAAGCCCCGAACAGGCGGTCAGGGTGGTCGTGGCGGTCAGGGCGAGGGCGATGAGGGCAACACGCGACGCCCCCTCCACCATGCTGCGCATGGTCCCCCTCCCCCGCTGCGCGGGAGAGGACCCCGGAGGCGTCTGTGCCATGAAGGTGTTAGACCACGACATTGACGATCCTGTTGGGGACGATGACGACCTTCTTGGGCGGCTTGCCGTCCAGCATGCGGGCAACCGCGTCCTGAGACAAGGCCTCGCGTTCGACCACATCGTTGGGCGCGTCCTTGGCGACGGTGATTTCGGCGCGCTTCTTGCCGTTCACCTGCACCGGGATCAGCACGGTCGAATCGACCAGCAGCGCGTCGTCGACGGCCGGCCAGCGGCTATCGACCAGCATCGCGGTGTTGCCGAGCAGGGCCCAGCAGCTTTCGGCGAGGTGCGGCATCATCGGGGCAACCACGAGGATCAGGCGTTCGACGCCTTCGCGCAGCGCCGCAGTGCGGCCCGGAGTCGGGTGCTCGACGACAGAGGCGACGAACTTCGTCAGCCCGTTGGTGAGCTCGTAGATCTGGGCGACGGCGCGGTTGAAGCGCAGGCCCTCGATCTCGCCGGCGACGTTGGCCACGGTGCGATGCACGAGCTTGCGGACTTCGGCGGTCGCGGCATCCGACATGTCGGGCTCGGCCGGGGCGGCGGCCTCGAACAGGTCGAGCGCGTCGTTCACCAGCTTCCAGATGCGCTGGACGAAGCGGCTGGCGCCATCGACGCCGGCTTCGGTCCACTGCACGTCGCGCTCGGGCGGCGAGTCGGAGAGCATGAACCAGCGGGCGGTGTCGGCGCCGTAGGTGGCGACGATCTCGTCGGGATCCACGACGTTCTTCTTGGACTTCGACATCTTCTCGATCGAGCCGATCTCGACCGGCGCGCCGGTGACGGCGTGCTTCGCTGTGCGGATATCCATGCCCGAGACGATGACGTCGGCGGGGCTCAGCCATTCGCCGGCGGCGTCCTTGTAGGTCTCGTGCACCACCATGCCCTGGGTGAACAGGCCCTTGAAGGGCTCGTCGAGGTTCAGGTGGCCGGCCTTCTTCATCGCGCGGGTGAAGAAGCGCGAGTAGAGCAGGTGCAGGATCGCGTGCTCGACGCCGCCGATATACTGGTCGACCGGCAGCCAGCTGTTGGCGATGGCCGGGGTGGTCGGGGTGGCGGCCGTCGGGTCGGTGAAGCGGGCGTAGTACCAGCTCGAATCGACGAAGGTGTCCATGGTGTCGGTCTCGCGCAGGGCGGGGCCGGCGCAGACCGGGCACTTCACGTGCTTCCAGGTCGGGTGGTGATCGAGCGGGTTGCCCGGCTTGTCGAAGGTGACGTCCTCGGGCAGCACGACGGGCAGTTCTGCGTCGGGCACCGGGTTGGTGCCGCAGGCTTCGCAGTGGACGACCGGGATCGGGCAGCCCCAGTAGCGCTGGCGCGAGATGCCCCAGTCGCGCAGGCGATAGTTCACCTCGACGGTGCCCTGCTGGTGGTTGTCGACGGTGCGGGCGGCAAAGTATTCGGCGATCTTCTTTTTCGCCGCATAGACGTCCAGGCCGTCGAGGAACTCGCTGTGATAGGCGCGGCCGGGGCCGGTATAGGCTTCGGAGGCAACCTCGAACGTGTCGGCGTCGGCGCCGTCAGGGAGCACGACGGGGATCACCGGCAGGTTGTAGCGGCGGGCGAAATCGAGGTCGCGCTGATCGTGCGCCGGGCAGCCGAAAATGGCGCCGGTGCCGTACTCCATCAGCACGAAATTGGCGATGTAGACGGGCAGCGTGGCGCCGGGCTTGACCGGATGCTTCACGTGAATCCCGGTGAAAACGCCAAGCTTTTCAGCCTTGTCGATGGCCTCGGTGGCCGTGCCGATGCGGTGCGCCTCCTCGATGAAGGCGGCGATCTCTGGCCGGTCGGCCATGGCCTTGGCCAGCGGATGATCGGGCGAAATGGCGATGAAACTGGCGCCGAAAATCGTGTCCGGACGGGTGGTGAACACCTCGAGGGCCATGAAGTTCTGCCAGCGCTCGGTGAGCTCGAAGAACAGGCGCAGGCCCTCGGACTTGCCGATCCAGTTGCGCTGCATCAGGCGCACCTTGTCGGGCCAGCGATCGAGCGTATCGAGCGCATCGAGCAGGTCTTCGGCGTAGTCGGAGACTTTCAGGAACCACTGGGTCAGCTCGCGCTGCTGGACGACGGCGCCGGAGCGCCAGCCGCGGCCGTCGATCACCTGCTCGTTGGCGAGCACGGTCATGTCGACGGGGTCCCAGTTGACCTTCGACTTCTTGCGATCGACGAGGCCGACCTTGAGGAAATCGAGGAACAGCTTCTGCTGGTGCTGGTAGTAGGAGGGATCGCAGGTGGCGATCTCGCGCGTCCAGTCGAAGGCGAAGCCGATCGACTTCAGCTGCTTCTTCATTGCCGCGATGTTGGCGTAGGTCCAGGCCTTGGGGTGGACCTTGTTCTGCATGGCGGCGTTTTCGGCGGGCAGGCCGAACGCGTCCCAGCCCATGGGGTGCAGGACGTTCATGCCGAGCATGCGCTTGTAGCGCGCCAGCACGTCGCCCATGGTGTAGTTGCGGACGTGGCCCATGTGGATGCGACCCGACGGATAGGGGAACATCTCAAGGACGTAGTAGGGGTCTTTGGTGTCGTCGTGTTTTACCTCGAAGGCGTGGGTATCGTCCCAGGCCTTCTGCCAGCGCGGCTCTTCGACCCGCGGATTATAGCGTTCGACAACTCGAGCAGTCACTTCCGACGTCCTTCAGGGAGACGCATAATGTTGCGTTTTCGGGGGATTTTGAGTAGCGGACCTTCAACAGAAATCGGGTGACCGGTCAACAGTCCGCTAGGGGTAGCACGTCATGGATACAGCTGCCGAACGGCTCGAAAGCATTCGCTCGCGGATCGAGAAGGCCCGGTCGCGGTTCGGTGCACCGCCCGAGCGGGTGGAACTGGTCGCCGTCTCCAAGACCTTCGATGCCACGGCAATCCGGCCGTTTCTTGACGCGGGACAGCGGGTATTCGGGGAGAACCGGGTGCAGGAGGCGCAGGGTAAATGGCCCGAGCTGCGGGCCTCCTATGTTGGCATAGAACTCCACCTGATCGGTCCGCTGCAGACCAACAAGGCGCGCGAGGCGGTCGCGTTGTTCGACGTGATCCAGACGGTGGATCGCGACAAGCTCGCGGGGGTGCTGAAGGCGGAAATGGAGCGGGCCGGGCGGCAGTTGCCGGTATTCGTGCAGGTCAATATCGGGCTCGAGGCGCAGAAAGCCGGCATCGCGCCAGCAGAGGCAGTGGCGTTCGTCGAGCGCTGCCGCACCGAGCATCGGCTGCAGGTCGAGGGGCTGATGTGCATTCCGCCAGATGGCGAGCCGGCCGGGCCGTACTTCGCCCACCTTGCCGTGGTCGGTCGCGAGGCCAAGGTGGCAAAACTGTCGATGGGGATGAGCGGCGACTTCGAGACCGCCATCGCCATGGGTTCGACGCATGTACGGGTGGGCACGGCGCTGTTCGGGGCTCGCTGAGGTTGGATCGGCGCCTGATCTGCGGACATGGAATGATCAGGCAGTTATCCCGAATACTGTCAGCGGACGTTGAGGCTGACGGTCCTGGAAGTTTTTGAGAGGGCCCGGTGGCAGTCGTCTGCAACTTCCGGCTGTCAAATCACGTTCCTTGTTCCGACATGGCGTAACGCCGTTTTGATTGGCCGGCTCACGACTGCCCGGCCTAATTCAGGAACTAAGGCCTATGGCTTGGGGTAACAGCATGAACAGACGACGCATCCTGCTTGTGGACGATGATGCAGAGCTGCGGAAGACGCTGATCGATCAACTTTCGCCCTATCGGGAATTCGACCTGGTCGAAGCCAGTACCGCTGCCGAGGCGATCGGCAAGGTGCGCGACACCCACACCGACCTGATGCTGCTCGATGTCGGCCTGCCCGACATGGATGGGCGCGAAGCGGTCAAGATCATGCGGCGCGAGGGCTTCAAGAGCCCGATCATCATGCTGACCGGCCAGGACAGCGATGCCGACCAGATTCTCGGGCTCGAATCCGGCGCCAATGACTACGTGACCAAGCCATTCCGGTTTTCGGTGCTGCTGGCCCGCATGCGCGCGGCGCTGCGCCAGCATGACCAGTCGGAGGATGTGGTGTTCACTATCGGCCACTACGCCTTCCAGCCGGCGGGCAAGGTGCTCGAATCGACCGACGGCAACAAGGTGCGGCTGACCGACAAGGAAACGTCGATCCTGAAGTACCTCTATCGCCAGGGTCCCAAGACCATCACGCGGGAAATCCTGCTCAAGGAAGTGTGGGGCTACAACAACCGGGTGACGACGCACACGCTCGAGACCCACATCTACCGGCTGCGCCAGAAGATCGAGCGCGACCCATCCAATGCGCGGTTGCTGGTGACCGAAGAGGGCGGCTACCGCCTGGTGCCGTGACCGACGCTGCCCCGTGAGACAACAAGGGCCCGTATTCCGGGCCCTTCGCTGTTTCAGGCCGCCAGACGCATTGGCGGGAGCTCGGCGGGGGCGTGGAAGTGCTGCAGCTCGGGCCGGGCGAAGTAGTAGCCCTGGAACAGGTTGATCCCCGCCTCGTGTAGGGTGACCAGTTCCGCCCGCTCCTCGACGCCCTCGGCCAGCACCGTGATGCCGAGCGCTCTCGCGATATCCACGATGCCCTTGATGATCGCCTGCCGGGCCGGCGAGCCTTGCACTCCGCGGATCAGGTCCATGTCGAGCTTGATCAGGTCGGGCTGGAAACGGGCGAGCAGGCCCAACCCGGCGTAGCCGGCGCCGAAATCATCGATCGCGGTGGTGAAGCCGATGCGGCGGTAGGTTTCGATGATGTTGCCGACATGGGCGGTATCGACGATCCGCTCGTTCTCGGTGAACTCGAACATCAGGCGCCGGGGGTCGAAGTTGGCCTTGGCGGCGGCGGCCAGCGAGGCGCGGATGCAGGCCGTCGGCTCGTAGACGGCATTGGGCATGAAGTTGATCGACAGTTTTGTCGTTGAGTTGGCCGGCAGCCTCGATCCCGCCAGCTCGATGGCGGTGACGCGGCAGGCCTGGTCGAAGCGGTAGCGGTTCTCGTCGCTGACGGCCGCCAGGACTGCGGCGGCGCCGCTGCCATCCATGCCGCGCACCAGGGCCTCGTAGCCCCAGATCGCATTGGCACTCAGATCCACAATGGGCTGGAAGGCCATGGTGAAGGGGACAGGAAACGATTCGCCGTTGCGACAGCCGTCGCAGGCAGCCAGAGCAGGCATGGAAGCATCTTTCGCATCAATGAAAACAGGTGACGCTTCGGACAGGAGTGACACGGCGGCGTTAAAATAGGCTTTCCAGCCTATCGCGCGGGCGAGTGGGACTTGCTGCCACGGGGCTTGCTGTGAGGGGACACGGAGGCCATGGTGCGCGCAAAGTTTGCGAGACCACCCATGACCAATCCGTTCTTCGCCGCCTGGAACACTCCGTTCGAGGCCCCGCCGTTCGATGCCATCGAGACCGGCCATTTCCTGCCGGCCTATACCGATGCCCTCGCCGCGCATCAGGCCGAGGTGGCGGCGATTGCCGATTCGCCCGAGGCGCCGAGCTTCGAAAACACCGTCGTGTCGCTGGAAAAGAGCGGCAAGGCGTTGAAGCGCGTCGACATGGTTTTCAACCAGCTGAGTTCGGCCAACACCGATGACGCGTTGCAGGCAGTCGAGCGCGACATGGCGCCGGTGGTGACGCGACACTGGAACGAAGTTTTTCTCAATCCCAAGCTGTTCGCGCGGGTCGATGCGCTGTTCGGTCAGCGCGACAGCCTCGGCCTTGATGGCGAGCAGTTGCGGGTGCTGGAGCGATACCATCTCGATTTCGTCCGCTCGGGCGCGGCGCTGTCGGCCGACGAGCGGCTGCGCTATGGGGCGATCACCGAGCGGCTGTCGGTGCTGGGGACGCAGTTCGGGCAGAACGTGCTCAACGACGAGCGCGACAGCGTGTTCGCGCTGACCGAAGCCGAGGTGGCGGGCCTATCGGATTCGGCGAAGGCGGCGGCGGCGCAGACGGCGCGGGACCGCAAGCTCAACGCGCCCTACGCGATGACGGCCTCGCGCTCCAGCGTCGAGCCGATCCTGCAATCGGGCACCGATCGCGCCACACGCGAGAAGGCCTGGCGGGCGTTCGTGACGCGCGGCGCCAACGGCAATGCCAATGACAACCGCAAGGTGATCGCCGAGATCGTGGCGCTGCGCGCCGAACTGGCGAAGCTGCTCGGCTACGAGACCTACGCGCACTACAAGCTGAGCGACACCATGGCGAAGACGCCCGAAGCGGCGCGTGGCCTGCTCGAGGAAGTGTGGGGGCACGGCCGGAACAAGGCGCTCGAGGATCGCGATGCGCTGCAGGCGCTGGCCGACGGCGAGGGTGCCGGTATCACCATCGAAAAGTTTGCCATCGAGCCTTGGGACTGGCGCTTCTATGCCGAGAAGCTGCGGCTTGCCCGCTACGATTTCGACGCCAACGCGCTGAAGCCGTATTTCGAGCTCGGCAAGGTGGTGGATGCGGCGTTCTACACCGCCGGCAGGCTGTTCGGGCTGAGCTTCGTGCCGCGCGACGACGTGCCCGGCTACCACCCCGACGTGCAGGTGTGGGAGGCGCAGCGCGGCGGCAAGCCGATCGGGCTGTTCTACGGCGACTATTTCGCGCGGGCGGGCAAGCGCTCGGGGGCGTGGATGACCTCGTTCCGCGAGCAGAGCCGGATCGACGGCGAGCAGCTGCCGCTGATCGTCAACACCTGCAACTTCAACAAGCCGCCCGAGGATGAACCGGCATTGCTGTCGCTCGACGAGGCGCGGACGGTGTTTCACGAGATGGGGCACGGGTTGCACGGGCTGCTGTCGGACGTGACCTATCCGCGCATCTCGGGCACCTCGGTGGTGCGCGACTTCGTCGAACTGCCCAGCCAGATCTACGAGCACTGGTTGGAAAGCGATCCGGTGCTCGAACGGATGACGCATTACCGCACCGGCGCGCCGATCCCCGACGACCTGCTCGCCCGCATGCGGGTGGCCCGGAATGCCGGGCAGGGGTTCGAGACGGTGGAGTTCACCTCGTCGGCGCTGCTCGACATGGACTACCATGCCGCCGGGCTTGGGCCGGATGGCGACGTCGATGCGTTCGAGGCGGGGGTGCTCGACGCCATCGGCATGCCCAGGGAGATTTCGCTGCGGCATGCCAGCACGCATTTCCTCCATATCTTTTCGGGCGATGGCTATGCGGCGGGCTATTACAGCTACATGTGGAGCGAGGTACTGGACGCCGACGGCTTCGAGGCCTTCGAGGAAGCCGGCGATCCGTTCGATCCGGCGACGGCGGAGCGGCTCTACCGGTTCATCTACTCGGCCGGCGGCTCGCGCGACTATGGCGAGGCCTACCGGCAGTTCCGCGGGCGCGATCCGCAGATCGGCGGGCTGCTGAAGGGCCGGGGGTTCGTCGCGGCGGAGGCGTAAGCTTCGGGCTTTCCCCACCTCCGTTAGCCACAGGGGCAAAATCGATTCCGGTTCGCGCAAAGAAATGCTCTATATCCTCCCGGAGCGGAGGTAGCGGCGTCAGCAGGGCCCGGTTTCGACCAAGGCTCCGGGAATAGGGCGGGATGCAACTCGACGACACGGCGACAATTCTCGGACGCGCCGAATTTTTCGACATTTGCGACGCCGATCAACGGCGGCTGCTCGCCTTTGCCTCGGAGCGGAAGAAATTCCGGCCGGGCACGGTGATCTATGCCTCGGGCGATGTGCCCGAAGGCGCGCATGTGCTGATCTCGGGCACCATCGCGACGACGCAGGACGGCGGCGAGAGCAACCCTTACCTCATCCACGAGCAGGGCGCGCTGATCGGCGCCATGGGCCTCGTGGTGTCGAAGCCGCGGCCGGTGACGGTAAAGGCGATCGATTCGGTCGAAACGCTGTTCGTGCCGCGCACGGCCTTCATGAAGCTCGCCAACCAGTATCCGGCGCTCGCGGCGCGGGCGGCGGAGCGGATTCGCGCCGAGCTGCTGGGGTATCTGGGGGCGGTGTCGAGCGTGCGCGGGAAGATCGTCTAGGGCGTCGACTTCTACCCCCTCTCCTCAGTTCCGCTATCTCGCTGCGCTCGCAAGCTCCACTATCCTCCCCCGCCGAGGGGGAGGAGGCGCACACACAAGGGGCATCGGTTCCATCGCCTCCTCGCCCCTTGCGGGAGAGGATAGCGGCGCTAGGCGCGTCAGCGCCGTAGCAGAGCTGAGGAGAGGGGGTGTTCCACGTGAATCCTCACTTACGCCGAGACGATGGCGTCGACCTCAAGTTCAACCAGCCAGTCGGGATCGACGAAGGCGGTGACCTGCATCAGGGTGGTCACCGGGCGGATGGTGGCGAAGGCCTCGGCGTGGGCGCGGGCGGCGTCTTTCCACAGCGCAATGTCGGTGAGGATGATGCGGGTGCGCGTCACATGCTCCAGCTTGCCGCCGGCGTCGGCGAGGGCCTTTTCGATGATCTCGAGGCAGCGTTTGGTCTGGGCGTAGACGTCGCCGATTCCAGCCGTGCCCCCACCCGGCGCGATCGGGGCGGTGCCGCCGACGGCGATGTGGTTGCCGACGCGTACGGCGCGGGAGAAGCCGATCACCGGTTCGAGGTAGGAGCCGGAGGAGACGAGGGTACGGACGTCAGGCATTACTCGAACCTCGTGATCACCGGCACGTGGTCGGAGGGCTTGTCGGTCCAGCCGCGGGCCGGGCGAACGATCTCGGCGTTCACCGTGTGGGCGGCGATGTCGGCGGTGGCCCAGATATGGTCGAGCCGGCGGCCCTTGTTGGTCAGGTCCCACTCCTTGGCGCGGTAGCTCCACCATGAGTAGAGCTTCTGGTCCGCCGGGAAGTATTTCCGCACGACGTCGACCCAGCCATGGCCGCCGGTGAGCAGGGCGTTCAGCGCTTCGGTCTCAAGCGGCGTGTGGCTGACGACGTCGAGCAGCTGCTTGTGGCTCCACACGTCGTGTTCCATCGGCGCGATGTTGAAGTCGCCGCAGATGAGCTGGCGTTCCCTGAAATGCTCCTCGCCGAACCAGGCCTTCAGCTCGTTGAGGAAGCCGACCTTGTGCTTGAACTTGGGATTCAGCTCGGTATCGGCAAGGTCGCCGCCGGCCGGGATGTAGAAATTGTGCACCGTCACCGGGCCCTTGCCGAAATCGGTGACGGCGGAGACGTGCCGGCTCTCCTCGATCTGACAGAATACCCGCGAGGAGATGTCGGTCAGCGGGTGCTTCGAGATGATGGCGACGCCGTGGTAGCCCTTCTGGCCGTGCACCGCCTGGTAGGGGTAGCCGGCAGCGGTGAATTCCTTGCGCGGAAACTGATCGTTCAGGCACTTGATCTCCTGCAGGCACAGGATATCGGGCCGGAACTGCTCGATGAACTGCAGCACCAGCGGCAGCCGCAGGCGCACGGAGTTGATGTTCCAGGTGGCAAAGGTGGTCGGCATGGGGCCCCGCATCAGGTGAGGCGCCCCTTATGGCGAGGGCGGGGGAGTCGGTAAAGCCGGTTCTGGTCACCTGTCGCCCTCTGGTGGGCAGCGGAACGGTTACCGCGGTGGGGAGGGCTCAGGATGGGCCCCGGCCTTCGCCGGGGTGACAGCGGAGGTGGATCGCTTTCCTCCCCCTGCGATCGTCAGCTGTCGGCCGGTGCGTTGACGGCGCGGAAGGTCGGATCGATGTAGAAATAGGCCCGCGGGATCTCGACGCCGTACTCGACGTCATACAGCGAGAAGGTCAGCTCGTTGCCGCTCGGCTCGGTGAGCGTCCACTGCTTGAGGTCCTTGCTTTCGGTGTCGAACACCAGTGCGACGCGCACGACGCCGCGCGGGGTGTCGTCCTGCAGGGTCAGCGACACGTAGTCGTCCGACTGGGCGATGGCGACGAGGTTGGCCTTGAACAGGTCGATGTTCTCATCGAGGAACTGGCGCAGCGGTACCTTGTCCTGCGGGTAGGCGTATTGCGTCTTTTCCTTGCGATCGACGACGTAGAAGCCGCGCCCGACCGAGACGATCTGCTCGTAGGAGGGCGGATTGTAGCGGAACAGCACCTTGCCCGGCCGCTCGATGAAGAACGTGCCCTCGATGCGCGACCCCTGGGTGTCGATCTGCAGGAAGCGGCCCACCATGGTCTTGACGCCCGAATTGTGGGCGTTGATCTCGTTGATGAGCTGGCGCTCGGCGTCGGTCAGGGTGCGCGGTTCGGCCTGGGCCAGGGCGGGTGCCGTCAAGGTAGCGACGGCGGCGAGCGCGATGAAGGTGCGGCGAAGCATGGCGGGACGCGTTTCCGTGTTCGTTCGAGGTTGACGATGCCTGTACGGGGCAAATGCGGCAAGAGGTGGAAAGGCTCCATTTCTCGGCCGGATGGCAATTGACCGGCGCGGGCCGCTCGGTCACCAACCGCTGATGCGGGACGGAGCGGATCAGCAGCGAGGCCAGCAGCCGGTGCCGCCACGCCGGGTGATCCTTTATGGCGCCGGGTCGGCGCGCTGGCGGGAAGCGCTCGATCCGGTGAGCGGGGTCTGGGAGGGCGTTCCGGGGGTGCGTGAGGTGGTATTCGCCGAGCGGCTCGGCGACCTGCTGCTGCGGGGTTGGGGCGATGGCGGGCAGAGCATCGTGCTGCCGCTGCGGCAACGGGCGCTGCAGCGCTTTCCCCGGCTCTGGTGGAACCTGGCGCCCAGCCGGTTCGCCCATGACAACTGCGTCGACAAGCTGCGGTTCGACCGGTTCATGCGGGTGGCCGGAATGGCCGACATGGTGCCGGGAAGCTGGCGGCTGGTCGCGGAGTGCCGGTTTCCCTGCGTCATCAAGCGGCTCAACAAGGATGGCAGCTTTGGGGTGAGGGTAGTCGGCTCGATGGCTGAGCTGAAGGCGACACTCGCGGCGAAGCCGTTCCGGCGCCGGCCGGTGCTGTTCCAGGAACTGATCGAGGGGCTGGTCGACCATGCCACCCATTGCGTGGCGGTCGACGGGCGGATCGTCTGGCAGGTGAGCTATGCCTACGACATCGACCCGGCAACGCGGGTGCAGACCATCGCGGACCACCCGAGGCGACGGCGGATCGACGCGTCGCCCAAGGTGCTGGCGCAGTTCGAGCGGGTGCTGGTGGCGCTGGGCTATAGCGGGCCGGTGTCGTTCGACTGGCGGCCGCGCGGCGAGGAGGCGGTGCTGTTCGAGATCAACCCGCGCTTAGGCGGCTCGCTGATGCTGGCGATCAACCGCGACGACCTGCGGGCGGGCCTCACGGCGGTGGTGCAGCATGCGCGGCCGCCGGAGTGGTTACCCCGACAGCCCCAGTGAGGAGCCGACCGGCCCTCAGTAGCCGTCGGCGTTGTTACCGACGAGGATCTCGCGCTTGCCGGAGTGGTTGGCGGCCGAGATGACGCCTTCCTTTTCCATTCGCTCGATCAGGGTGGCGGCCTTGTTGTAGCCGATGGCGAGGCGGCGCTGGATGTAGGAGGTCGAGACCTTCTTGTCGGTGATCACCACGTGGACGGCCTTGTCGTAGAGCTCGTCACCCGAGCCGCCGCCAGCGCCGTATTCGTCGTCGCCACCGGCTGCGGCGGCCTCGTCGATCTCGTCCTCGTCGGCAACGATGGCATCAAGGTAGTCGGGCGAGCCCTGCGACTTGAGATGGGCGACGACCGCTTCGACTTCGCTATCGGCGACGAACGGGCCGTGCAGGCGCCGGATGCGGCCGCCGCCGGCCATGTAGAGCATGTCGCCATTGCCCAGCAGCTGCTCGGCGCCCTGCTCGCCGAGGATGGTGCGGGAGTCGATCTTGGAGGTCACCATGAAGGAGATGCGGGTGGGGAAGTTGGCCTTGATGGTGCCGGTGATGACGTCGACCGACGGGCGCTGGGTGGCGGTGATGACGTGGATGCCGGCGGCGCGGGCCATCTGGGCGAGGCGCTGCACCGAGCCTTCGATTTCCTTGCCGGCGACCATCATCAGGTCGGCCATTTCGTCGATGATGACGACGATGAAGGGCAAGGGCTCGAGGTTGAACTCCTCGCTCTCGAAGATCGGCTCGCCGGTCTCGTGGTCGAAGCCGGTCTGCACGGTGCGGGTGATGACCTCGCCCCTGGCCTTGGATTCGGTGACGCGCATGTTGAAGCCATCGATGTTGCGCACACCAATCTTGCTCATCTTGCGGTAGCGGTCCTCCATTTCGCGCACGGCCCACTTGAGGGCGACCACGGCCTTGGAGGGGTCGGTCACGACTGGCGTGAGCAAATGCGGGATGCCGTCGTAGATGCTGAGTTCCAGCAGCTTGGGGTCGATCATGATCAGGCGGCACTGCTCGGGGGTCATCTGGTAGAGCAGGCTGAGGATGAAGGTGTTGATGCCGACCGACTTGCCCGAGCCGGTCGTGCCGGCGATCAGCAGGTGGGGCATTTTCGCGAGATCGGCGATGATCGGCTCGCCGCCGATGGTCTTGCCGAGGCAGATCGGCAGCTTGCCCTTCATTTTCTCGAAATCGGTGCTCGAGAGCATTTCACGCAGGTAGACGGTCTCGCGCACCTCGTTGGGCAGCTCGATGCCGATGGCGTTGCGGCCGGGGACGACGGCGACGCGGACCGAGATGGCGCTCATCGAGCGGGCGATGTCGTCGGCGAGCGAGATGACGCGGGATGACTTGATGCCGGGCGCGGGTTCGAGTTCGTACAGCGTCACCACCGGGCCGGGGCGCACGTTGATGATGTCGCCCTTGACGCCGAAATCGGCGAGCACGGATTCGAGCTTGCGGGCCATGGCTTCGAGTCGCTCGGGCGCATGCTCGGGGCTGGTGCCCTTGTGGCGCGGCGGCGCCAGGAGGCTCAGTTCGGGCAACTGGAAGCCGCGGTTTTCGTCGAGCAGCGAGCCCTGGGCTTCGCGGGTGGCGCGGGTACCGGGCTGCGGACGGGCCGCCGGCGGAGTGACGCGCGGGCTGATGGCGGGCTCGGCGTGCATCTGCGGCTGCGGCTGCGGAGCCGCATGGCGTACGGGTTGCGGTGCGGCTGGCTGGCGGGCCGCCATCGGGCCACGCAGGGGCGTCTGCATTTCCCAGCGGGGCGGCTCCGGCTCGAAACCGGCGTCATCGGCGGCGTCCATCTCGAAGGGCGGCTCGTCGGTCTCCGGTGTGTCGTAGTCGGCGGCCGGGGCGAGGTTGATGCGGCGCTCCATCTGCGGCTCGGCGCGCGCGGCGGTGAAGGGGGTGTTGCCGGAGACGGTCGGCTGGACCGGAGCGCCGACCTGCGGGTGCACATTGACCTGCGGCGCGACGCGCGGGGAGCTGTCGAGGCTCGGCTCCATGCCGTCGGTCCGCAGCGATTCGGCTTCGGCCTCGGCGGCCTTGCGGGCCGCCATGCCGGCACGGGCCCGCTTGAAGGCGGCGCCGGCCGAGTAGCCGAGGTGCGCGGCGGCACCGAGGACGACGTCGAATACCGAATCGCGATCCGGGCCGTCATCGTCGCGGGTTTCGGCGGCGACCGCCGGGGTGGCCTTCGACTTGCGCTTGCCCTTCGTCTCGGGCATCGCGACCTTGGGCAGCGTCACCTTGCCGAGGCCCATGGCCAGCCAGAACAGCGCCACAGCCGGCGCGGCGATGATGATGGCGAACAGCGTCGCGGTGACCGGCTGCAACTGCTCACCGGCGACGGCGGCGGCGAGGTTGGTGAAGCCGGTGCCGATCAGGCCGCCGAGCCCGGTGGGCAGCGGCCAGCTCTCGGGCACGGCGAAAAAGGCAAAGACGCCACAGGCGAGCAGGCTCGAGGCTACCCAGGCCAGCACGCGAAGGCTCATTTTCGAGGGGCTACGGAGGCGGACGAAACACCAGCCCCACAGGGCGAGAGGCACAAGCAACGGGATGATGCCGATGCCGAAGACCTGGAAACTCAGGTCGGCGATCACGGCGCCCGGAAAGCCGAGCCAGTTCTGCGCGGTGTCGCTCGAGGCATAGCTGAGGGACGGGTCATCGACCTGCCAGCTGGCAAGCGCCACCAGCACTACCGCAACCAGCCCCAGCAACACCGCCCCGATCAGGCGGACCGGGATGCGAATCGCGATGGCAGGAGGGGCCGCGTTGCCCATGGCGGGACGGGCGTCTTCGAGCAGGTGCTGTGCCGGCATCGGATACTCTACGCAACAGGAACTCCGGCGGACCCGACAGAGGCCACGCCGATCAAGCCGGAGATTAGGGCCTGCCGGTTAACGACGGGCTAACCATGCGTGGGCGGCGTGGGGAGGCGGGAGGTGGACTGAACGGCAGCGTGGGGTAGGGCCGGCTCGAAACCAAGTCCAAGCTGTTGCTGGTTTGCATCAGACGACTTCTTCAGTTGCTGCTAACCATGCTGTTCTCACACAGCGTCGGTGGGACGATATGGGGCGTTTACTTCGGGTTGTCGGGATTTCGACGGCGATAGTCCTGATGGCTAGCGCAGCGCAGGCGGCTGGCGTGTCGGAGCAGCACCGCTCCACGGCGGTGGTTGGTGGCTATGGCGGTTACCTGAATCCCGACCTGAGCAATTCCGGCATCAACCAGGGTTTTCCAAACGAGACCGTGCCGATACTCGATGCGGAAGCCTTCCTCGTCGGGCTCGACGCATTCTGGAACGGCTGGCATGGCGACAGCCTTGCCACGCAGCTCGATTTCAACGCCCAGGCCACCAGTGACCTCGCCTATGACCCGCAGGAGCCGACCTCCGGCCAGTGGGTCAATGGGGCGGTGCATGTGGCCTATCGCAATCCGGAACTGTTCGCCGTCGGCGCGTTCGGTGCGGCGCAACGGGCCTCCTACGACTGGGACGCGCTGGGCATGGCGCTCGCGGGAGCCGAAGGGCAGGCCTATCTCGACGACCTCACCATCTACCTGCAGGGCGGTGTCGCTTTCACCAGCCCTGCCGATCCCGATTTCAGCAATTACCGCGACTACGGGGCATTTGCCTTCGTCCGTGGCGTGCTGCGCTACTTTCTGACCGACAACCTGAAGCTGTCAGCCGAAGGCACCTACGGCGAAGGCGAGATCGGCTACTATACGTTCTCCGGCCAGAACGGGGACGATCCGGAGCACGAGGGTGCCGTGGTCCCGGGCAAATTTGCCATGGCGCGGCTGGGCGTCGACTATCGGCCCGACGATGGCGATGCGAGTTTCTTTGCCGCCTACGAGGCGAGCTACCTCACCCAGAGCTGGGACGAGGTGACGCGCTCGTCGCTCAACCAGCGCGTGCTGGCGGGCGTGAAGGTGGATTTCGGCGCCGAGACCTTGAAGAGCCGGGACCGCGAAGGCGTCACGTGGGATGTGCCCAATGTCGTTGGCGCCATCGGCCAGAGCGCGCAGTCCGACTTCTGCTTCATCAGCGAATGCCGCTATCCGCTGGACCCCACGCCGTAACCCGCGACCTCACTGTTGAAACCCATCCGGCCCGTCGGCTTCCAGCCGGCGGGCCTTGCGTCGTGGTGGGGGCAGGCGCATCTGAGGGCATGCGAATGACGGAGTGATCAGATGAAGAGTGTCGTGTTCGATGAATTTGGCAGCCCGCGCAAGGTTTTGCGCCTGGTCGACGTGCCCGTGCCGCAGCCGGGGCCGGGGCAGGCGCGGGTCAGGCTGGTGCTGGCGCCGATCCACAACCACGACCTGATGATCATCACCGGGCACTACGGCATGAAGCCGAAGCTGCCGCATCATCCGGGCACCGAGGGCGTCGGCATCGTCGATGCGGTGGGCGAGGGTGTGACCAATGTGAAGGTCGGCGACCGGGTAACCGGCGGGGCGGCGGGGGCGTGGTCGGAGTTCTTCCTCACCGCTGCCGCGGGGCTGGCGATCGTGCCGGATACGATCGACGACGCCACGGCATGCCAGCTCACCGCCATGCCGATGAGCGCGGTACGGCTGCTCGCCAATCTCGAGGTGAAGCCCGGCGACTGGATCGTCCAGAACGCCGCCAACGGCGCGGTCGGCAAGATGCTGGCCAAGCTGGCGGCGGAGCAGGGGGTGCGCGTGCTCAACATCGTGCGGCGCGAGGATGCCGTGGCGGAGCTGGCCGCGGAAGGGATCGGCGACGTGCTTTCTTCAGAGGCCGAGGACTGGCAGGACCGCGCCCGGGCGCTGACCGGCGGTGCGCCGGTGGTGCGCGCGGTGGATTCGATCGGCGGCCGTGCGGCGGACGAACTGCTGGACCTCGTGGCGCAGGGCGGACGGCTCGTCTCGTTCGGCGCGCTGTCGGGTCGGCCGCTGCAGGTATCGGCCGAGAACCTGCTGTTCAAGCAGACGACGATCTCCGCCTTCTGGGGCGCCATGCCTGAAACGAAGATGACGCCGGCGGAGCTGGGCGCTGCGCGTGCCGGCCTGATTGCCCGCGCCGCGTCGGGCGACCTGAAGCTGCCGATCGCGCAGGTGTTTTCGCTTGATGACGCCGCCGAAGCGGCCGAGGCCAGCAATGCGAAGGGCCGCCCGGGCAAGATCGCGCTCAGGCCGTAGGACGCCTTGAGCGCTGGCCTCAGCGGAGTCGCGCGATCACGTCGTCGGTGCTGGTGATTTCGCTGATCTTGGGCAGCTGCACCCGCACGGCGTGCTCGTGCGCCTCGGGATTGGTCTCGGTCATCGCATCGGTGATCGAGACGACGTTGTAGCCGCGGTCATAGGCGTTGCGGGCGGTGCCTTCGACGCCGCTGGACGTCGAGATGCCGCACAGGAAGATCTGCGTGACGCCACGGCGGCGCAACTCGCGGTCGAGGCCGGTGCCGTAGAAGGCGCCGACATTGAGTTTGGTCACGAGGATATCGGTGGGCTGGACGTCCAGCTCCGGCACCAGCAGGTGCAAGTCCCAGGCGGGAGTGACCGCACTCATGTTCTCGGTGCGGCTCGGCGAGCGACCGGCGACGTTGACCAGGACGACTGGCAGGTCCCTGGCACGGAACGCGGCGATGAGGCGCACGGAGCGGGCGACGATATCCTGCGCCGGCGGCACCATGGCCTGCGAGACGATGCCCTTCTGCAGGTCGATGACGACGAGGGCGGGCTTGTCGTCGATCTGGGTCAGGGGCATGCGGCGTCTCCTTGGGCCGGGCGCCTCAGCTGGTCAGGCCCAGCATCTGGTCCTGCAGCTGGCGCAGGGCGTAGAGGCGCGTCGTCTGGTCGGGCAGGGCGTTGGCGGTGGTGATGAGGTCGCCCTTTTTCACCGGCGCCGTCACCTTGCCACCTTCGAGCAGGCCGACCGGCACGGCGCGTTTGGCCCGGGCGTCGCCGATGGTGAGGACGCAGCTGCGGTAGCATGTCTCGCCGATGGCGTCGCAGGTGTCGCCGACCTTGAGGTCGCGCTTGGCCACGGCGCAGACTTCGGCGACAGGCGAGGGCAGCGGCACCATGTCGGGCTTGCCGTAGAGCATGATGCGCGCCGCGGTGAGCGGCACTTCGAGCGAGGTCAGGTGATAGGGGCGGAAGAGCGCGTAGTACGGGCCCTTGCCGACATGCAGGTCGTCCATGCGCTCGATGATGCGCGGATGTTCGGCCTCGACGATGACGAACACGCCGGGCGCAACGCCCTTGCCGACGGTGAAATCGACGACGCCCTTCTTGTGCAGGATGCCCCCGTCTTCGCGCGGGATCAGCACCTTGACCATGTCGTCGCGGTCGGCCTTGGGGCCGTGCATGCCCGGCACGTCGGGGACGAGGCCGGTGGCGTTGGCGATGCAGGCCATCTCCACCATGGTTTTGCTGCCATCGACGAACTCGACCAGCATGCGCGGGTTCATGTTCCGGCGGATGGCCTCCTCGCGATAGTCGTCGGGGACGGCGTAATGGTTGAGCGGGTTGTTCTTGCCCTTGCCGGCCGAGACGATGCGGTAGCCGAGCGCCGAGGCGAACTCGATCAGCTCCATGCACGAACTGGGCTCGTCGCCGGCGCCCACCGAGTACACCACACCGAGCTTGTCGGCCTGGTGCTTGAGGTAGGGGCCGATGGTGACGTCAGCCTCGACGTTCATCATCACCAGGTGCTTGCCGTGCTCCATGGCCATGAGATCGTAGTCGGCGGCGACGCCCGGCTTGCCGGTGGCGTCGATCACCACGTCGATCAGCGGATTGGTCACCATGGTCTCGACCGAGGTGACGGCCATCTTGCCCGCCTCGATGGCGGCGGTGACCTTCGACTGGGTGTCGGCCTCGACGGCGTGGCTGTCGTCGCCATAGGCGATGGTGGCAGCCTCGCGGGCGGTGTGCGGGCGGCGGGTGGCGATGGCGCTCACCTCGATGCCGCGCATCAGCGCGCCCTGGGTCACGAGGTCGGTGCCCATCTCGCCCGAACCGATGACGCCGATGCGGATCGGCCGGCCTGCGTCGGCGCGGGCCTTGAGGTCGCGGGCGATGCCGGTGAGGTGGACGTTGGCGAGTGAAACTGGAGGAGTGTTTGCCTTCATGGCCTCGTGCTTTATCACTCCAGGCAAGCCATTGGAACTGAGCATCAAATGACCGGACAACTCGAAATCATGCGCGAGGGGCGCCTCGGCACCATTGCCCTCAACCGGCCCGAGGCGATCAATGCGCTGAGCCATGAGATGATCGAGGGGATCATCGGGACACTGGAGCAGTGGCGCGACGATGACAGCATTGGCGTCGTGCTATTCGAAGCGCGGGGGGCCCGTGGTTTCTGCGCCGGGGGGGATGTGCGGGCGGTGCGGCGGCTGGTGCTCGACGGCAAAGCGGAGGAGGCGGATGCGTTCTTTGCCGACGAGTATGCCATGAACGGGCTGATCGCGACGTATCCCAAGCCCACCGTGGTGCTGACGCATGGCGTGGTGATGGGCGGCGGCATCGGCATTGCCGGGCACTGCCGCTACCGCTTCACCACCCCCGACAGCAAATGGGCCATGCCAGAGGCGGCGATCGGCTTTGTCGCCGACATCGGCATCAACCAGATCCTGGCGCAGGTGCTGCTGCACCGCGCGCTGGCCTTCCTGATGAGCGGCATTGCCGTCGGGCCGGCCGACGCGCTGGCGCTGGGGCTCGCCGACTGCATCCATGAGCCGGGACGCCGCGCGGCAATGGTCGAGGGTGTTGCGGCGGCCGCCCGGTCAGCGCAGCCCGATGCGGCGCTAGCGCAGCTGGTAGAGGCCGAGATGCTGCCGGGCGGCGACGAGGCGTTCGTGCGTGCCGCCGACCTCAGCGCCGGCATCGATTGGTCCGACCCCGCCGCCATCGTTTCGGGCGTGGCCGATCCGGCGTTGGCCGCGGCGCTGCGCGCCCGCTCGCCCACCAGCCTCGTGGCCATTCTCGAGAGCCACCTCGCGGCCCGACGATTGCCCGGAATCCGCGAGGTGCTGGCGGTGGACCTGGGTTTGGCGCAGCTGCTCTGCCGCTGGCCGGATTTTGCCGAAGGGGTGCGCGCGGTGCTCGTCGACAAGGACCAGCGGCCCAACTGGCAGCCGCAGGATGTCGCCGCCGTAGACAAGGGCGCGATCAACGCCACCATTGCTGCGGCGATTGGTCCGAAGTTGGTCTAGCTTAGCACTTCTTAAACCGTTACCGCCGATGCTGACCCCGGACCAGAAGGTTGGGGGCAATTCGGGCATGGCCCAAGCACGCAGTAAAACCGTCGCCTTACCGGCGATCGTCGATCTCGACGCCCTCGACCCGATCCGCGATGAGCTGATCGACGCCATCGAGTCCGGCCCGGTCAAGGTCAAGGGCGCCGCCGTGGAGCGCGTGGCGACCAATGCGCTATTCATGCTGATGAGCGCCGCCGAGACCGCTCGTCGTAACAATTTTGCTTTTGCGGTGACTGAGCCCAGCGAGCCGTTCCGGCTCGCGGTGGAACGTCTTGGGCTCAGCGGCGAGTTTGCCGCGATCATGGAAGGATAATTTCCGAAAAATGCGCGTTCTTACTGTCGACGACTCCCGCACCATCCTCGCGATGCTGCACCACACGCTGTCCAATGCAGGCTTTGAGGTGCTGCAGGCCGAGGACGGCCAGAAGGGACTCGATGTGCTCAAGAATGAGAGCGTCGATGTTGTCATCACCGATATCAACATGCCGGTGATGGATGGCATCGAGTTCATCAAGAATGTGCGCGCCTCGGGCATGCACAACTCGCTGCCCATCCTGATCCTCACCACCGAGACCAGCCAGGACAAGCGCGACCAGGGCCGCGCCGCCGGCGGTACGGGCTGGATCGTGAAGCCGTTCGATCCCGAGAAGCTGATTTCGGTCATCCACCGCGTCGTCCACTGACGGTCCGGTCCGGCTCACCGCCACAAGAGTGCCCCAGAAGGGTTTCGACCAGACTATGAGCGACCTCGACGACTTCAAGGCTACTTACTTCGATGAATGCTCCGAGCTGTTGCTCGAGCTCGAGGAGCAGTTCCACGCCATCGAGGACGGGGACCGCTCGTCAAACCGGCTGAACGCCGTGTTTCGCGCCATCCACTCGATCAAGGGTGGCGGCGGCGCGTTCGGTTTCAGCGACCTGGTGGCATTCGCGCATGCCTATGAGACGCTGCTGGACCATGTCCGCGACGGCCGGCTGGAACTGTCCGAGCATGTCGCGACGCTCTGCATCCGCGCCAACGACATCGTCGCCGATTTCGTGGCGGCGGCCAAGGACGGCGTGGCGCTGGCCCCTGGCTACGGCGCCGACGAAAAGGCGCAGTTCGACGCGCTGACCTCCGGCAACGATCCCGACATGGTCGGCGAGCCGATGGACGAGTTCGACATCGATTTCGTGCCGGTGATGGTGACCCTCAATGGTGCCGACGAAACGCCCGAGCCGATCGCGCTGGCTCCGGCCGCCGCCGACAGCTTCGAGGCCGCACCGATGGCCGCGGCCAACCGCTGGATCATCCGCTTCACTCCGCACAGCGAACTCTACGCCCGCGCCAACGATCCGCTGCTGCTGTTCCGCGAACTGGCGACGCTGGGCCAGCTCGAGATCCGCACCCTGATCGACGAGATTCCGCCGCTCGCCGATTTCGAGCCGTTCGGCGTCTATTGCAGCTGGGAACTCACGCTGACGTCGGCAACCGCCGGCGAGGCACAGATCGCCGAGGTGTTCGAGTTCGTCGATGGCAATTGCGACCTCGAGATCGTGTCGGTGGCCGCCGCTGCCGAACCGACCGATATCGCCGAGACGGCCTTGCCCAGCTTTGCCGACCTGGCTGCACTCGAGCTGTCCGAAGAGGCGCTCGACGCCGAAGTCGAGCAGACCGGTGCCGCCGCGCCGGGTTTGCTGCTGAGCTTCGCCGATATCGCCGAGGCGATGAAGCCGGCGCTCAAGGCCGCTCTGCCGGTTATGCCGACCCCGCTCAAGCAGGTGGTCGCAGTGCCGGACGATCTCGACGGGGACAGCGATCGCCGCAACGGCTCGGAAGACCGCCGCAACGGCGTGCAGTCGATCCGTGTCGACCTCGACAAGATCGACCGCGTCGTCAACATGGTCGGCGAGCTGGTGATCACCCAGTCGATGCTGACCCAGCAGATGGATGAGACGCTGCGCACCCGCTACCAGGAACTGGTGCGCGGCATCGAGGTGCTGGCCCAGACCACCCGCGGCCTGCAGGACTCGGTGATGGCGATCCGCGCCCAGCCGGTGAAGACAGTGTTCAGCCGCATGCCGCGCCTCGTGCGCGAGCTGGCCAGCAAGACCGGCAAGAAGATCCGGCTCGAGACGATCGGCGAGAATACCGAGATCGACAAGACGATCATCGAGCAGCTTTCCGATCCGCTCACCCACATGATCCGCAACTCGGCCGACCACGGCATCGAACTGCCGGCCAGCCGCAGCGCGGCGGGCAAGGGCGAGACCGGGGTCATTCGCCTTTCTGCCGAACAGGCTGGCGGCAACATCCTGATCGCCGTCGAGGACGATGGCGGCGGCATCAACCGCGAGCGCGTGCTGCAGGTGGCGCGCGATCGTGGCGTGGTCGGGCCCGACCAGATGCTCACCGACGAGCAGATCGACCAGCTGATCTTCGCGCCCGGCTTCTCGACTGCCGCCGAGGTCTCCGACATTTCCGGCCGTGGCGTCGGCATGGACGTGGTGCTTTCCAACATCAAGAAGATCGGCGGCTCGGTGCACGTGAAGAGCTGGACCGGCAAGGGCACGCGGATGACGCTGCGCCTGCCGCTCACCCTCGCCGTGCTCGATGTGATGCTGGTGAAGGTGGCGGGGTCGCCCTACGTCATCCCGCTGAGCTCGATCGTCGAGACCATCCAGTGCGGGCGGGCCAATTTCTCGCGCATGCCGACCGGAGGCCAGGTGCTGCAGGTGCGCGGCGAATACGTGCAGGTCGTCGACCTGGCGAAGCGCTTCGAGATGTCGACCAACACCGAACGCGAGAACCGCTTCGTCGTCCTCTGCGAAGCCGAGGGCGGCGTGAAGGTGGCGCTGATCGTCGATGACATCATCGGGCAGCAGCAGGTGGTGATCAAATCGCTCGAAGAGAACTTCCAGTCCATTGAAGGCATCGCCGGCGGCACCATCCTGGGCGATGGCAACGTGGCGCTGATCGTCGACGTCCAGGGACTGAAAACTGCAACCGCGACGCACAAGAGCGCCGCCTGAGACACGCATTGGCCACGCAGAAGCGGGGCAGGAAAGGCCGAAAACCATGGAATCGCTCGCGTTCAAGGACGACGTCTCCGCCAGCAGCATCGCCGCTGCCAACTCGCTGCAACTGATCGCCTTCTCGATTGGCGAGCAGACCTATGGCGTCGAGATCACCACGGTGCGCGAAATCCGCGCCTGGAACGGCGCTACTCCGTTGCCCAATACCCGCGAGTTCGTGCGCGGCGTGATCAACCTGCGCGGCACCATCGTACCGATCTTCGATTTGCGCGCCCGCTTCGGCGAAGGCGTCACCTCGCCCACCAAGAACCACGTCGTGGTGGTGATGTCGGTCGGCGACAAGTGGGTCGGCATCCTCGTCGACGCCGTGTCGGACATCCTGACGGTCAGCAAGGACGACATCCACAACGTGCCCGAGGGCAACTCGATCGATACCGAGCTGCTCAATGGCATCGTCACCCATGACAGCCGCATGGTCGGCCTGATCGACCTCCACGCGGTGGTCTCGGGCGCCAAGATGGACAGCTGACGGGCCAACGCTTCATCGGCTGGTTCGAGGGCGCCTGTGGGCGCCCTTTGCTTTGGCGCCGATGCGACATGCCGCTGCCCCGTGTTCCACGTGAATCAGGTCGGGCGGCGGGTGGCCGCTCTTCCACCTGCCGGGGATTTCGTCGTCCATTCGTTTATCAGGCGCACCGGCCCATGATTCGCCGCAGTTCTGGGCCTGTGTCGCACTTGCACGGCAGGGGGCTTTCCCTCATGTTCACCACACCCCAAAGTCAACCAGTAACAGGGTAATACCTGCCGGAGTCTGTCCCGATGCCCCACAGCACCCCCCTGATCTCAACGATCGTCGCGGGTCTGGTTCTCGCCTTCATCTTCGGGGCCATCGCCAATCGGTTCCGCATGCCGCCGCTGGTCGGCTACCTGATCGCCGGCGTGCTGGTGGGGCCGCATACGCCAGGGTTCGTTGCCGATGGCGACCTGGCGCTCGAGTTGAGTGAAATCGGCGTCATCCTGCTGATGTTCGGCGTGGGGCTGCACTTTTCGCTGAAGGACCTGCTGAGCGTGCGTGCGCTCGCCATTCCCGGGGCGCTGGCGCAGATCGGCGGCGCGACCATCCTCGGCCTTGGCCTGGCGCTGCTGCTCGGCTGGTCGATCGGGGCGGGACTGATCTTCGGCCTCGCGCTGTCGGTGGCGTCCACGGTGGTGCTGCTCAAGGCGCTGCAGGACCGGCACATGGTCGAAAGCGAGAAGGGCAAGATCGCGGTCGGCTGGCTCATCGTCGAAGACATGGCGATGGTGCTGGCGCTGGTGCTGATCCCCGCCATCGCCTCGATCAACGGGGTGGAAGCGGCCACGGTGCACGACCCCTTCGTCGATTTCGTCGAGCGCTTCACCGGGCCCTTGGGCATTGTCGGCATCCTTGCAGTCACCGTCGTCAAGCTCGCCGCCTTTGTCGGCTTCATGCTGGTGGTGGGGCGGCGGGTGATCCCGTTCGTGCTGCACTACACGGCCCATACCGGCAGCCGTGAGCTGTTCCGGCTCGCCGTGCTGGCCATCGCGCTCGGGGTCGCGGCAGGGGCCGCCTACCTGTTCGGCGTGTCGCTGGCGCTGGGTGCGTTCTTTGCCGGGATGATCCTTTCCGAAAGCGAGCTGTCGCACCGGGCGGCGCAGGAAAGCCTGCCGCTGCGCGACGCGTTCGCGGTGCTGTTCTTCGTATCGGTCGGCATGCTGTTCGACCCCAGCGTACTGCTCACCGATCCGCTGCCGGTGATCGCAACGGTGCTGATCATCGTGGTGGGCAAGTCGATCATCTCGTTCCTCATCGTGCTCGCCTTCCGGCATCCGATTTCGACGGCGCTGACCATTTCGGCCAGCCTCGCGCAGATCGGCGAGTTCTCGTTCATCCTCGCGGCGCTCGGCGTCGGGCTGGGCATCCTGCCTCCCGAGGGGCGTGACCTGATCCTCGCCGGCGCGATCATCTCGATCGTGCTCAATCCGCTGATCTTCATGGCCCTCGATGCCCTGAGGCCGCGGCTCGAGCGCAGGTTCGGCAGCGCCGCCCCGGCCGCTGCCGCTGCGGGGGGACGGACCGAACCGGGCTTTGCGCCTGTCATGCCGGAGGTGGTCGAGGCAGTGGCACCGGAGGACGAGGACGAACCGGCGCAGGCGACAACCAAGACCGGACACATCGTGCTGGTCGGCTACGGCCGGGTCGGCAGCGTGGTGGCCGACGCGCTCAGCGAAGCGCAGTCGAGCTTCCTCGTCGTCGAGGATGCCGAGGGGCGGATCAACGCCGCGAGGGCGAAGGGCTACGAGGTGATCGTCGGCAACGCCGCCGGCGTGCGGGTGCTGAACCTCGCCAATGTCGACATGGCCGCCACGGTGGTCGTCGCCATCCCCAATGCCTTCGAGGCCGGCCAGGCCGTGGAGCAGGCGCGCAAGTCCAACCCCACGGCGCTGATCGTGGCGCGGGCGCATTCGGACGAGGAAGAGGATCACCTCAAGACGCTCGGCGCCGACGTGGTGATCCTCGGCGAGCGCGAGATCGCGCTGGGAATGGTCGACGTGGTCAACCGGGATTCGAGCGCCATCGCCGAAATCACCGCCGCCGACGCCGTGGCTTCGGCGCTCGGCCCGCTGGCGTCGGCCGGGCCGGCGCGGCGTCTCGCGCCAGATCCCAACCTGCTGGCCGAGGCGATCGAGACGGCCCAGGTGCAGCATCCCGATACCGGCCCGGCCGAGCCGCCCTACGTAGTGTCCTCACTGGGCGAAGAGCCCGACGCAGCGGCAGCGGCCGCGGTGGAGGGCCAGCAGCCGGCCTCCGAACTGGTTGAAATGACACCCGAGCAGCGCCTCGCGCCGCTGGTGCCTACCGGTCCGCGTCCGGGGCTGCCGGCCACCAAGCCCGGCGATCTGTTCAACCCCGAGGTGCCGCCGCCGGTGGAGGAGAAGGCGTGACGCCGCTCCCTGTCCTGCGGACCTGCCTTGGCGGGGCCGCGCCAGTCGTCCGAATCAGTGAAGACGGGGTGATCGTGCGCCCCGAGTGCCGCAACCGATGATCTCGCAAAAAGCCAAATACGCGCTCCGGGCCCTCGTGGCGCTCTGCCTCGTCCCGCCGGGGGAGTCACTGATGATCTCGGAAATCTCGAGAGAGCGGGCGATCCCCAAGAAGTTCCTCGAGCAGATCCTGCTGGAGCTGAAGCGGGCCGGCATCGTGATGAGCCGCCGCGGCCGCCTCGGCGGCTACGTGCTGCTGCGCTCGCCCGACGAGGTGACCTTCGGCGAGGTGCTGCGGCTGATCGATGGCCCGATTGCCCCGCTGCCCTGCCTCTCCAAGATCGCCTATCGCCGCTGCACCGACTGCGCCGACGAAGGCACCTGCGAGATCCGCCACGTGTTTGCGCGGGTGACCCTCGCGACCCGCGAGGTGCTCGACACCACCACGCTGGCCGATGCGGTGAAGAGCCGGACCGAGGATGTGCTGCTGGCTTAGTTCCACCGCCGATGCGTGGCGCGGAGGCCGAAGCTAGGGCGCGGCAGGGCCTTAGTGTGAGGTAGGGTGGGTTCACCGAGGTTCGGGTCGGGGACCAGCCTCGGTCATACCCCCTCCTAGCTCTGCTACGTCGCTGTCGCTCCTAGCGACGCTACCTCCCCCGCAAGGGCGGGAGGTGTCAGCGGCCAATGTCGTCATAGGCGATTGACGTCCCGTCAGTGAAAGTTGCGGCCGCCGGGCAGGGCGGCGCGGGCCTGGCGTTGCAGCATTTCCTGGCGGCGTCGTTCGGTCTCGTCGCGGGGGCGGGGCGGGCCGGACTTGCCCTCGTCGGGCCGCATCAGCATCTGGTCGCCGAGGTCGATGCCGTGCGCGATCTCGATGAGCCGGGGGGTGAGGTCGTAGAAGTCGTGCGCGATGATGTGCACCACCAGCCCCTCGCGCTGCAGCCTGCCGCGGACCGCCATGACGCGTGAGCCGAGCACCACCTTGCGGTGCTTCTGGAAGGTCTTTGGCCAGACGATGATGTTGGCGACACCCGTCTCGTCCTCGAGGGTGGCAAAGATGACGCCCGAGGCGGTGCCCGGCTGCTGCCGAACCAGCACCAGCCCGGCCGCTTCGACCCAGGCGCCGTCGCGCTGGTCGATCAGGTCGGCGCAGCGCACCGCGCGGCGGCGCTCGAGTTCGGCGCGCATGAAGCTCAGCGGATGGCCCTTCAGCGACAGGGTCATGGTGCGGTAATCGTGCACCACGCCTTCGCCGGCCGGCATCAGCGGCAGGTCGCCCTGCGCGTCGTCGGCCTGTGGCGGCCGGTCGGAGGCCGAGAACAGCGGCAGCCGTTCGGCACCGGCGGTGCCGCGCAGGCCGCGGACCGTCCACAACGCCTCGCGCCGGCTGAGCCCGAGCGAGCCGAAGGCGTCGGCCTCGGCCAGCTTCTCGAGTGTTTCGACCGGAATGCCGGTGCGGAGCCAAAGATCGCGGATCGAGGCGTAGCCGGCGCCACGCCGGGCGACGACCAGGTTGGCATGCGCTTCCTTGAGCCCGGTGACCTGCTTGAAGCCGAGGCGGATGGCGCGGTTCGACCAGATGTCGTCGCGCATTTCGGCATGCTGCTTGCGGATGCGGTCGCGGGCGGGAACACCGTCTTCCAGCACATGGATGGTGTCGGAGCGGTTGATATCGACATCGCTCACCTCGACCCCGTGCTCGATGGCGTCGCGGACGATCTGCGCCGGGGCGTAGAACCCCATCGGCTGACTGTTGAGGAGGGCGCAGGCGAACACATCGGGGTAGTGGCACTTGAACCAGCACGAGGCATAGACGAGGAGCGCGAAGCTCGCCGCGTGGCTTTCGGGAAAGCCGTATTCGCCGAACCCCTGGATCTGGGCGAAGCAGCGCTTGGCAAAATCCTCGGTGTAGCCGTTGCGGATCATGCCGGAGATGAACTCCTCTCCGAACTGGGCGAGCTTGCCGCTCCGCTTCCAGGCGGCCATGGCGCGGCGCAGCTGGTCGGCCTTGCCGGGGGAGAAGCCGGCGCCTTCGATGGCCATCTGCATGGCCTGTTCCTGGAACAGCGGCACGCCGAGGGTGCGCTTGAGCACGGCGGTGAGCCGCTCGCCCATCGGTTCGACCTCTTCCAGCCCCTGCCTCCGGCGCAGGTAGGGATGCACCATGCCGCCCTGGATCGGGCCGGGACGGACGATCGCCACCTCGATGACGAGGTCGTAGAACTCGTTCGGCTTCAGCCGCGGCAGCATCGACATCTGCGCCCGGCTCTCGATCTGGAACACCCCGATGGTGTCGGCGCGGTGCGTCATGCGGTAGACCGGCGCCCGGACCTCGGGCTCGGCTTCCTCGGCCATCAGGTCGGCGAGCTGCAGGTCGCGGCCGTAGTGCTGGTGCAGAAGTTCGAAGGAGCGGCGCAGGCAGCTGAGCATGCCGAGCGCCAGGATATCGACCTTGAGGATGCCAAGCGCGTCGATATCGTCCTTGTCCCACTCGACGATGGTGCGGCTGTCCATGGCGGTCTTGCCGATCGGCACCAGGCTTTCGAGCGAATCCCGGGTGATGACGAAGCCGCCGACATGCTGGCTGAGGTGGCGCGGAAAGCCCTTGAGAACGCTCACCACGTTGAACATCTGGGTCAGCGTCGGATCATCCGGATCGAGCCCGGCGATGCGGATGCCAGAGAGATCGGCGGCATGGCCCCAGCCCCAGTGCAACTGGTTGATGGCGGCGATGGTGTCGTCGGAGAGCCCGAACACCTTGGCGGTTTCGCGCACGGCGCTCCTGGAGCGGTAGGAGATCACCGTGGCGGTGAGCCCGGTGCGGTGGCCGCCATACTTCTGGTAGACATACTGCATCACCTCCTCGCGCCGCTCGTGCTCGAAATCGACGTCGATGTCGGGCGGCTCGTTGCGCTCGGTGGAGAGGAAGCGGCCGAACACCAGGTTGACCTTGGAAGGGTCGACCTCGGTGATGCCGAGGCAGTAGCAGACGGCGGAGTTGGCGGCCGAGCCGCGCCCCTGGCAGAGGATGCCGCGATCCTCCCGCGCATAGCGGACGATGTCCTGCACGGTGAGGAAGTAGGAGGCGTATTTCAGCTGCTCGATCAGCGCGATTTCGGAGTGGAGCGCCGCCACGACCTTGTCGGGGGTGCCGGCCGGGTAGCGCTTGCGGGCGCCTTCCCAGGTGAGACGCACCAGGGTTTCCTGCGCCGTCTCGCCATTGCCGATGGTTTCGACCGGGTAGTTGTAGCGCAACTGGTCGAGCGAGAAATCGATTCGCCGGAGCAGCGCCTGGGTTTCCTCGATCGCCTCGGGGTGGTCGGCGAAGAGGCGCGCCATCTCGTCGGGCGGCTTCAGGTGGCGCTCGGCGTTCTGCTCCAGCCGGCGGCCGGCGGTTTCGAGCGTCAGGTGCTCGCGGATGCAGGTGACGACATCCTGCACGATGCGGCGGCCGGGCTCGTGATAGAGCGCGTCGTTGACGGCAAGCAGGGGCACGCCGGCTTCGGCGGCAGCATGGGCGAGGCGGTTCAGCCGGGCGCGATCATTGCCCTTGAATGTCGGCGCGGCGGCGAGCCAGACATTGCCGGGCGCCATGGCGGCGAGCTGCTGCAGGTGGTCCACTGAGACATCCCAGCGGCGTTCGTCGAGGTGGAAGACGAAGAGCTGGCCCTCGGCGAACTCCTCGAGGTCGTCGAACAGCACCACCGGGTTGCCCTTTTCGCTCTCCTTCCGGAGGTTGGCGCGGCTGAGCAGTCTGCAGAGCCGGCCATAGGCCTCGCGGTCCGAGGGGTAGGCGAGGATGTCGGGCGCGCCATCGGCAAAGACGAGGCGGACGCCGACGACGTAGCGGAAATCCGGGTGCTGCTCGCGCATGTCGCGATGGGCGACATAGCCGCGGACGACGCCGGCAAAGGTGTTGCGGTCGGCAAGGCCGATGCCACTCAGCCCCAGCGCCATGGCGGCCGCGACCAGTTCCTCGGGGTGCGAGCCGGAGCGGAGGAAGGAGAAATTGCTGCTCGCCATCAGCTCGGCATAGGCAGGACGGCTCATGCGAAAAAGCCGTGCAGGTACCAGCGGGGCGGACTTGCGGCGCCATAGAGGCCGACGCGGAACACCCAGAAGCGGCGGCCGCTCTCATCTTCGACGACATAGTAGTCGCGCACCGTGGTCTCGGGGTCGAAGCTTTCGAGCGTACTGACGTGCTGGGCCGGCGGCTCCGCCCTGACCGGCTTCTTGGCCGGATCGGGGTGGTCCTGCGGGGCGATCTCGGCTTCGCCAAACACAGGTGGGGTGAGGATCGCCAGCCGCTTGCCGGTGCGCCACCACTCGGCCTCGATGCGTTCGGGGCCGGAGGCCTTCAGCACGCGGTAGGAGACGCGCCGCCAGATCATGCGCAGCGGCGGGCCGTGCGGCACCTCGGCGATCACTTCGACCGGCTCGGGGCTGGGCAGCAGGCGGAGCGGCCGGAGAGGGGGATCGAGCAGGGCATTGGGATCGTCGGTGGTGCGGGCGACCACCGGTTCGAGCTTGACCGCGCGCTCTGGGATATGGGTGTCGACGGGTTTGCTCCGCACCACGGCGAGCGGGCCGAGGCGGCTGGTCATCCGGTCGTAGAGGCGGGCGAGGTCCTCGGCGCCATCGTCGATCTCGAAGGCGCCCACCTGCACATCCTGGGTGGGGGAGAGCGAGCCCGCCGCCAGCCGGATCATGTCGATGCCGAAGCCGGCGTCGTACTCGCCTTCGAGCCGCTCGGAGCGGTTGACGAAGAGCTGGGCGATGTGGCCCGGGTCGCGGGTAGCGCGGCCGGCATTGACCGACAGGGTCATCACCTTGTGGTCGACCCGGTAGAGGAAGAGGTGAAAGCTCTGGGCGCCGAGCGCTTGGGTCCCCAGCCGCACGCCGAGCTGGATGGCAAGGTCGCGCACCGTCATCAGCACATCGTCGAGATAGCCGATCGGTTCGGCGAAGCGGCGCTCTGCGTGATACTCGGCGATGGGAATGCGCGGGGTGACGCGCTCCTCGATGCCGCCCAGCGCCTGGTCGAGCCGGAGGATCAGCGTGGCGCCGAAACGGGCCTGCAGCGCCTTGCGGTCGCGGCCAGCAAGCTGGCCGATGGTTTTCAGCCCCATCTGGTTGAGGCCCCCGACCTGGGCTTCGCTGAGCCGCAGGGCGTTGACGGGCAGGTGGGCGAGGCTGGCTTCGAGTTCGGCTTCGGGCACGATGCGGCCGGGGTCGAAATGGGCGAAAGCCCACGCCGCGCCCACCGTGTCGGCGATAGCGCCCTCGGTGCTGTAGCCGATGGCCCGCAGCCGTCCGATCAGCGTCGAAAGCATCCGCTCCTCGCCGCCGAAAAGATGGGCGACGCCGGTGATATCGAGGATCAGGTCGCCGTATGGCGCCATAGTATCGTGCACGGCGACGATCGGGCTGGCGTTCGAGTGCCAGTCGGCGAATTCGGAAAAGACGTGGGCGGTGAAATCGGCGTCGTGCTCGAGCACCAGCAGGCCGGGCACCAGCGCGCGGGCATCGGAGATGTTCTGTCCGATCGAGAGCCCGGCCAGGCTTGCCGCATGGTCGAGCGCGGCGATCCGCATGCCGCCCTTGATCTTTTCCCACAGCACCAGCGGTCGGTCGCGGGGGATGGACGGATCAGCTCGCCTGAGACAGTCGGTCGCCCAGCGCGGCAGGCTGAGGGCGAGATGGCGCCGCCGGTCGGCGAAGCGGAGCGAGGGGACGCTTGAGGGGATCGACTGAAACGAAGCCATTTTCTGTCCAGTCCACGATCAGGTGATGCTGTTCTGTTTGCCGGGCCTGCCCCAGCCGGAGCTTTTCGATCTCGATGGCAAAGCGCGGATTGCCCGGAGCACTCGCATCGAAGGGTTGGCCGGCACTCACCCCCGGCTTCACGTGCCAGCGGAGCCGGGCGGCGCTCGCTTCGCGTCCGGTGCCGTAGCGGATGAGGAAGGCCGAGGTGCCGGCGGCGGCGGCGCGCATCGAGATACGGCGCGACGCGGTGAAATCGAGCGCCTTGGGGTGGCTGGCGAGATCGACCACCACCCCGGCGACGGCGCGGCAGGCGAGCGATTCCTCCAGCGCCCAGAGCAGTTCGGGGACGGTGCCGATGCGGCCGATGACCAGCGTGTCGGGGGTAAGGCCGAAGCGCGAAAAACCGATGCCATAGGGCAGGCCGATCTCCTGCGCCTCGGCGCTCAGCTGCAGATAGATCAGCGCCTGCCGATTCTGGGTGAGCAGCGCGCGGGCCAGCCCGAGGGTGAAGCCGAGCGCCGTGCCCGATTGCCGGTGTTCGTCGGCAAAGACCTCGTGCAGCAGGCCGGGCGGCGCCTTCAGCAGGCCAAGCAGGTCGTTTTCTTCGCCCTGCCGGCCCTGGGAAACGAGCGCAGCACCATCCGCCAGCACCGGCCGCCTTTCGAGGGCGGCGATCTGGGCGCGGAGCCCGTCGAGATCGGGTTTTGGACGGGGCATGGCGGTTACTCGGCAGGCAACGGAAGGTGTCAGGGTTGAGAACAAATAAAGAACACACGAGTCCGGTTATGGAGTCAACCTGAGAATCTTTTCCTGCCCGGCGCGACGATCAGGGCCCTTTCGCGTTGGCCCTCTTGTCCCTATCTTTGAAGTTCAACCTCGAGGTCACCGCATGTTCGAAGCGCTGCGTTCCATCTTCCAGAGGCCCGATGCGACGCTGCTGTCGATGGAGCCGAAACTGGCGACGGCGGCGCTGCTCGTCCACCTTGCCGCCATAGACGGCACCGTCAGCACTGCCGAGCGCTCGGCGTTGCGCGGCACGCTGATGGATTACTACAGCCTCAGCGAAGCCGAAGTGGACCGGCTCATTGCCGAGGCGACCCGGCGCGACCAGGAATCGGTGGATTTCTACCGCTTCACCTCGGCGCTCTCCTCGCTCGACGACAGCGAAAAGCTCGAGATCATCCGGATGATGTGGCAGGTGGTGTTCGCCGACGGGCAGAACCACGAACTCGAGGACAACATGGTGTGGCGGATCGCCGAGCTGATCGGTGTTTCCGCCCGCGACCGGACGGTGTTGCGCACCCAGATGGCGAGGAGCTGAGCATGGTGATCATTTCGACCACGCCGACCCTCGAAGGCCGGCCGATCCGCGACTATCTCGGCATCGTCACCGGCGAGGTGATCGTCGGCGCCAACATCTTCAAGGACCTGTTCGCCGGCATCCGCGACATCGTCGGCGGCCGCGCCGGTGCCTATGAGGGCGCATTGCGCGATGCCCGCCGCCAGGCGTTCGAGGAACTGCGCTATGAAGCCGAGCGCGTCGGCGCCGATGCGGTGGTGGCGGTCGATATCGACTACGAGGTGGTGGGCGCCAACGGCTCGATGCTGATGGTGTCGGTGAGCGGCACGGCGGTGAAGCTGTAGGGACGCTGGCTTGGCGCGGAAGCGCAATAGCGAAGGTAGGGAGGGGGTTTTGCCTAGTTCGGATCGGGACACCCTCGGTCACACCCCCCTCCTAGCTCTGCTACGTCGCTGTCGCTCCTAGCGACGCTACCTCCCCCGCAAGGGGGGAGGTGACCAGTGACTCAACTTTGCCAAGGCAATTGGCCCAGGGTCAGCTCAGCGCTTTCAGCAAATTGCCAGAGACGTGGCCGTCGGGCAGGAGGCCGGCGCGGGTTTGCCAGTCGATGACGGCGGCGCGGGTCTTGGGGCCGATGACACCGTCGGGCGAGCCGATCTGGTAGCCCTTGCGCAGCAGCAGGGACTGGAGCTTTTCGCGGTCCGACTTGCTCAGCGCCGTGTCCTTGGGCCAGGGCGAAGCGAAGCCCGGGACCCCGAGGATGCGGTCGGCGAGGTGGCCGACGGCGAGGGCGTAGCTGTCGGAATTGTTGTAGCGCTTGATGACGTCGAAGTTCGGCAGCACGGCGAAGACCGGGCCGTTGCCGCCCATGGGCATGTAGAGCCGCGCGGTGTCGCCGGCCCGCGGAAACGCCCTGCCGTTGGCGCGGGTAACGCCGATGCCATGCCAGTCGCCCAGCGTGGCGTTGATGCCGCCCCAGACGTTCTGGTAGTTGAAGCCGGTGGGCAGCTTCACCTCGTAGCCCCAGGTCTCGCCGGCCCGCCAGCCGAAGGATTTCAGGTAGTTGGCGATCGAGGCGAGCGCGTCGGGCACCGAGCCCCAGATGTCCTCGTGGCCATCGCCCTTGAAGTCGACGGCGTACCGAGTGAAGCTCGAGGGCATGAACTGCGGGTGGCCCATGGCGCCGGCCCACGAGCCGACCATGTTGGACGGCGCAACGTGCCCGGCCTGCAGGATTTCGAGCGAGGTGATCAGTTCGGCGCCGAAATAGCTGGCGCGGTAGCCGCCATAGGCGAGGGTGGCGAGCGCGTGCGGCGTCCGGTTGCCGCCCATGTAGCCGCCGTAGTTGGTTTCGATGCCCCAGATGGCGAGGATTGCTTCGGGCTGCACGCCATAGCGCTCGGCGATGACGCCCAGCGTCTTCGTCCACTCGGCCCGCATGCCCTGGCCCTTGCCGGCCTGGTCGTCGGTGACGCGCTTGCCGATATAGTCGGCGGCGGTGGAGACGAACTCGGGCTGCTTTTTCGAGAGCTCCAGCACCTTGGTGACGGGTGCGAAATCGCCCATGGCGGCGTTGAAGATCTTCCTCGACACACCCCTCGCCTGCGCCTTGGCCCAGGTGGAATCGATGAAGCCCTCCACCGCCTTTCCAAAGGCGGGGGGGATGACGGTGGATGCGGCAAGCGCGGTGGCGCCGATCAACAGGTGGCGGCGGTTCAATGCCGGCGCGGCGGGCACGAAAGCTCGGAACATGGTCGGACCTCGGACACAGAACAAACACGAGTGCCGCGACCTGCCCCCAAGGCGCGGCTGATCCCTCGATTTTGGCGATTGCGATTAAGATCGCGTTAAGCAGGTGGCTTTTTGGGGGAGACGGGGCGCACGAGTGCGTGAGGACGCCCTGCTACCGCTCCCAGGCGGCAAACGTGCCGATGATTTCCGGTTCCGCCGCGCAGTCGAAATCCTGCGCATTTTCGTCGGCGGCCTGGCGGGCCAGCTTCTCGGCGTCGGGGTTGGCGGTGTCGACATAGGCGACGTGACAGGTGGCACCCGGCGCGACCTTGGTCACCACCAGCACGGCGCCAGACGCCTTGCCGTCCGTTTCCACCTCGAACTTCACGATGGTGGCAAAGGGCTTGTAGCTGCCCTCAGCGTTCGAGACCCGCCACTCGATCTCTTCGCCTGGGGTGTTGACGGGCGGAAGCGTCTGGTCGGCGGCCTGCTCGGTGGTCGAGGTCAGGCCGTAGGAGATGCGGAAGCGGCGCTCGCTCTCGCGCACCAACACCGGCAGGCCCTTCAGCCCGGGGCAGGCCCAGGTGGAGCCGAAATCGTCGGTCGAGACCACCGTGCAGTCCTCGAACTTCAGCTCGCTCCAGGCCGAGTTGAAGAGCTGAGCGAAGGCCGGTCCCGACAGGGCCATGAGGGCAAGTGCGAGGGCGGCGGTTGTCAGTGGCCGCATGGGCGTTTCTTCTCCCGCATGGGTGATGAGGCGTTTTCATGCCTTGCAATGATGGCCATCGATGGGCCACAACCCGGACGAAATCCTCCCCCTCAAGGCCAGCACCCATGAATATCGACGCCATTCCGATCGGCAAGAACCCGCCCGACGACCTCAACGTGATCATAGAAGTGCCGATGGGCGGCGAGCCGATCAAGTACGAGATCGACAAGGCTTCGGGGGCGCTGTTCGTCGATCGCTTCCTCTACACGCCGATGCGGTATCCGGGGAATTACGGCTTCGTGCCGCACACCCTGTGCGGCGACGGCGACCCGCTCGACGTCATCGTGATGAACTCCCGCCCGCTGGTGCCGGGCGCGGTGGTGCGCTGCCGGCCGTTCGGCGTGCTGTTCATGGAAGACGATGGCGGTACGGACGAGAAGATCCTCGCGGTCCCGGTGTCGAAGCTCACAAAGATGTATGACGGGATCAAGGATGTCGGCGACATGCAGCCGATCCAGATCGAGCGGGTGAAGCACTTCTTCACCCACTACAAGGACCTCGAGCCTGGCAAGTGGGCGAAGATCGACCGGATCGGCAATGCCGCCGACGCGCGCCAGGTGATCCTCGATTCGATCGCACGGGCGAAGGCCGAACAGGCCTGACCCGCTGCCGGGGCGCCCCAGGGGCGCCTCTTGAAACCGTCGCCGGCCGGCCTATCTATCGGTCAACGGTCGGTTTTGACCGGGCGATGTTCCCTCCCGTCAGCCTGGTCCCGATCCCAAAGGAAAGGCGCTCCCCGCAAGGGTCGAGCGCCTTTCGCTTTTTTGGAGCCACACCCAACGAAACGGGCGCCGGAGTTGCCCCCGGCGCCCGATGATTCACGTGAAGCGCTGTCGGTCAGTGGCCGCCCGCATGCCCCATGCCGGGGTGTGCCGGCGGCTTCTTGACGAAGAAGGCGAAGACGATCGCCACCAGCGAAATCGCCGCGGCACAGAAGAAGGCCAGCTGCACGCCGGCATTTACTGCGACGGCGCGTTCCGCACCGCCGGCAATCAGCGCATCGCCGCGGATCGTCATCAGCGCCACGAACAGGGCAACGCCGGCGGCACCGGCCACCTGCTGCACCGAGCCGAGGATGGCGCTGCCATGCGAGTAGAGCGGCGGCGGCAGCGAACTGAGGCTGGCGGTGAACAGCGGCGTGAACATCAGCGCCAGGCCGGTCGACATCAGCATGTGCGACGCGACGATGAGCCAGACCGGCGTGGTGCCGCTGAGGAGGGTGAAGCTCCACAGCACGGCGCTGAGCAGCACCGTACCCGGCACCAAGAGGCGCGTCGTGCCCCAGCGGTCGTACAGGCGGCCGATCACCGGACCGAGCAGGCCCATGACGAGGCTGCCCGGCAGCAGCATCATCCCGACCTGCAGCGGATTGAGGGCCAGCACGTTCTGCAGGAACAGCGGCAAGAGGATGATGACGCCGAACAGCGCCATGAACGCCACCCCCATCATCGCCACCGACAGGCTGTAGTTGCGGACGGTAAAGGCGCGCAGGTCGAGCAGGGCCCGGTCCTTGAGGCCGAACTGGCGCCAGACGAACACCACCATGGCGACGAGGCCGATACCGAGCGGCACGAATGGCGACATGCCACCACCGCCCGCATGCGCGGCTTCGCCGAAGCCGGACAGGCCGTAGACGATACCGCCGAAGGCCAGGATCGAGAGCACGACGGAGACGAAGTCGAGCGGGATGGCGCGCGGCTCGGAGACGTTCTTCATCAGTGCCGCGCCAAGCGCCAGCGCGCCCAACGAAATCGGCAGCACGAGGATGAACATCCAGCGCCAGTCGAGATTGGTGAGGATGAAGCCGCCGATCGTCGGGCCGATGGCGGGTGCCACCGAGATGACGATCGAAATGTTGCCCATCACCTTGCCGCGTGCCTCGGGTGGCACCAGCGTCATTACCGTGGTCATCAGCAGCGGCATCATGATGGCGGTGCCGGTGGCCTGGATGACGCGACCGAAGACCAGCAGTTCGAGGCCGGGGGACACGGCGCAGATCAGCGTGCCAAGGCTGAAGATGGCCATGGCGAGCATGTAGATCGGCCGGGTGTTGATCCGCTGCAGCAGGAAGCCAGTGATCGGAATCACCACCGCCATGGTCAGCAGGAACGCCGTGGTCAGCCACTGTGCCGCCGATGCGGTAACGCCGAGATCGGTCATCAGCGGCTGGATGGCGACGCTCATGATGGTTTCGTTGAGGAAAAACACGAAGGTCGAGACCAGCAGCAGGGCAATGACCAGCCGGTTGCGCGCCGCGTTCGATGCATGGTGCGGCCCTACGGCGGGGATAGCGCCGTCGTCGATTGCAGCTTCAGAGCTCATGATGACCTGCCTTCAAATGCGCGACTAAAATTGGCACGATTTCTGCCACGGTGGAGGGGGTAAGCGCTACCCCTCGAAAGCGCATGGTTAGAATGCAGCACGATGCGGGCTGTGGTTTTGGCATCCGGGGCCTACCGTGGTGCGTGTCCATATCCACATGACGAACGACCCGAGGCGGAATCGACACGCCGGGCAGGATATTCGCTTAAGTGATGGCTTATCTATCGTTGCCTGTTCACTTAAGTCAACGATGAAGTGTTTGATCACAATTCCTTCTCCGCCAATGCCCTGAAGGCGTCCGGTACCGTCTCGCGCTGTTCGAGCGCTACTTCGCCATAGCCGATGGCTTCGCGGCCGAAGCGGGTGCGGATGCGGTCGACGGCGTGGTCGGCAGTGAGGCGGGCGTGACCCTGGCGGCTGCCGGTGCGGCGGGCCTCGTCGGAAAGACCGAGCGGCAGTTCGAGCTGCAGCAGCGGGTCGCGCACCAGGTGGGCGACCGAGATGGCGAGGAGCGTGATGGTCTGCTGGTCGGGATGGTCGGCGCGGACGATGCGCACGAGATCCTCGGCGATCTCGGCGAGGCTGGTGGTGGCGGCGAGCGGCGAATCGATCGTCGCCGAGCGGGTGACGGCGCTCATGTCGCGGAAGCGGACACGCACGGTGACGGTGTAGCCGAACCAGGATTTTGCCCGGAGCCGGGTGGCGATGCGGTCGGCGAGGTGAATCAGGGCGGGGCGCCACACCGCCTCGGTGAAGGGTTTCCGGCCCAATGCCGATTGCGCTCCGGCCGAGCGGGCGCGTTGCTGCACGATGATCTCGCGCGGATCGCGGTTCCAGGCCAGCTGGCTCAGCTTTTCGCCCGCTGCGTTGCCGAGCAGGCGCTGGACCCAGTGGGTGTGCTTTTCTGCCAGCTGGCCGATGGTGGTGATGCCCTCGTCCTCGAGCTTGCCTTCTGTCACCGGGCCGACGCCCCACATCAGCCCGACCGGCAGGGGGTGCAGGAATTCGAGCTCGGCTTCGGGGGGAACGACCACCAGCCCGTCGGGCTTCGCCACCTGCGAAGCAACCTTGGCGAGGTGTTTGGTCCGCGCGATGCCGACCGAGATGGGCAGCCCCAGCTCGTTGCGCACCCGCGCCCGTATGGTGCGGGCGATGGTTTCGGGCGAGCCGAACAGGTGCTCGCACCCAGCGACATCGGCGAAGGCCTCGTCGATCGAGATGCGCTCGACGAGAGGGGTGAAGTCGCCGAGCACCTTGATGGCGGCGTCGCCGAGCCGCTGGTATTCCTCGAAGTGGCCGCCGGTGAAGATCAGCTCGGGGCAGAGGGCCTTGGCCGCCCAGCCCGACATGCCGCCGCGCACGCCGAACGCCTTGGCCTCGTAGGATGCCGCCAGCACCACGCCGCCGCCGACCGCAATCGGCTTGCCGCGCAGCTCGGGATTCAGCAACTGTTCCACCGAAGCGTAAAACGCGTCGAGGTCGGCGTGGAGGATGGTGGCGCTCGTCATCGGTCGGACCCGCCGGCAAGATGAGAACATAAACGGAACAAGTGGCCGGGAGTCAAGCGGCGGCCTTCGCCATATGGACCGTTCCAACTGCCGGCCTGTTGCGCTAGTTTCCGGCAAAATCGAGAGGACTTCCCGAGTGAACATTTCCAGCATCTTTGCGCAGGTCGTCGCGCTTGTCGGCGGCACCATGGTGCAGCTTCGGCATCGCGGCACCAATCTCCCGCAGGCCATCGGCACGACGCCGTCCATTCCCGCGGCGGTGCCGCAGGGCGCGCTGCCGACGCTGAAGATGCCGACGGCGCGCGGCTGGTCCGACGGCAAGAAGCCGATCGCGGCGCCGGGGCTCAAGGTCAACGCGTTCGCGACCGACCTGGTGCACCCGCGCTGGATCGAAGTGCTGCCGAACGGCGACGTGCTGGTGGCCGAGGCGCTGAACGAGCCGGGCAAGCCGAACTCGATCTTCGGCTATGCGATGGAAGTGACGATGGCGCGCGCCAAGGCGGTGGGCAGCAACCCGAACCGCATCACGCTGCTGCGCGACGCGAACCGGGATGGCGTCGCCGAGGTGCGGCACGACTACATCACCGGGCTCAACAAGCCGTTCGGCATGGCGCTGGTGGGTGACACGCTCTATGTCGGCAATAGCGACGGCATGGTGTCGTTCCCCTACGTCGCGGGCGAAACCAGGATCAGTGCCAAGGGCAAGCCCCTCACCAGCTACAAGCCAGGCGGGCACTGGACGCGCTCGATCCTCGCCAGCAAGGACGGCAGCAAGCTCTATGTCGGCGTCGGTTCGCTGAGCAATATTGCCGAGCACGGGTTCGAGGCCGAAGAAGGCCGGGCGATGGTCTATGAGTACGACATCGCGTCGGGCACGCAGCGCCCCTTCGGCACGGGCCTCCGCAACCCGGTCGGCCTCGCCTGGGAGCCGACGACCGACACGCTGTTCACGGTGGTGAACGAGCGCGACGGCATCGGCGACGAGACCCCGCCCGACTACCTGACCTCGGTGCGGGACGGTGCCTTCTACGGCTGGCCCTACAGCTACTGGAACAAGGTCGTCGACGATCGCGTGCAGCCGCAGGATGCGGCGAAGGTTGCGGCCTCGACGCAGCCGGATTTCGCGCTTGGCGGCCACACAGCCTCGCTCGGGCTCTGCTGGCTGCCGGCCGGCACGCTGCCGGGCTATGGCGAGGGCATGGTGATCGGCCAGCACGGCTCGTGGAACCGCTCGAAGCTCTCGGGCTACCGGGTGATCCACGTGCCGTTCAAGGATGGCCGGCCGGTCGGTCCGGCCAAGGACATCCTCACCGGCTTCCTGTCGGACGACGAGAACGACAGCTGGGGCCGCCCGGTCGGCGTCAGGATCGGGCCGGATGGTTCGCTGCTCGTCGCCGACGACGTGGGCGATGTGATCTGGCGCGTCACCGGCGCATGATGCGCCTGCGCGGGGCACCGCCGAAGCCGTTCCAGATCGGCATCAAGCCGCTCGACTTCTCCGAGTGGATCGATGCCGATGAACGGCTCGGCGCTTATCTCGACGAAAAGGCGCGGCTCTGGGCCGCGCATCGCAACGAGGTGTTCGCCGCTGAGGCGGACACCGCTGCGGCCCAGGCCGAAGTGCTGTCGCTGCTGGCCGACTACCTGCCGGGGCGGTTCCCGGCGCTCTACCGGCGCGATGGTGCGGCGATGGATGTCGCCGGGCACCGTGTTGCGCTCGATGGTTCCGCGCCGCCGCTCGCTATCGCCGCCAGCCTCGTGCAGGAGGATCTGGTGCTGATGCGGCGCGGCGCCGACCACTGGCGGCTCAGTGCGGCGTCGCTCTGCTTTCCGTCGGCCTGGCGCCTCGCCGACAAGTTCGGCCACCCGATGCACGCGGTGCACGGCCCGGTGCCGGGCTTTTCCGAGGGCACCCGCAATGCCCAGCTGATCGAGCGGATGTTCGACAGCCTGCGGCCGGAAACCGGCATGATCCGCTGGAACTGGTCGCTGTTCGGCGACGGCCGGCTGTTCCATCCCGACAGCCATGCCGGCGTGCCGCGCTTCGGTGCCGGGGCACGATCGGCGTGGTTCCGGCTCGAACGGCAGACGTTCCGCAAGCTGCCGGTTTCGGGCGACGTGCTCTTCACCATCCGCATCTATATCGAGCCGCTGGCGGCGCTGGCCCAGTTGCCGGAAGGACCGGCCATCGCCGCGAGCCTCAGCGAGCAGCTTGGGTCGCTCACGCCGGAGCAGGCGGAGTACAAGGGCCTCCTCGCCGAGCGGGACACGCTGCTTGCGCGGCTGGCAGGGCTGATGGTCCGCTGAGGGGAGTTGCCTTCGGCGCGGGATGGACTATCTAGAGCCTGTGGGGACGACCCCGCCCCAGAACGGGTATGCACTGCCGGGACGGCCCGGTCTTCAAAGGACCGTCACCATGCGCACCGTTCGCGACCGTATCCGCCATGCCCTGAGCTTCGAGATCATCGGGCTCATCCTCGTCATCCCGCTCGGCGCCCTCGTCTTCCATCACCCGATGGAGGATATCGGGGTCGTCACCGTTGTCGCCTCGATCGTCGCGACGGTGTGGAACTACCTCTACAACTGGGGTTTCGACCACGCCCTCAAGCGCTATACCGGCTCGGTGCAGAAGTCGCTGAAGGTGCGGGTGGGGCATGCCGTGCTGTTCGAGCTCGGGCTGGTCGCCCTGCTGACGCCGTTCGTCGCCTGGTACCTGGGCATCGGTATCATCGAGGCGCTGCTGCTCGATGTGGCGATCGCGGTATTCTACATGGTCTACGCGTTCGTCTTCAACTGGGCTTACGACCGGGTGTTTCCGATCCCCAGCGACGCGAAGCGCGCCAACTGAAGTTCTCCGAGGCGAAGCGCGCCAGCTGAGCGCGCCTGCGTTTCACGTGAATCTGCACTGTGGTGGGTCCCTGCTTTCGCGGGGATGACAGCGTCGGGGATTTGTCGAGGGCGGTGGCCCAGGGCCCCCGTCGTTCAGTATTCCCCACCCGTTTCGATGATGCCCCTGGTGATCGAGCCGGTGGCCGGGAACAGCGGGATCAGGCAGGCCTGCAGCGCGTGGTAGATGTCGCCCTTGCCGGCGAACAGCGAGTAGGCGGGCTTCATGTCCTCGGTCAGCTGCTCGTGCCAGGCGCCGTTGACCTCGTCGATGTGGTGGCGGGCGATCACGTCCCAGATGTTGCGATACCAGCTCTCGTAGAGCGGGTCGTCGACATGCTCCATCAGGAAGGCGGCGGCGGCGGCGCCTTCGCTCGCCGGCCACCACAGCTTGTGGCGCATGTCCGGCTTGTCGTCCCAGTCGAGGTTGTAAAAGAAGCCGCCGTGCTTGTCGTCCCAGCCGATGGTGATGGACTGGTGGAACAGCGACTGCGCCGCTTCCGTCATCCAGTCGTGCTGGCGCTCGCCCAGCACCCAGAGCTGCATGAGGAGACGCGACCATTCGAGCCAGTGACCCGGCGTGGTGCCCGAGGGGCGGAACATCTGGTCGCCGATATAGCCCTTGTCGACGTTCCAGCTGCCATCGAAATGCTCGGCGATGCGGAAGCCGTTTTCGCGCGCCTTGGTGTTGATGATCAGGTTGGCGATACTCTCGGCCTTGCGCAGATACCCGGTCTCGCCGGTGGCCTCGAAGGCGGCCATCAGCGCCTCGGTCATGTGCATGTTGGAGTTCTGGCCGTGGTAGGGCGAGATCGGCGACCAGTCGGCGTGGAACTCCTCGTCGATGGCGCCATGCGCCGTGTTCCAGAAGCGCTCTTCGATCACCTCGGTCACGTCGGCGATCATGGTGTCGGCGAGCGGATGGCCGACAAGGCTGGCGCTCGAGGCGGCGAGCAGCACGAAGGCGTGGCCATAGGCCTGCTTGCGGCCATTGTCGGCGGCGCCGTTATCGTCCACGGCCCAGAAATAGCCGCCCTTGTCGGCATCGCGATGGGTGTTCCAAAGGTAGTGCATGCCGTGGTCGACGATCTGGTCCGACCCCGGCCGCCCGAGCAGGCTGCCGATGGCAAAGCAATGCACCATCCGCGCCGTGCCATGGATGCCGCGCACCGGGTTCACCGGCTTGATCGGCGTGCCCGTCGCGGTCAGCTCGAAGAACCCGCCCTTGGGGTTGAAGCTGCGGTTGCCATAAAACGCAAACAGCGATTCCGCCTGATCGCGCAGCCACTGGCGATGATAGGGCCGGGTGAGCCACGGGGTGTCGGGGTTGGGCTGAGACATGCGGGGCTCCCTCGGGGTGCTGTTGTTGCGCTATCGCTAGCCCGTTGTGCCATGGGTCGCAACTCTCACGCCGGCCAACTTATCCACGCGCTTTCACGTCGCCGCATCCTCTCTGCCCCACTCGTCGGGTAAAGTTGCAGGTCCGTTCAACGAACTGAACCGGGCCAGATGCGAAGCCCAGTATCAAAGCGACGAGTTCAACGCACGTTCGTGTCCGCGGCTCGAAGCCGCCAAGCCTGTTTTGAGCAGGCCCGTAACAGGTACACGTTGTGCATGAAGGATCTGCCGATTCCTGACCTCACCTACTATCTGGGATAGACGACATGATCATAGCCACGCGAAAGCTGACCGTCGTGACCAAGTCGGGAAGAGAAGCTGATGTTGCCGTTAGGTTGTTCTTGCCCGTAGGGTCCGGGGACCGCTGTGAATGTCGCTACGAGATGGACTTTCCAGAGGATGGCTGGCCGGCCCAGACGGTGAAGGGCTCTGCCGTGGGCTCAGATGCCCTGCACGCCCTGCAACTAGCCATTCAAAAGCTCGGCGTGGAACTGCATATGACGAGCTATCACTCCGATAAGGCGATGCGCTGGGGCCACTGGGATGGCTACGGAATCGCCCTGCCTAAGGAGGGGCGTGACCTGATGCGAGGTGATGACGCGAAGTTCTTTGGGTAGAAAAAGGCCCGGGATCGCTCCCGGGCCTCGTTCATTCGCAGCTTGGTATCAAATCAAGCCACCCCACCCATATGGGCCAGCACTGCGACCAGCAACAAAGCCACGATGTTGGTGATCTTGATCATCGGGTTCACGGCCGGGCCGGCCGTGTCCTTGTAGGGGTCGCCGACGGTGTCGCCGGTGACCGAGGCCTTGTGGGCGTCGGAGCCCTTGTAGTGCTTGACGCCGTGGCTGTCGGTGAAGCCGTCTTCGAACGACTTCTTGGCGTTGTCCCAGGCGCCGCCGCCGGCCGTCATCGAGATGGCGACGAAGAGGCCGGTGACGATAACGCCCATCAGCATGGCACCGAGCGCCGAGAAGGCCGCGGCCGCGCCGGCGATCCAGTAGATCACCGTGAAGACGAGGATCGGCGAGAGCACCGGCAGCAGGCTCGGCACGATCATTTCCTTGATCGCCGCCTTGGTCAGCATGTCGACGGCCCGGGCATAGTCGGGCTTGGAGGTGCCGGCCATGATGCCCGGATCGGCCTTGAACTGGCGGCGGACTTCCACCACCACGCTCATGGCCGCGCGACCCACGGCGGTCATCGACATGCCGCCGAACAGGAAGGGCAGCAGGCCACCGAACAGCAGGCCCACCACCACGTAGGGGTCGGCCAGCGAGAAGGTGAGGTTGCCCAGCCCGAAGAAGATCGAGCCTTCGGTCGCGGTGGCGGCGAAGTAGATCAGATCCTGCGTATAGGCGGCGAACAGCACCAGGGCGCCAAGGCCGGCCGAACCGATGGCGTAGCCCTTGGTGACGGCCTTGGTGGTGTTGCCGACGGCGTCGAGCGCATCGGTGTTGTGGCGCACTTCCTTGGGCAGGCCGGCCATTTCGGCAATGCCGCCGGCATTGTCGGTGACCGGGCCGAAGGCGTCGAGCGCCACGATCATGCCGGCCAGCGCCAGCATGGTGGTGACGGCGAAGGCGATGCCGAACAGGCCGGCAAGGTTGTAGGTGACGATGATGCCGACGATGATGACGATGGCGGGCAGGGCAGTCGATTCCAGCGAGACCGCGAGGCCCTGGATGACGTTGGTGCCGTGGCCGGTCACCGAGGCTTCGGCGATCGAGTTCACCGGGCGCTTGCCGGTGGCGGTGTAGTATTCGGTGATGACGATGATCAGCCCGGTGATGACGAGGCCGGCAATGCCGCACCAGAAAAGGCTCCACGGCGTGAACTGCTTGCCGCCTTCGACGCCCAGTTGCACGTCGAGCCCGCCGAAGGTCCACATCAGCACCGGCAGCAGCGCCACGAGCGACAGCACGCCGGTGGCGATCAGGCCCTTGTAGAGGGCGTTCATGATGTTGTTGTCGCCACCCAGCTTGACGAAGAAGGTGCCGATGATCGAGGTGATGACGCAGGCGCCGCCGATGGCGAGCGGCAGCACCATGCCGGCGAGCTTGAAGGCATCGGGCAGCACGATGGCCGCCAGCACCATGGTGGCGACAGCGGTCACCACGTAGGTTTCGAACAGGTCGGCCGCCATGCCGGCGCAGTCGCCGACATTGTCGCCGACGTTGTCGGCGATGGTGGCGGGGTTGCGCGGATCATCCTCGGGGATGCCGGCTTCAACCTTGCCCACCATGTCGCCGCCGACGTCCGCACCCTTGGTGAAGATGCCGCCGCCCAGACGGGCGAAGATCGAGATCAGCGAAGCGCCGAAGCCGAGGGCCACCAGCGCATCGATGACGGTGCGGCTGGTGGGCGCAAAGCCCATGCCGGTCAGCACCATGAAGTAGAGCGTCACGCCGAGGAGGCCGAGGCCGGCGACGAGCAAGCCCGTCACGGCGCCCGACTTGAACGCCAGGTCGAGGCCGCCGGCCAGCGACTTGGTCGCTGCCTGGGCGACGCGCACGTTGGCGCGCACCGAGACGTTCATGCCGATGAACCCGGCGGCGCCCGAGAGCACCGCACCGATCAGGAACCCGATCGCGGCGTAGATGCCCAGCAGGAAGAAGGCCAGGACCAGGATGACGACGCCGACGATGGCGATGGTGGTGTACTGGCGCTTCAGATAGGCGGAGGCGCCTTCGCGCACCGCGGCAGAAATTTCCTGCATGCGGGCAGAGCCGGCATCGGCCTTCATCAAGGCCTGCGTGGTGACCACGCCGTAGACAATGGAGAGCAGACCGCACACGACGATCGCCCAGAGCAAGACATCCATAGAACAGGTTCCCTCGGTTTAGAGGCCGACAGGGAACGCTCCATAGTCGTGGCGGGCGCAAACGCGCACACCCCTCCTCGCCCCCTGGCGACGCGTAGCGTGAGGTTGTGCCAAATCGTCACACGACGTCAACGCCAATTCCGACGGTAAATCAGGGCAGGGAACCGGATTTCGCTCAGGCGAGGCCCTGGCTCAGCAGAACGATGTAGATCATCGCCCCGTAGGTGAGCTGGTGGGTGATCTGGTCGACGCCGTGCAGCGTCCAGAAGCGGCGCGGCTGGGTGTCGACATGCACGCCCTTCGAATAGTGGATCTTCGAGTAATCGAGCAGGTAGTGGACGACGAACTCGGCCAGTACGAGTCCTACGAGCGCAGGCCAGGGTGTGCCGGCGACCAGCAGCACCACAAGGCTCAAACCGGCGTGGACGCCGGCATGCGCGTAGCCCCCAACCTGGCGGAAATCGCCCTTCCCGGCCAGCATCCAGCCCGGCTGCAGGAAGTAGTCGGCGACGTAGTGCTTGAGTTCCAGGCCGATGAACAGCAGGAAGAATAGTGCGACCATCCGGTCTTGTCCCTCGCGATCGACGCCTTGTGCCCTGCGCCGTTCCCCGAGCGTCGATGCTTACAGCCAAGTCGGGGTGAGGCAAGCCCAGAGTTTTGCGCTACAATCAGCTTGGGGCGCCACTATTCATCCACGGTTCAGGGGCGCTGTGGCATCGCGTCCGCGCCAACCGGTGCGTTCGGCGGAGGCAGGGAGAGTTTCGATGCGTGCATTGGTCTTGCTGTTTACACTGATGGCCGCCTTCGCGTCCGGCCCGGCCTTTGCCGAGGCGACTGGCAAGGCGCTGGATGTCGACCGGGACGCCCGGTCGGAGACCAAGGGCGGTATCACGGAGCTGACCGTCGGATCCGACATCTTCATCGGTGATCGCGTCGTCACTGATGCGCGCGGGCTGGTGCAGATCAGGTTCTCCGACGCCACCAAGCTGGTGGTCGGCCCCAACTCGTCGCTGCTGATCGAGGATTACCTGCTGCGTGAGGACGGGTCGGGCGGCAAGTTCGCCATCAACGCGCTCTCTGGCACCTTCCGTTTCGTCACCGGTGGCGCGTCGAAAGACCGCTACCTGATCGAGACGCCGACCGGCACGATCGGCGTGCGCGGCACCAGTTTCGATTTCAACAGCGACAGCCGCCACATGTCACTGATGCTCTACCATGGCGCCGTGGTGCTCTGTAACAAGGCCAACCAGTGCGTCACGGTGGACGACATCTGCGAGATCGGCATGGCCGACCTGACCGAGGCGCAGATTCTCGGCATCGCCACCGAGATGACCAATGCCGAGCGCAACCAGATGCGCGGCATGTTCCCCTACGCGGACAACCAGGCGCCGCTGCTCGGCCAGTTCCGCATCGCCCAGGCGCGCGAATGCTTCAACCGCCCGGTGGTGCCAACTGTGCAGGAAGATCCGGCGACCAATAGCAGCCAGCCGGACGACCCCTACGACGACGACAACGGCCGCGGCTAACGCCGTCCGACCATGCTCCGCCGGCTGCTGCCCGCGTTTGTCGGCCTCGTCATCGTCGTGCTGCTGACGACGCTGCGGGTCGGTGATCCGTTTCCGGTGCAGGTGGCGCGGGAGATCGGTTTCGACTTCTTCCAGCGGCTGCATCCCCGGCCTGACACCGACCTGCCGGTGCGGGTGGTCGATATCGACGAGGCGTCGCTCCGTGAACTGGGACAGTGGCCGTGGCCGCGCGACCGGCTGGCGACGATTGCCAACCGGCTGGCCGAACTCGGCGCTGCGGCTGTCGGCTTCGATATCCTGTTCCCCGAACCGGACCGGATGTCGCCGCAGCGGCTTGCGGCGCTCCTGCCCGGCGTCGATGCGGCAGCCTTGCCCGACCATGACGCGACGTTCGCCGCCGCGCTGGGCCGCACGCCGTCGATCCTCGGCTTCTCCCGCACGCCGGATGCGCCGCCGCTCGCCGGCGCGGCCAAGGGCGGCTTCGCCATCTCCGGGCCGGACCCGACCGCGTCCATCCCCTACCTCACCGGGGTCGCCGCGCCGCTGCCGACCCTGCGCGACGCGGCACCGGGGCTCGCGGCGCTGAGCCTCAACACCGAGCTGTCGACCAGCGCCGTGCGGCGGTTGCCGATGGTCTGGACCAATGGCAGCACCCTGTTCCCGACGCTGTCGGTCGAAGCGCTGCGCATCGCCTTCGGGCTATCGGGCGTGGTGGTGTTCGGCGACACCGCCGAGGAGGGCTATGTCGAGGGGGTTCGGGTCGGCGACATCACCATCCCAACGACCTCGACCGGCGATCTGTGGCTCTACTACAGCCGCCCCGACCCGACCCTGTCGGTTTCCGCGAAAGACCTGCTCGGGCCGCAATACCGCGCCCTGCGCGACCGGCTCGAGGGCCACATCGTCCTCATCGGCACCTCGGCGTCGGGCCTCCTCGACCTGCATCACACGACGCTCGGCGACAACGTGCCCGGCGTCACCATCCACGCCCAGGCGATCGAGCAGATACTCTCGGGCGCCTTCCTCACGCGGCCAGACTGGGTGCAGGGGCTCGAGTGGTTCGAGTTCCTGGTGCTGGGCGCGCTGATGGTGCTGGTGGTGCTGGCGCTTGGGCCGATCGCCGGGCTCGCGGCCGGCTTTGCCTCGCTCGTCGCATCGGTCGGCCTCTCGTGGTGGCTGTTCGTCAACCAGGGGATCATGCTGGACCCGAGCTTCCCGCTGATCGGGCTGACGCTGACCTATCTGGGCCTCGTCTTCCTGCGCTTCCTCACCACTGACGTGCAGAAAAAGCAGATCCGCCGCGCCTTCGGGTACTACGTCGCGCCCTCGCTGCTCGCCGAGATCGAGAAGAACGGCGACCGGTTGAAGCTCGGCGGCGAGATGCGGCAGGTGACCGTGATGTTCTCCGACATGCGCGGCTTCACCTCATTGAGCGAAACGCTCGGGCCGAAGCAGATCCTCGCCATCCTCAACACGCTGTTCGGGGCGCTGGGGGCCGAAATCGTCGGCAAGTACGGCACCATCGACAAGTTCATCGGCGATGCGATCATGGCGTTCTGGAACGCCCCAGTGGATGTTCCGGGCCACGAGGAGCGCGCGCTCGAAGCGGCGCTCGGCATGCGGCGGCGGCTCGCCGACCTCAACGATCGCGATGCATTCGGGCTCAGGGCCGCCGGTGCGCCGATCGATCGCCTGGGCATCGGCATCGGGTTGAGCACCGGCGAGGCGCTGGTAGGCAATATGGGGCTCGACACGCGCTTCGACTACTCGGCGGTCGGCGACACGGTGAATGTCGCGAGCCGGGTCGAGGGGTGCTGCAAGGAAGTGGGCTACGACATCGTCATCGCCGATCCGCTGCGCAGCGCCGCGCCGGATTTCGCCATGCTGGAGGCCGGGGCCGTGGCGCTGAAGGGCAAGGCCGGGCGGGTGTCGATCCACATCCTCGTCGGCGACAAGGCAATGGCCGAAACCGGTACGTTCCGCCTGCTGCGCGCCAGCCACGCCGAGGCGCTGGCGGCCTTGCGCGACGGGGGGGACGCGCGCGGCGCCATCGCCGAGTGCACGGCGCTGGCCCGGCAGATCGAGCCCGGACTGAAGGGCTTCTACGAACTACTGCCGGCGCGGGCCGCCGACCTGCGGTCGGTTCAGCCGGCCGAATAGGCCTGGCGCATCTCCTCGATCTCGTCGAGGGCGGCCACGAGCGGGGCCCAGTCGTCGCGCTCGGCGATCGGCGCCCACAGGGCCTCCATCTCGTCGATCAGCATGGTGCGCGGCGTCTCGCGGGCGAAGTACGGGTGGTTGAGGTTGGCATCGTCGGCCATCGGATGCGTCGAGAGCAGGCCGGCCAGCGTCTCGAACGAAGGGCTGCGATAGTGCTCCGCCGCCGGGCTGCGCATGGCGCGTGAGCCGTCGCCGCCGCGCCAGTCGAAGAAGAACTGTTCGTAGGGCATCTGTGTATCGTGCAGGAAGTTGAACACCTCCTGCACCAGCGTCGAATCCGCCTCGATGCCAAGCGATTGCAGCCCGAGCCGCCGCCGCACCGCACCCCAGACCGCCGTCTGGAATTTTGGCCAGAACCGGTTCAGGCCTGCCTCGAGCTCCGCATGCCCGCCCAGCGGCAGCAGCACCTCGGCGAGCCGCGTCAGGTTCCAGGCCAGCACGTCCGGCTGCCGCCCGAAGGCATAGAGGCCGTTGTGGTCGAAATAGGCGGCCGTGAAGACCGGGTCGTAGGTCGGCAGGAACCGCCACGGGCCGTAGTCGAAACTCTCGCCGGTAATGTTGATGTTGTCGGTGTTGAGCACGCCGTGCACGAAGCCGGCGGCGATCCAGTTGGCGCCAGTCTCCGCCACCGATTCACTCACCGCGCCGAGGAATTTTGCGGCCCGGCCGTTGTCGCCCTCGGTCCACAGCGCCGGGTAGTAGTGCTTCACCGAATGGTCGAGCAGTTCGCGCAGCCGCTCCGGCTCCTGCAGGTAGCTCAGGCGCTGGAACGAGCCGATCCGCACATGCGAGTGGCTGAGCCGCACCAGCACCGAGCCGCGCGTCGGCGACGGCTCGTCACCGCGCTCCAGTTCCTCGCCGGTCTCGATCAGGCTCAGCGACTTGGAGGTGTCGACGCCGAGCGCCTCGAGCATCGCCGTTGCCAGCACCTCGCGCACTCCGCCCTTCAGCGTCAGCCGCCCGTCGCCGCCCCGCGACCAGGGGGTGCGGCCCGATCCCTTGGTGCCGAGATCCATCAGCCGGCCGTCGCGCTGGTCCTCGAGCTGGGCAAAGAGGAAGCCGCGGCCGTCGCCGAGGTCAGGGTTGTAGGTCTGGAACTGGTGGCCGTGATAGCGCAGCGCCAGCGGCTGGCTGAACGAGCCGGGCAGCGGTTCGAAGCGGCCGAAATGGTTTACCCACTGTGCGTCGCTCAGCAGGTCGAGCCCGACGGTCGCCGCAGCGCGCTGGTTGCGATAGCGCAGGATGTGCTCGGGGAACTGTGCAGGGCGGACGGCATCGAAGAAGCCTTCGCCGAGTTCGGCATGGGTGGTGCGGGGTTTGGCTGTCACCGCCTGAATACCCCCACGACCTCCACATGGGTCGAATACGCAAACTGGTCTACGGGGGTGACGCGGTCGAGCTGGAAGCCGCCGGCGATCAGGATCGCGGCGTCGCGGGCGAAGGTCTTGGGGTCGCACGACACCGCGACCACCGTCTTCACCTTGGATCGCGCCAGTTCGCGGCACTGGGCCTCGGCACCGGCGCGCGGCGGATCGAACACCACGGCATCGAAGGGCGCGAGTTCGATCGGGGCCATAGGGTCGCGGAACAGGTCGCGCGCCTTGGCTTCGACCGGCTTCAGCCCCTGGGTGTGGTTGAAGGCCTTGACCAGCGCGGCGATCGCCTGCCGGTCGTTGTCGGCGGCATAGACGCGGGCGGTCTCGGCGAGCCGCAGCGCGAACGGCCCGACGCCCGAGAACAGGTCGGCCACGGCCTTGGCCTTGCCGACGCCCTCGACCACCAGCCGCGCCAGCGTCGCCTCCGCCGCTTCGGTGGCCTGCAGGAAGCTGGCGGGCGGGATTTCGACCAGCGAGCGCCCCATCTTGACCGCCGGCGGATGCGCCATGAAAACCGGATCGCCGTTGAAGGTCAGGCGCGCCAGCTTGTGGGTGCGGGCGAACTCGCCCAGCTGCGCCGGCTTCAGCTTGCGCTCGGACTTCACCGACATGTCGAGGCCGGTATCGGTGGCGGTGAAGCTGACATCGCCATCGCCGGCCAGCGCATGCAGCGCCCGGGCGATGCGCGGCGCGTTCCGCGACAGTACCGGCACGAGGATCGGGCAGGCGTCGATATCGAGCACCTCGTGCGACTTGGCCCGCATGTAACCGGCGGCGGCCTTCCGCATATGCAGCGTGGCCCGCCGACGCCCGATGCCGGTGGCGTCGATCAGCGGCTCGACCACCGTTTCCACTTCGGCATGTGCCAGCGCCGTCACCACCAGGCCGCGCTTGAAGGCGGCATAGGTCTGAGGGTTCATGTGCTGCAGCGCACAGCCGCCGCAGGAGCCGAAATAGGGGCTGATCGGCTCAGCGCGGTCGGCGCTCGGCTCGATGATGCGCAGCAGCGTACCGCGCTCACCCTCGCGGGATATCTCCACCCGCTCGCCGGGCAGGGTGAAGGGCACGAACACGCGGTCGAGCCCGATTTCGGCTACGCCATCGCCATGCTGGCCCAGGCTATCGATCAATACTTCGGTCATGTGCGCCGCCCTATCACCTTTGCGCCGCGCTCACCATCTCCAGCACGCTGGCGATCGAGAAGAACGGGATGGCCATGCGTTCGGTCAGGCCGGTGGCGCAGGTAGAGACGGTGGAGATGCCCATCGTGCAGTCGGGCGGGATCTGGGCCTTGCCGAAGCGGGTGGCGTGTTCGTTCAGCTCGGGTAGGAACAGGCCCTTGTCGCCGGCAAAGCCGCAGCAGCTGATGGCATCGAGCACCACCACCTTGTCGGCGATGGCAGCAGCGAGCGCGTTGATCGCCCGCTGCTCCTTCAGCCGCTGGGCCGAGCAGTTGTGGTGCACGGCCACGGCCGGCACCTTCTTCACGATGGTCAGCTTCGGCAGCACGTGCGCGAGGAGGAACTCGGCCGAATCCGCCACCGGCGCGGTACCGGGGTGCTCCTTCATATGCTTGGCGCAGGTCGAGGCGTCGGTCACCACCTTGTAGCGGCCGGCCTCGGCCAGCGTGTCGATCTTGGTCCGTACCGTTTGGCCGACCCGCTCGGCTTCCTCCGGAAAGCCCTTGGAGACGAACGGCTGACCGCAGCAGTCGCCGTCGGCGTGCTCGGGCACTACCGGGTCGAAGCCGGCGCGCTGCAGCAGCGCCACCATGGCGTCGGTGGTGGGCAGCATGCCGTTCTCGCGCGTCGGGGCGCCGAACATGCGGGTGGCGCAACTGGGGAAATACACCACGCGCTCGCCGCCCTTCGCCGCCACCTTCGGCGACGCCGGCCCCGGCCGCAGCGCCCGCGACACGCGCGGAATCGCTCCGCCGGTGATGCCGCGCGCGAACTTCGCCAGCGCATCGGTCGCGCCATCGCCGATGATGGTGCGGCTGAAGGCGTTGGCCCCCACCGCGAGCTTCATCGAGCGCTCCACCGCCAGGGTATGGCTGCCGACGAGATGCGCGGTGCGCCGCTCGGCATCGGTCCGCCGCCGCGCCCGTTCTCCCAGCACCATGGTGCCGGTCTCGATGCCCACCGGACAGCGGAGCGCGCAGACATTGCCGGCCGCGCAGGTCGCAAGCCCGGCGTACTCGAACAGTTTTTCCATCTCGGCCAGCTTTGCGGGGTTCTCGCCCGATGCCTTGAGCCGGGCCTTTTCGCGCGTCACGACGATGCGCTGGCGCGGGCTCAGGGTCATGTGGTGGCTGGGGCAGGCCGGCTCGCAGAAGCCGCACTCGATGCAGAGGTCGACCACCGGGTCGGCCAGCGGCATGCGCTTCAGGTCGCTCACATGCACCTGCGGGTCGGGGTTCAGCAGCACGCCCGGATTGAGCAGCCCCTCGGGGTCGAACAGCGCCTTGATCCGGTGCATCACCCGGTAGGCCGTGGTGCCCCATTCGAGCTCGACGAAGCTGGCAATGGCCCGCCCGGTGCCGTGTTCGGCCTTCAGCGAGCCGCCATACTGCACCGATACCAGTTCGCCCAGCGCCACCGAGAAACGGTCGAAGCGGTCGACTTCCTCGGGGTTGCCGAAATCCGCCGCCATCTGGAAGTGTAGGTTGCCGGCGAGGGCGTGGCCGAACAGTACGCCGTCATAATAACCATACTCGTCCAGGAGCTTGCGCATGTCGATGACGAAGTCGGCGAGCCGTTCCACCGGGCCGGCGACGTCCTCGGTCAGCATCGTCGTGCCCTTGGGCCGGGTGGCCCCGAACATCGGGATGAAGCCTTTTCGCATGTCCCAGAGCTGATGCGCGCGCTCGCCATCTCCGTCGCCGAAGTCGATATCGAGGCCGCCCTCCTCGGCGAGGATCGCGGTGGCGATGGCGATTTCCTTCGCCAGCTCCTCGGGATTCTCCGCCGACACATCCACCAGCATGGCGGGTGAACTCTCGGTGAAGAACCGTTCGTATGCCTTCATAACAGGCAGGTGTGCCACGGCTTGCAGCGCCCGGCGCTCGAGGTATTCCGCCGAGGTTACGCCGTGCGTCTGCTGCACCCCGCCATTGGCGAGGCGGGTGATGGCGCGGCCGCAGGAGTGCGGATCGGGGAAGGGGACGAGCGCCGTCACCTTGTGCGGGTGCTCGGGGATAGTGCGGTAGGTCACCTCGGAAACGAAGCCGAGCGTGCCCTCGGAGCCGACGATCAGGTGGATCAGGATGTCGATGGGGTCGTGGAAATCGATCAGTGCATTGATCGAGTAGCCGACGGTATTCTTGATCCGGTACTTCTCGCGGATCAGCGCCACGAGCTCGGAATCCGCCATCACTTCGTGGTGCAGATCGGTGATCTGCTGCAGAAGTTCGGCGTGTAGGCCACGAAATTCTGCCACTGACTGCGGGTCGCCGGAATCGAGCACCGTGCCATCGACCAGCATGACCCGGAGACGGGTCATGGTGTGGTAGGTGTTGTAGGCAACGCCGCAGCACATGCCCGACGAGTTGTTGTTCACCACCCCGCCGATCTTGCAGGTGGCCTGGCTCGCCGGGTCCGGTCCGATCTTGCGGTTGAAGGGTTTTAGCGCCTTGTTGACGTTGGCGACGATGTTGGCGGGGCCGAGCGTGACGTGCTCAGCGCCTTCGTGCACCACGAGCCTGCGCCAGCCGTCGCCGAGCACGGCGAGCACCCCATCGGTGATGGCCTGGCCCGAGAGCGAGGTGCCGGCGGCGCGGAAGGTGAGGGGGAGTCCCTCGGCGCGGGCGGCGGCGATGACGGCGCGCACTTCGTCCTCGGTGTTGACGATCACCACCACGGCGGGCTCCAGCCGGTAGTGGCTGGCATCGCCCGAATAGGCGTAGGTCATCACCGGGTCGGTCATCAGCCGATCCTTGCGGATCACGCCGGTGAGGCGGGCCACGACGCCGGCGGCTGCCTTTGCGCGGTCACCCCGGATGGGAAGCATGTCGTTCACGTCGGCCGTTCTCCTCGCCACGCCCCATGCTTAAGCCGTTTCGCCGGCTGCCGTAAATCAAAACGCCCCGGCCTTGCGACCGGGGCGGATTGGTCATTGGAGTGATCGACCCTAGCCGAGATCGACTTCGGTGGTGTCTTCCCTGAGGCCGGAGCGGATTTCCTGCGCGGCGCGGCGGAGGATTTCGGCGACGCGGATTTCTTCCTCGGGGCCGCGGCGGACTGCTTCCTTGATCGCCTTCTTCAGCGCCTTGCGGGCATCGGTGACCTCGGGGGCGACGTCATCGATGTCGCGGTCGGGGCGCGGACCGACATCGCCCGGGCCGTGGTGATGGTGCGGTCCACCCTGCTCACCGGGGGCGTGGGGATGCTGCTCGCCACGACCCCCGAACGGCCAGCCGTCGCGAAACTGCTCGCGCTGCTCCTCGGAGAACGGGAAGTTGCCCGACTGCCACTGCTTGCGCCACTCTTCCATCCGAGCCCCGGCCTTGCCGAGGAAATCGAGGGTGGATTCGATGGCCTCGCGGTTGTCGGCCAGGTGCGTGCGGCCCTCGTCGGTGATGGTGTAGAGCTTCTTGTTGCCGTCGATCGCCGAGGTGACGTAGCCCGCCTCCTCGAGGAAGGTGAGCGCCGGATAGACGATGCCGGGGCTCGGCGAATAGATGTGGTGCGACTTCTCTTCGACCGCCTTGATCAGGTCATAGCCGTGGCGCGGCTGCTGCTCGATCAGGTAGAGCGCGACGAGGCGCAGGTCGCCCGAGGCCAGCATGCGGCCGATGCGGAAATTGCCGCCCCAGTCATTGCCACCCCCCTGGCCGGGGCCGCCCTGACCACCCATGTTGAAGTTGAAGTTGCCGCCGAAATTGCGGAAGCCGCGCCGCGCCATCGCCTCCATGCGACGCCAGTTGCGGTCCCACCGGTGATCATGATGATGCATGTGCGTGCTCCAAGATATATCTTACGATAGGGGTAAGATGTATCTCGGGAGGGGTGAGTTCAAGATAGGGTGTAAGATATATCTTGGGATCAACTCGCCCACGAGTTTTGAACCCCTGTCATTCCGGCGCAGGCCGGGATCCAGCTTGAGCGGATGGCGCACGGGCACCGAGCTTGCGACGCATCAGGATGGGCCCCGGCCTGCGCCGGTGTGACAGTGGTGTGGCGAGGGTGCGGCCAGGGGGCAGCGCCCGGAAAGAAAAAGGGCCGGCCTTGCGGCCAGCCCATTTGCTTCACGTGAATCAGTCGCTTACGCGGCGACGAGGTTGCGGAGCACGTAGTGCAGGATGCCGCCGTGCTGGTAGTATTCCAGCTCGTTGATCGTATCGATGCGGCAGCGGGTGGTGATCATGTCGATGCGGCCGTCGGAGTGGACGATCTTCACCTGCACGTCCGAGCGGGGGGTCAGCGTCGTCAGCCCCTCGATCGAGACCGTCTCGGTGCCGTCGAGCTTCAGGGTCTGCCAGCTTTCGCCGTCGGCGAACTGCAGCGGGAGGACGCCCATGCCGATCAGGTTGGAGCGGTGGATGCGCTCGAAGCTCTGGGCGATCACGGCGCGGACGCCGAGCAGGCGGGTGCCCTTGGCCGCCCAGTCGCGCGACGAGCCGGTGCCGTATTCCTTGCCGGCGAAGATCACCAGCGGCGTGTTGGAGGCCTGGAAGGCCATCGCCGCGTCGTACATCGCCATGGTGTCGCCGTTGGGGCCCTTGGTGAAGCCGCCTTCGACGCCCGGCACCATCTGGTTCTTGATGCGGATGTTGGCGAAGGTGCCGCGCATCATCACTTCATGGTTGCCGCGACGCGCGCCGTAGGAGTTGAAGTCCTTCGGGGCGACCTGGCGTTCGACCAGGTACTTGCCGGCCGGGGTGCCGGCCTTAAACGAGCCGGCAGGCGAAATGTGGTCGGTGGTGATCGAATCGAGGAACAGGCTGAGGACGCGGGCCTCGACGATGTCGGTGACCGGTGCCGGCTCCATCGACAGGCCCTCGAAATAGGGCGGGTTCTGCACGTAGGTCGAGCCGGAGTTCCACTTGTAGGTCTCGCCGCCATCGACGGCGATGCCCTGCCAGTTCTCGTCGCCCTTGAAGACGTCCGAGTAGCGGCCGAGGAACATTTTCGGGGTGATGACCTTGCGGACCACTTCGGCGATCTCGGCGTTGGTCGGCCAGATGTCCTTGAGGTAGACCGGCTGGCCGTCCGAGCCCGTGCCGAGCGGCTCGGTGGTGAGGTTGCGGTGCATGGTGCCGGCCAGTGCATAGGCGACCACCAGCGGCGGGGACGCGAGGTAGTTCGCCCGCACGTCGGGGTTCACGCGGCCCTCAAAGTTGCGGTTGCCCGACAGCACCGAGACGGCGACGAGGTCGTTGTCGTTGATGCAGGCGCTGATCGCCTCGGGCAGCGGGCCCGAATTGCCGATGCAGGTGGTGCAGCCATAGCCCACGAGGTTGAAGCCGAGCGCGTCGAGATCGGCCGACAGGCCCGCGGCGTTCAGGTAGTCGGTGACCACCTGCGAGCCGGGGGCGAGCGAGGTCTTTACCCACGGCTTGCTGGTCAGGCCCTTGGCGCGCGCCTTGCGGGCGAGGAGGCCGGCGGCCACCAGCACGTTGGGGTTCGAGGTGTTGGTGCACGAGGTGATGGCGGCGATCACCACATGGCCGTCGTCGAGGCCGTAATCGGCGCCCTTGACCGGGAAGGCTGCCTCTTCGGGGATGTCGTCGACGCCGGTGGCGCCTTCATCGACGAAGCGGCTTTCGCCGACCGAGCCGGGGAGCGCGGTGCGCTCCTTGCGGCCGCCGGCGAGATCCTTCATCGCCTCGGCGAACTTCACGGCGGTGTCGGTGAGCGCCACGCGATCCTGCGGACGCTTCGGGCCGGCGAGCGCCGGGACCACGGTGGTGAGGTCGAGTTCGAGCGTGTCGGTAAAGACCGGATCGGGTGAAGCGGCGGTGCGGTACATGCCCTGCGCTTCGGAATAGGCCTTCACCAGCGCCACGCGCTCGGCGTCGCGACCGGAAGTCTCGAGGTAGGTGAGCGTATCCTCGTCGACCGGGAAGAAGCCGCAGGTGGCGCCATACTCGGGCGCCATGTTGGCGATGGTCGCCTGGTCCTCGAGGCTGAGGTAGTCGAGGCCGGGGCCGTAGAATTCGACGAACTTGCCGACCACGCCCTTCTTGCGCAGCATCTCGGTGACCGTCAGCACCAGGTCGGTGGCAGTGATGCCCTCGTTGATCTGGCCGGTCATCTTGAAGCCGACGACTTCGGGGATCAGCATGGTGATCGGCTGGCCGAGCATGGCGGCTTCGGCCTCGATGCCGCCGACGCCCCAGCCGAGCACGGCGAGGCCGTTGACCATGGTGGTGTGCGAGTCGGTGCCCACCAGCGTGTCCGGGTAGGCGTATATTTCGCCCGTATCCTCGTCTTTGCGGGTCCAGACGGTCTGGGCGAGGTATTCGAGGTTCACCTGGTGGCAGATGCCGGTGCCGGGGGGCACGACGCGGAAGTTGTCGAAGGCTTTCTGCCCCCAGCGCAGGAACTCGTAGCGTTCGCCGTTGCGCTGATATTCGAGATCGACGTTCTGCAGGAAGCTGAGCGGCGTGCCGAAGCTATCCACCATCACCGAGTGATCGATGACGAGATCGACCGGCACCAGCGGGTTGATCTTCTGCGGGTCGGCGCCGAGCTTGGCGGTGGCGTCGCGCATCGCGGCGAGGTCGACCACGGCGGGGACGCCGGTGAAATCCTGCATCAGCACGCGGGCCGGGCGGTAGCTGATTTCATGCTCGGACATGCGGGTGACGAGCCAGCTCGCCACCGCTTCGATATCGGCGCGGGTGACGGTGACGCCATCCTCGAAGCGCAGCAGGTTTTCCAGCACCACCTTCATCGAGTGGGGCAGCTGCGAAACGCCCTGCAGCCCGTGCTTCTCGGCCAGCGGGATGGAGAAGTACGTGTACGTCTTGTCCCCGACGGTGATCGTCGTTCTGGACTTGAAGCTGTCGAGGGATTTCGAGGTCACGGGCGAGCCTTCGCGCTTGGTGTTGCAAGGCGCCGCCACGGCCCTGACGCGGGACCGGAAAGTCCCGTTGGACCGGGGGGCAATATGGGTTGACTGGAAACATTCCAATCTGTGAAGGCGCTTATAGTCAAACACGATGACGCTTGCCAGTACGGACTTGGTTTCTTTAGGCATGTCGGCATGAGTGAACATGAGTGAGCCGGAAGCCAGTGCCGCCGCTTTTATCCGTGTGCGCGGCCTTGCCGTGCGCCGCGGCGAGCGGCTGCTGTTCGAGGCGCTGGATTTCGACCTCGCGCCGGGCGGCGTGCTGCTGGTGCGCGGCGCCAATGGCGTCGGCAAGTCGACGCTGCTGATGACGCTGGCGGGCATCGTGCGGGCCGAGGCGGGCACGGTGGAGGGCATCGAGCCCGTGGCGCTGCACCTCCTCAACTACCAGAGCGGGCTGAAGGGCCGGCTGGGTGTCGCCGAGAACCTGCGGTTCTGGCGCGATATGTATGGGGCGGGCGAGGTGTCGATCGAGGACGCGCTGGAGCGCGTCGGCATCGGCACGCTCGCGGGCCTCGAAGCCGGCTACCTCAGTTCGGGGCAGCTTCGCCGCCTGTCGCTGGCGCGGCTGCTGGTGTCGCCGCGACCGCTCTGGCTGCTCGACGAGCCGAGCGCGGCGCTCGATGCGGCCGGCGAAGCGCTGCTCGGGCAACTGATCGACGGCCATCGGGCGAGCGGCGGGATGGCTGTTGTCGCCACCCACCACGACCTGCCGCTCGCCGATCCGGCCGGCATCGCCACGTTGGTGCTGGCATGACGGCGTTTTCCGCCCTTCTCGCCCGCGAGTTGAAGCTCGCCTTCCGGGCCGGCGGCGAGGCGATGGTGCTGGTGCTGTTCTTCGTCATGGTCGGGGTGATCGTGCCGTTCGCCATCGGGCCCGACCGGCCGATGCTGACCCGGCTGTCGCCGGGCATCGTCTGGATCGCGGCGTTTCTCTCTACACTGCTCGGGCTCGACCGGCTGTTCAGGGCCGATGACGAGGACGGGTCGCTGGTCCTGTTGCGCCATTCGGTGCTGCCGCTCGAGGCCATCGTGTTCGGCAGGCTGATCGCCCACTGGCTGGTCACCGCGGTGCCGCTGCTGCTGGCGACGCCGATCCTGGCGCTGCTGCTCAACATGTCTATGGACCAGTTGGCCCGCACGGCGCTGGCGCTGCTGATCGGCACACCGGCGCTGACCGCCTTCGGCGCGCTCGGCGCGGCGGTGACGGTGGGGCTGCGCCGTGGCGGGCTCGTCGCGCCGGTGCTGATCCTGCCGCTGGCCATTCCGGTGATGATTTTCGGGGTCGGGATGATGGACCCGCTGGCCGGGGGCGGCGCGACACTGTTTCTCCTTGCGCTCAGCCTCGTCGTGACGGCCTTCTCACCTTTTCTGGCGGCGCTTGCCTTGCGCGCGGCCGGGGAATAGAGCCGAGATCCATGAGCGCAACAGCCACCAAACAGCCCAACTGGTTCAGCCGCCTGGCGCATCCGGGGCACTTCCTGAACTGGACCCGCTTCCTCGTCTGGCCGCTGGCCGTGGCGACGGCGATCAGCTTTGCGGTGGGGCTGTGGTTCGCCTTCCTCAATTCGCCCGAGGACTACCAGATGGGCGACATGGTGCGCGTCATGTACGTGCACGTGCCGAACGCCTGGCTCAGCCAGTTCGTCTATGGGGTGATGTTTGCGGCGGCGCTCGGCTCGCTGGTCTGGCGCCATCCGCTGGCTGATGTGGCCAACAAGGCCGCTGCGCCGCTTGGCGCCGCCTTCACGGCGCTGGCGCTCTATACCGGCGCGCTGTGGGGCCGGCCGACCTGGGGCACGTTCTGGGAGTGGGACGGGCGCATGACCTCGACGCTGGTGCTGCTGCTGATCTACCTCGGCATCATCGCGCTGTGGCGCGCCTTCGATGATCAGATCAAGGCAGGGCGCATCGTTGCCATCGTCACCCTGATCGGCGGCATCAACATCCCGATCATCAAGTTTTCGGTGGACTGGTGGAACACCCTGCACCAGCCGGCGAGCGTCTTTACCGCCGACGGGCCGCGCATGCCGGCCTCGCTGCTGACGCCGCTGCTGGTGATGATGCTGGCTTTCACCCTGCTGGGCATCCTGCTCGGCCTCGTCCGCATGCGGACCGAGATCCTGCGCCGCCGGGCCGACAGCATGAGCCGCCAGGCCGCGATCGGAGCGACGCGATGACCGACCACCAGCTCTTCATCCTCTGGTCCTATGTCGGGGTCGGCATCGTCACCTTCGGCATGATCGCGCTGGTCGTGTGGGATTCGCTCAGGGTGAAGCAGCGCCTTGCCGAACTCGAGAAGGCCGGCGTGCGCCGCCGTTCCGCCGGAGCCCCGACGCCGTGAAGCCCCGTTTCCTGCTCGCCCTGCTGCCGCTCGTCCTGCTGGTCGGGCTGATCGCCGTGTTCGCCACCCAGATGGGGCGCGACACCTCGCTGGTGCGCTCGGTGCTGATCGACAAGCCGGCGCCTGTTTTCACGCTGCCCGCCGTGGCCGGCACCGGGGTGGAGGGCTTCGATACGGCTTCGCTCGCGGGCGAAGTGACGGTGGTCAACGTGTTTGCCAGCTGGTGCGTGCCCTGCCGCGACGAGCATCCGCTGCTCGAAGTGCTGAAGGCCGAGTCTGGTGTGCGCCTGTTCGGTATCAACCAGCGCGACCAGGCCGACAACGCGGTGAAGTTCCTCACCGAGCTGGGCAACCCCTATGACCGCATCGGCGGCGACACCGACAACCGTGTGTCGATCGACTGGGGCGTTTATGGCGTGCCGGAGACGTTCGTGGTCAACGCGGCGGGCGTCGTCACCTACAAGCATGTGGGGCCGATGACGCCCGAAACGCTGCGCGACGACGTGCTGCGGGCGGTGGAGCGGGCCAAGGCCTCCTAGTTCGTCGGAACCAGCGGCCCCGACGGCCATTCCCTCCTCCAAGCGCCGCACCCGGCGGCCAGCCAGAGGAGATTTTCCATGCAGACCGCAACCAACCTTCGCTCGATCGCTGAAGGCATGAAGGTGTTCGACCGCGAGCGCCACGAGATCGGCAAGGTCGAGTACGTGCAGTTCGGCGACGACAATCCGGCAACGCCCGAGGTCGAGGCCGCCGCGCCCAACACCCTCGACAATCGCGACCGCTCGGTGGTCGATGCGATTGCCGACGTCTTCGGCGACGACGACCTGCCCGAGGAAATCCGGCAGCGCCTGTTGCTGCAGGGTTTTGTCCGCATCGACGCCAACGGCCTGTTCGCAGCCGATCGCTATGTAACGCCGGAGCAGATCGCGTCGGTATCGGCTGACGGGCTCATGCTGAACGTCACCAAGGACGAGTTGGTGAAGCACTGATTACGGCGGGCGGGTCATGGAGGCCCGCCCAACCATTACGGTGTCCTCCCTGCGAAAGCAGGGACCCACCTAGCCATCCGCGCGGGTTTCGAGTTGGGTCCCTGCTTTCGCAGGGATGACACGTCGGGTTTGTTCGGCAGTCAGTGGCCGATATCAGGGCTGCGAAGCCCCCGGAGGGGGCAGCACTTCCACCGGCTCTTTCGGGTCGATGGCGTATCTGTTCAATAGCGGCACCTGCAGCATCGAGAACACCACCGTGATCGGCATCACGGCCCAGAGCTTGAAGCCGGCGTAGAACTTGTCGGCTTCCGCCACGTCGGTGATGAAGAGCCCCGAACCGCGCCAGGCGAACTCGTTGAGGACGGCGAGCAGGAAGAAGAACAGGCCCCAGCGCACCGTCAGCTTCTGCCAGCCTTCGGGCTTGAGGTGGTAGACCTCGCCGAACACGTATTTCAGCAGCGATTGGCGGAACAGCAGCCCGCCCAGCAGCGTCGCGCCGAAGAGCGAATTGACGATGGTGGGCTTGATCTTGATGAAGGTCGAATCCTGCAACCACAGCGTCAGCGTGCCGAAGATCAGCACCACGGCCATGGTCACCAGCGGCATCACGGCGACGCGCTTGAACAGCAGCCACGACACCAGCAGCGAAATCACCATCGCCACCATGAAGGGGGCCGTGGCGAAGATGATCGGGCTGGCAAACAGCGAGCGCAGCAGCTCCGACCGCTCCAGCCAGCCTTCGCCGAACGTGGTGCAGATGAAGAATACCACCAGCGGTCCGATCTCGAGACCGACGCGGATCAGCTGCGGGCGCAGCTCATCCCAGTTGACCTCTGGTTCCTTCGTCGTATCCGTCATCTGGTGTTCCCTGCGATCGCCTGCGCGAAGTCGCGCGCCGCGAACGGCTCGAGGTTGTCGACACCCTCGCCCACACCGATGAAGTGTACGGGCAGGGCAAATTTCTGCGCGATGGCAACAAGAATGCCGCCGCGCGCCGTGCCATCGAGCTTGGTCATCACCAGCCCGGTGACCCCCGCGCGCTTGCCGAAGATTTCGACCTGGCTGAGGGCATTCTGTCCGGTAGTGGCATCGAGCGTCAGCAATGTGGCATGCGGCGCGGCCGGGTCGACCTTCTTGATGACGCGGATGATCTTTTCGAGTTCGCTCATCAGCTCGTCGCGGTTCTGCAGCCGACCTGCGGTGTCGATCAGCAGCACGTCGGCGCCCTCTTCGCGCGCCCGCTCGACGGCCTCGTAGGCGAGGCCGGATGCATCGGAGCCCGGCGGCTTCTTGATCACCGTGGCGCCGGTGCGGTCGCCCCAGACCTGCAGCTGCTCGATCGCCGCGGCGCGGAAAGTGTCGCCGGCCGCCAGCATCACCGTCTTGCCCTGCGCGTGGTAGAGGCTCGCGAGCTTGCCGATGGTGGTGGTCTTGCCGGTGCCGTTGACGCCGACCATCAGGATGACGAACGGCTTCTTGCCGGTGTCGAGGGCCAGCGGCTGCGCCACCGGCTCGAGCACCTTGACGATCTCGGCCGAGAGAACTTCCCGAACTTCCTCGCTGCTGATGTCGCGGTCGAAACGGTCGCGGCGCAGTGCGTCGGTGACGGTGGTCGCCATGTCGACGCCGAAATCGGCCTGGATCAGGATGTCCTCGAGTTCGTCGAGCATCCCCTGATCGAGCTTCTTCTTGGTGAAGACGGCGGCGATCGAACCGGTCAGCTGGTCGGACGAACGCTTCAGGCCCGAGGCGAGACGCTGGAACCAGCCCTGCTTCTTCGGCGGTTCGGTCGGGACAGCCGGCACGATGTTCGGAACCGGATCGGTTGCCTTGACGACCTCGTCCTGCAGCGCCCCGATGTAGTCGGGCCGGGTCTCGGGGGGGCCGGCGGGCGGCAGGGGCTCGCCCTCGGCAGGCGCGGCTTCGGGCGTTATCAGCAGCCCGGCCTCGTGCATTGCTGCTTCGAGTGCGATTTCCTGGTCGGGCGGCAGCACCAGCGGGGCGGCGTCCACCACCTCGTCGAGGATGATGTCGGCATCCAGATCCTGGGCCACGGTGTGCTCGGGGGCCGGCGCGGGGTCACGTGCAGGCTCTGCCTGCCCGCCGAATAACCGCTGGAAGAAGCCGGGTTTCTTCTGTTCCGCCATCAGGCTGCCGATCTCATCGTTTCGCCGACGAGACTGTCGGCAGTGCACCCGGTGATGCGCACCGGTACGAGTTCGCCTGCGGCGTGACCGGGAACGGCAACGGTGAGGAACTGTTCCTGCCGGCCGATCCCGTCCTTTTCGACCAGCACGTTTTCAACCATGCCGAGGCGCGACTGCGCCAGCTTTTCGATCTGCACGCTGCCCAGTGCCCTGAGCCGGTTGGCGCGGGCCTTGGCCACGGCCTTGTCGACCTGCGGCATGCGCGCTGCCGGGGTGCCGGGGCGCGGCGAGTAGGGGAAGGCGTGGATGTAAGTGAGGTTTGCGGTTTCGATGAACTCGAGGGAGTTCTCGAACATCTCGTCGGTCTCGGTGGGGAACCCGGCGATGATATCGGCGCCGAAGACGATTTCGGGCCTGATGGAGCGCAGCTTCTCGACCACCGCGAAGGCATCAGCCCGCAGGTGCCGGCGCTTCATCCGCTTCAGGATCATGTCGTCGCCCGATTGGAGCGACAGATGTAGGTGCGGCATCAGCCGCCGGTCCGATGCCATGGCGTCATAGAACGCTTCGTCGGCCTCGATGGAATCGATCGACGAGATGCGCAGCCGCGGCAGGTCGGGCACATGGCGCAGGATTTGCTGGGTCAGCTTGCCGAGTGTCGGCTGGCCGGGCAGGTCGGGGCCGTAGGAGGTGATGTCGACGCCGGTCAGCACGATCTCGCGGTAGCCGTTGCCGACCAGTTTCTTGATCTGCTCGACGACCGCGCCCATCGGCACCGAGCGGGATGGGCCGCGGCCGAACGGGATGATGCAGAAGGTGCAGCGATGGTCGCAGCCATTCTGCACCTGCACGAAGGCGCGGGTCCGGCCGTCCATCCCCTCGATCAGGTGGCCGGCGGTCTCCTTCACCGACATGATGTCGTTGACCTGCACCTTGTCGTTGAGCGGCACGCCGAATGCCATCGGCGCGTAGCTCTCGGCCTTCAGCTTGTCGGCATTGCCGATGACGAGGTCGACCTCGGCCATGTCGCCGAAGGTGCGGGCTTCGGTCTGCGCGGCGCAGCCGGTGACGATGATGCGCCGCTCCGGGTTGTCGCGCTTCGCCTTGCGGATCGCCTGCTTGGCCTGCCGCACTGCTTCCTGCGTGACGGCGCAGGTATTGATGATGATGGTGTTGTCGAGCCCGGCCTTTTCGGCTTCGGATTTCATCACCTCGCCCTCGTAGGCGTTGAGGCGGCAGCCGAACGTCAGGGTCTCGATGGCCATCTCAGGCCACCTGCTGCTCGGCCGTCCACGCGCCGGTGAACGGGTCGAACGTGCCGGCAAATTCCAGCTCGGCCGGGCCGGTCAGCAGCACATGGTCGTCGGCGCGCCACTCGATCACGAGGTCGCCGCCGGGCAGGGTTACAGTCGCCTTGCGGCCGGTGCGCTTGGTGCGCGCCGCATTGACGAGCGCCGCACAGGCGGCGGTGCCGCAGGCGCGGGTGAGGCCGGCACCACGTTCCCAGGTGCGCAGCATGATGTGGTCATCCGCCACCACCTGCGCGATCGAGATATTGGCGCGCTCGGGGAAGATCGGGTGGTTCTCGAGCAGCGGTCCGAAGCGGTCGAGGGCGTAGTTCCACACATCGTTCTCCACCCAGAAGGTGGCGTGCGGGTTGCCCATCGACATCACCGAAGGCGTATGCAGCACCGGCGCATCGATCGGCCCGATCTGCAGCTCGATGCCGGTGGTGTCGTAGAATTCCTCGGCGAGCGGAATGTCCTGCCAGCCGAAGCGCGGCTTGCCCATGTCGACCGTGATCTGCCCGTCATCGCGTTCGTCGCCGGTGAGGATGCCGGCCAGCGTCTCGAAGACGAAGTGCCTGGTCCCGCTTTCGGCCGACAGCGCCTGCACCACGCAGCGCATCCCGTTGCCACAAGCCTGCGCCAGCGAGCCGTCGGAGTTGATGATCTCGATATAGTGCGCCGTGCCGGGGGTCCGCGGATCATGGATGGCCATGATCTGGTCGAACTTCGTTGCCGGCGCAGCATTGATCGCCACGGCGGCGGCCGGCGTCACCCGGTCCTTGCGGCCACGCATGTCGGCAACGATGATCTCGTTGCCGAGCCCGTTCATCTTGAGGAATGGGGCCAGAGAGCTGGCTTGGGACATGCGCGTGCCTTGGCGGTTTCCGCGTCTATATGGCGGAAGTGACGCAAAATTGCCAGTGCAGCCGGGTCGCGGGGCAGTCAGCCCCGCTTTCTCAGTTCGAGATGCGCCAGCAGCGGTGCCAGCTCCGGCGGCGGCACCTGTTCGATGCGGCGGTACTCGCGGCCGTTCTGGTTGCGCTCGAGCATTCCTGCATCGACCATGGCTCGGCGGATGATGGCGTGGTCGCCGAAAGCGTGCCAGCCCTTGATCAGGGCGCTGATCTGTCGCTCGTCATAGGTTTGTCCGCGCGGGAGGCGTGACCAGAACACCCACTGGCTGAGAGTCTGGTGGGCGAAGCGCGACGGCCAGGTGCTCAGCACGCCCTGATCGTCGAAAAATCGCGCCGTCTTCGTCACCTGCTCGAGGTCCGGGCGTGGCCCAGGGTCGGCTGCGACCTGCAGCCGGTCGGCGGCTTCGGCATCGGCGCGCAGGTGCTGGTAGTTGGCGAACCCCGCGGCTTTGGCGATCAGGTTCAGCAGCTCGACATGCGTCGGCACGCCTTCGTGCTGGCTGAGGCTCTGGCGCAGGGTTTTGGCAAAAGGGGAAAGGTCGTCCACCCGCAGTGGCACGGCAGTTCGTGACATCGGCTCATCCTCGTCAGTGCCGTCTCCCCGAGGGGAGTTCGTGGCCGCCGGCTTCCGATCTGGCACGGGACAAGAGTGCTGTCTCGAACGCGTAGTCGCAGGTTTAGCTCTCCAGATGGAGCGGCGACGCCTGGGTGAACTGCTGACCCGAGGCAAATATGCCATGAATGCGGCCTTCTGCAAGCGCGGCTTGGGAGTCTCATCAAGGTGCGCTATATTCGGCTCAACAAGGAGATTGCCATGGTCATCACCGTGGAAGTTGATCGGGATACCGACCGGCGACTCGACGAGCTTTCCGCCCGCACCGGGAGGAGCAAGGCAGAGCACGCAGCCGAAATTCTCAAGTATGGGATTGAGGACGTCCAGGATTACTACCGTGCCGACGACGTCTGGCAGCGGGTGCAGCGCGGCGAAGAGAAGGTCTACAGCTCAGAAGAGTTGAGGCGGGACCTTGGCCTGGAAGATTGAGTACGCCGATGCTGCGGCTCGCGTGGTCCACAAGCTGGATCGGCAGCAGGCAAAACGCATCCTCGACTACATGGATTATCGGGTAGCGACGGCCGAGAATCCGCGCCAACTGGGAGCGGCGCTGGTAGGGGATCGGTCGGGCCGTTGGCGCTACCGTGTTGGCGACTATCGGGTGATCTGTGAGATCATCGACAAGCGTCTGGTTGTGTTGGTTATCGACGTCGGAAACCGCCGCGACATATACCGCTGACGCCAGTTTCCTTGACTCCGCCCCATTTCCCCTCTATTCCGCGCCCCAATCCATCAGGTCATACACCTGAAGGCCGACCGGGACCCGTTGAGGTATAAAGAGATCCCGGAGGCTCACACCCCACAGCGCAAGCGCCCTGGGGTGTGTTTGGCGTTTGCCTCGATGGACCCTACATCCCGTGCAAACGGGACATGAGGACGGCGGATGTTTGAATCACTAAGCGACCGGCTTGGGAAAATCTTCGACGGGATTCGCGGGCGCGGGGCGCTCGGCGAGAAGGACGTCGATGAAGCGCTGCGCGAAGTGCGCCGGGCGCTGCTCGAGGCCGACGTTGCGCTCGAAGTGACCAAGGCCTTCGTCGAGCAGGTGCGCGAGCGCGCCGTCGGCGCCGAGGTCACCCGCTCGGTGACGCCGGGCCAGCAGGTCATCAAGATCGTCCACGACGAGCTGGTGAAGGTGCTGGGCGACACCCAGGTGCCGATCGATTTCAACACCACCCCGCCGATGACCATGCTGATGGTCGGCCTGCAGGGCGCCGGCAAGACCACGCATGCCGGCAAGATCGCCAAGCGGATGAAGGAGCGGCAGGGCAAGAAGGTCCTCCTCGCCTCGCTCGATGATCGCCGCCCGGCCGCCAAGGAGCAGCTGCGCGTCCTCGGCGAGCAGATCGGCGTCGATACGCTGTCGATCATCGCCGACGAGAAGCCCGTCGACATCGCCCGCCGCGCCCAGCGCGAAGCGACGCTCGGCGGCTACGACGTCGTCATTCTCGATACTGCCGGCCGCACCCATGTCGACGAAGAGCTGATGGCCGAAACGGCGGCGGTGAAGTCCGCCACCAACCCGCACGAAATCCTGCTCGTCGCCGATGCGCTGACCGGCCAGGACGCGGTGAACCTCGCGCGCTCGTTCGACCAGCGGGTCGATATCACCGGCATCGTGCTGACCCGCGTCGACGGCGATGGCCGTGGCGGCGCGGCGCTGTCGATGCGCGCCGTCACCGGCAAGCCGATCAAGCTGATCGGTACCGGCGAAAAGATGGATGCGCTCGAGGACTTCCATCCCTCGCGCATTGCCGACCGCATCCTCGGCATGGGCGACATCGTCTCGCTCGTCGAGAAGGCTGCGCAGAACGTCACGGCCGAAGATGCGGCCAAGATGGCGAAGAAGCTGAAGAAGGGCGTCTTCGATCTCGAAGACCTCAAGAACCAGCTGCTGCAGATGAAGAAGATGGGCGGCATGGGTTCGCTCATGAACATGATGCCGGGCATGGGCCAGATGAAGAAGGCCATGGCCAACTCCAATATCGACGAGAAGGTGTTCGACCGGCAGGTCGCCATCATCAACTCGATGACGCCGAAGGAACGCGCCAATCCCGACCTGCTGAACGCCAAGCGCCGCATCCGCATCGCCAACGGCTCGGGCACCAAGGTCGAGGACGTCAACAAGCTGATGAAGCAGCACCGCCAGATGGCGGACATGATGAAGAAGGTCTCGAAGGGCGGCATGGGCGCGCTTTCGGGGATGTTCGGCGGCCAGATGGGCGGCAAGATCCCCGGCATGGGCAACATGCCTTCACCCGAGAACATGGACCCCAAGGAGCTCGAGCAGCTGGCGCGCCGCATGGGCATCGACCCCGCGTCGATCCCGCAGCAGGCGGCTGCGCCCAAGCAGCTCGCTCCGAACAAGCTGCCGACCGATGTCGGGCAGCTGCTCAAATCCGGCTCGGGCCTCCCCGGGCTAGGCAGCGCGTCGCGCTTCCCCGGCCTTCCCGGCCTCGGCGGCGGCCTCGTGCCGAAGAAGAAATAACCAGATCAACCACATTTAACGACTTCAAAGAACGCAAGAAGGACTGAACCAATGAGCCTGAAGATCCGCCTCGCCCGCGCCGGTACCAAGAAGCGCCCGTACTACCATGTCGTCATCGCCGACGCCCGTTCGCCGCGCGATGGCCGCTTCATCGAGAAGGTCGGGACCTACGATCCGAAGCTCGAGGACAAGTCGCTGCGCGTGACCCTCGTCACCGAGCGCATCCAGCACTGGCTTGGCGTTGGCGCCCAGCCGACCGACCGCGTCGCCCGCTTCGTCGATGCCGCCGGCCTCAAGACCCGTGAGCCGCGCAACAACCCGGAACGCGCCGTGCCGGGCAAGAAGGCCACCGAGCGTGCCGAAGAGCGTGCCAAGCGCGTCGCCGACGCCGAGGCCGCCAAGGAAGCTGCAAAGAACGCTCCCAAGGAAGAAGCCGCCGAAGCTCCGGCCGCCGAGTAAGCCGTGGCAGGTGGCGAGCAGGGCAGCATGATCCTGATGGGCCGCATCGGTGCCGCCCATGGGATCAAGGGCGAGGTGCGCATCCAGTCCTTCACCGAGGACCCGATGGCGCTCGTCGACTATGGGCCGCTCGTCACCAGCAAGCCTGGCTTCACGGTCACCATCCTGTCGGCCCGCACCACGACCAATGTGCTCGTGGCGCGGCTCGCCGGGGTGAGCGACCGTGCCGCCGCCGAAAAACTCAACGGCGTCGAACTGTTCGTCCCGCGCGCGCTGCTCCCCGAGCCCGAGGATGAGGACGATTTCTACCACGCCGACCTGATCGGGCTGCGCGCCCGGCTGATCGACGGCACCGAGATCGGCGTCGTCGCCGCGGTACCGAATTTCGGCGCCGGCGACCTGCTCGAAATCCGCGATCCGCGGGCGGGCGACACCTATCTCTACCCCTTCAGCAAGGCGGTGGTGCCGGAGATCCGCATCGCCGACGGCTACCTCGTCATCGCGCCGCCCGTCGAGGCCGAGCCCGGTGAAGAGGAACCCGATTGAGCTTTTCGGCTCACATCATCACCCTGTTTCCTGACCTGTTTCCCGGGCCGCTCGGCGCCTCGGTGCTGGGCCGCGGCATGGCGGACGGCCTCTGGTCGTTGTCGACCACGCAGCTGCGGGATTTTGCTACCGACCGGCATCGCACCGTCGACGACACGCCGTCGGGCGGTGGCGCCGGCATGGTGCTGAAGCCCGATATCCTCGCTCGCGCCATCGATGCGGTGTCGCCCGAAGGCGATCCGCGTCCGCGTCTCCTGATGAGCCCGCGCGGCATGCCGCTGACGCAGGCGAAGGCGCGCGAGCTTGCTTTAGGTCCCGGCGCCGTCATCGTCTGCGGCCGTTTCGAGGGGGTGGACCAGCGGGTGATCGAGGCGCGGGGCCTGCAGGAGGTCTCGATCGGCGATTATGTGCTGGCCGGCGGCGAGGTGGCCGCCATGGTGCTGCTCGAGGCGGTGGTGCGGCTGATCCCCGGCGTGCTCGGCGGCGCCGAAAGCCACGCCGACGAAAGCTTCGAGAACGGCCTGCTCGAATATCCGCAATACACCCGCCCGCAGAGCTGGGAAGGCCGCGACATCCCGGCCGTGCTGACTTCGGGCGATCACGGCAAGGTGGAAAAGTGGCGCCGCGCCGAGAGCGAGGCGCTTACTCGGGCGAGGCGGCCGGATCTGTTGAAGTAGGGGCGGCCAGGACAGACGGTCAGCCCCAGCGCCTGTTGCTCCCCCCTCCACCAAGCTTCGCTTGGTCCCCCTCCCCCGCAAGCGGGAGAGGATCACGATGCGGCACGGCCCGGTCTCGGGGAAGCCTTCTCCCTTGCGGGGGAGGTAGCGTCGCTAGGAGCGACAGCGACGGAGCAGAGCTAGGAGGGGGGTATTGCCGAGGCTGGTTCCATCCCCCGACCTCGGTTGCACCCCCTCCCTACCTCCGCTAAGGCGCTGACGCGCCTAAGCTTCGGTACCCTCCCCGCAAGGGGGAGGGTGGCCAGTGGTCCATACCGAACTATGGCGACGGTCGTGGCGTGGACAAGCACTGAGGTCCCTAACCGAGACCCTCAAGCCCCCATCAGTTTCCTGATCTTGGCTACGGCGGTGCTGGCATCCTCGCCATAGGCGATGGTGCCCTCAAACCCGCCCTGCGGGTTGACCAGGAACACCGAGGCGGTGTGGTTCATGGTGTAGTCGTTGCCCTCGCCGACCTTTTCACCCAGCACCTTCCAGGCGCCAATGATCTTGTCGATCTCTTCGCGCGAGCCGGTCACGGCGGTCACCTTGCCGTCCATCCAGCCGACATAGTCGCCGACGACCTCGGGCGTGTCGCGCTCGGGGTCGACGGTGACGAAATAGGCCTTGAGGGTGCCGGCATCGGGGCCGAGGGCCTCGAACCAGGTCGCCATTTCGGCCAGCGTCGTCGGGCACACATCGGGGCAGTGGGTGTAGCCGAAGAACAGCAGCGAGGGCTGGCCGGTGAACATCGTCTGGTCGACCGTGGCGCCCGAGCCATCGACCAGCGAATAGGTGCCACCGCCAATTCCGACGGTCGCCGGGTTACGCGGCGGGGCGAACAGGAACAGGGCCGTGGCGCCGATGGCGGTCACCACTACGAGGCCCCAAAGGATCATGCGGAAGCGGGCGAGGCCCGGAGATGTCGTGCTTGCCATTACATCACACTCTCGTCGACCATCATCACGCCGTCAAATGCCGAGAACTGCTTGAGCAGCGCTGGATCGACATTTGCCTCGGCAGCGGCCACACCCTCGGCGATCTGCTGCGCTTCGGCATCCGGCACGCCAAGCCCGACGAGTTGTGCCGCATCCTTGAGGGCGTCGCCCGAGCAGAGGTGAATGGCCCAGCCCTTGTCGGTCTTGCGCAGCAGGGCGCGACCGCCGGTGCCGTCCTGCGCCCAGGCGCTTACTGCGTAGTCGCCAGCGATGACGATCGGCCCCATGGTGAGCGGGCTGTCCGGCTTGTCGAACATGGCCTTCTGCATGGCAGCGATGGCCTCCTCATCGCCCATGCCCGAGGTGTCCATCGCCATGTGCGCAGCATGGTCGTGGTGGGCGTCGCCGCCATGGTCGGAATGCACCGAGTGATCCATCGCGGGTTCCTTGGCCGCGATGCCGCCGACATCGAGCTCGATCTCAACGGTGCCCGCCTTTTCGAAGGTCAGCGTCACCGGTACCTTCGTTCCCTCGACCAGCGGCTCCTTGAGCTGCATGAACATCAGGTGCAGCCCGCCGGGGGCGAGGGTGACGGTTGCGCCGGCCGGCAACTCGATGCCATTCGGCAGCTGCGCCATCTTCATGACGTCGCCTTCCATCTTCATCTCGTGCAGCTGCGATTCGCCGGCCACGGGGGTGGACGCGGCGATCAGCCGGTCGGCCTCGCTGCCGGCGTTGACGATGGTGAGAAAGCCGCCGGCGACGGGCGCATTCGGCAGCGTAGCGCGGGCGAAGGCCCCGGAAATGGTGAGCTGGCCGACAGTGACTTCGGCCGCCACGACCGGCGTAAGGCTGGTGCTGGCCAGCGTGCCGCCGAGCAGCGAGAGCGCAACAAAGGCGGCGCGGATCGATCTGGTGTTCATCTTGGTCCTCTTGGTTGGTGCCGGGTGCCGGCGGTTCAGGGTCTGAGTTCAATCTCGCCGGTCAACTTGACCAGCGTGAAGTCATCGATGCGGACGTCGATCTCCACCGACCATGCTCCGCCTGCGGGAAGCGTCAGGGGGGCCTGCCAGAAACCGTCAGCCCCGAGGGTGGCCGGCCGCTTGAGCCGTTCGATCCCCAGAGCGGCGCTCGAGAGCGCCACGGTGACGCCCCTGGGCGCTATCGGGGCGAACTCCCCGTCGGTCAGCCAGATGCGCATCGTGCTCTCGCCCGCTCGCCCCGGCGTGATGGCGATGTCCGCCATGGCGGCGCTGGTGTGGATATGGGTCTGCGCCGGCCGCGCTTCGAGTTCGGCCAGCACGCGCGGCGGCGGCGTAAACCGCCAGCCAGCGACCACGGCGAAAATCACCAGCACCAGCAGCAGCTCGATACCGATGCTGCGCCGCAGCCTGCCTTGCGCCGCCTCGGCGCCGGCGAGGGCGGGCCTGGTCAGCGCCAGGCGGTTCCACAGCGCGAGGCCGAACAGAAGCGCCACCAGCACGAGTTTCGCGCCGAGCAGGAGAGCGTACGGCGCCGACCAGGCCGGCCCGGGCGGTCCCATCTGCAGCACGGCCAGCACGATGCCGGTGACCACGATGGGAGCAACCGCGAGCGGAATGAGGCGGGAGAAGCGCTGGATGGCCGGGAGCGCTGCCGGGTGGCGCGAGCGCAGCAGCCAGCCGAGCGGCAGCAGCGCACCGATCCAGAACACCAGGGCGGCGATGTGCACGAAGACGGCCGGCTTGCTGAGCCACACCGGCGGCGCGGTGCCCGCATGGCCGCTCAGCATCGGCGCCAGCCCCGCGCCCAGCCAGGCAAGACCGACGACAAGGCCGCGGCTTCGGCCGGCCGGCAGCAGGGTCGAGAGCAGCGTGGCAACAAACGCGCCGGCGGCGACGGCCACGGTGGTGGCATAGCTGGTGCCGAGGGCCGTGCTCCAGACCGACGCGGAAGCGAAGCTGCCGAATCCGATCCCCAGCGCGTCGAGACCCTGCAGGCCGAGCGAGAGCGGCGCCAGCACCAGTCCGGCGACCGCCATGACGCGGGGCAGCGGTGCCAGCGGCCGGGGCAGCGGCGCCACCAGCAGCGCGAATACAGTCGCGCCGACGCCGAGAAACAGCGCCGCGTAGAGCGCCGTTCGCGTCAGCCAGATGGCGGCCATCAGCGCTGTGTCACCCTCGGTCCCTGCAACGGGGCGGCTGCCGGGCTCGCCGATCGAAAACACCAGCGCACCGCCGACCGGGTGTCCGTCGGCAGAGGTGACGCGCCAGCTGACGAGGTAGGTGCCGCGCGATTGCAGCGCCGGCAGCGGGATGGTCACCGCCGCATTGCTGGCAGTCGCGGTGTCGAGAGCGCTGCTCTGGCCGTCGGGGGCGATGAGGGTAATGACCAGCGGGGTCACCGGCTCGGTGAATTTCAGAACAATCTGCGGCGGCGCGGCGGGCAGCACGGCGCCATCGGCCGGGTCGGACCCGACCAGAGCGGCATGCGCCAGTGCTCCCGACAGCATCGAGAGGCTCGCGGCCATAGCCACGAAGACCAGTATGAAGGTTGAGCGGATCGTCTGCATGGCACTGCCCGAGGCAAGGCGGGGCGCCCGAAGGCGCCCCGACCGGCTCAGTGGTGGTGCTCGCCGGCTTCGATCAGCTTGACGCCCGGAGCCGGACCATCCGGCTCGGGCTGGCCTTCGACCGGGATTTCGATCCAGCTGACTTCGCCGTTGGCGCAGACCTGCACCGCCGGGAAGTAGAGGGTCGTGCCGGCCTCGAGCGAGGCGGCAATGGTGCCGCGGAAGACGAACTCATCGTAGAACTCGTCCGGCAGGTTGCCACCCGACCAGGTGATCTCGGTCACGCCCTCGGTGACCTTGCTCCCGTGGTTCTCGTAGGTGTTCTGGTAGGGACCCTTGACGGTGGTCAGGTCCCAGCCGGCCTTGGGCATCGGCTTGACGCTGAAGAAGCCCTCGGGAATCCGCACGCGGACGGTGTTGGTCGCTTCACCATCGCAGCCGTGCGGCACGCGCAGCACCGCCTTGTAGGTGGAGCCGAGCGCGGCCTCGCCGACCTCGAAAGTGGCATGGGCGAAGGCGGGGGTGACGGATGCGACAAGCGCCACGGCCGCAGCCGCGCGAACGAAAGAACGGATCATCTTGATCTCCAGAAAGTGCAATGTGGTCTGAACCCGCCGGTCAGGGCGGGGTTGGCGATCAGACCGGTGCTGGAGGTCCCCTGGGTCGGGATGAACCATGCGCGGTGGCAATGGGCGAGCGCACGGTGGCGCCGAAATAGGCCACCGAGGCGACGGCGATCGGTGCGGCGATGCCGGCACAGGGTAGTGGCGGCAGGTCGGCGCCGCCGCCAATCCGGCAGGCGTGACACGGGGCATGCGGCGTGCCGTCGTCGGTCGCGTCGCCACAATAGCTGGCGGTGACCGCTGCGGTCAGCACGTCGTGGTCGAGATGCGTCGCCCCGGCCGGCTGGTGGCCAAAGCTCAGGAAGACAAGCGCCAGCACCGCGAAAGCGCGGATGAGGTCTGCGGCGATGTGGCGACCGATTGTCACCCGGCTCGTCTCCGTTGCAGCCGCACGCTTAGCGCATGGCTCGGCATCCGTCATGCGGCATTTGCGCACCCTGCGTCATTGATCTTGATCACACAACCTGCAACAAATCGGCCCTGACGGTGCGTGGGCGAAAACCCCACGTGAAACGGGAAGCCGGAGCCCTGCGGGGGGCAAACCGGCGCCGCCCCCGCGACTGTATCGGGCCAAGTACTCCCTCCAGGTGCCACTGGTTTGCGCTGGGAAGGCGGGGGGAGCGGGTCCGGAGCCAGGAGACCGGCCGTCAGTAGTTTGGCTCGAACGCGGGACGGTGGGTCCCGCTCATGGAGATATTCCCGATGCGCGCCCGCGCCCTTTTGCCCCTGCTTTTCATCGCGCTGCCGACGGCCGCGCTCGCCCATACAGGCCACGGCGAAGCTTCCGGCTTCCTCCACGGCTTCATGCATCCGGTCGGCGGCATCGACCACATCCTCGCCATGGTGGCGGTGGGCGTGTTCGCCTATGTCCTCGGTGGCAAGGCGCTGTGGCTGGTGCCGCTGAGCTTCGTTCTGATGATGGCCGTTGGCTTCCTGCTCGGCGTCGGGCAGGTCGATGTGCCCTTCGTTGAACTCGGTATTGCGCTCTCGTCCGTCGTCATCGGCGCCGCTGCCGCCTGGGGCCGGCCGATGCCGGTTGCCGCGGCCATGTCGCTGGTCGGCGTGTTCGCCATCTTCCACGGCCATGCGCATGGCGCCGAAATGCCGGTCGATACCTCGGGCCTCGAATATGCGGCGGGCTTCATCGTCGCGACCGGGCTGCTGCATGCCGCCGGCATCGCTGTGGCGATGGGCGTAGCGACGCTGGTCGGCAAGTATAGCAAGCCGGTGGCGCAGGTCGCTGGTGGCCTGTTCGCGCTTGGTGGCGTCGGCGTCCTGGCCGGCTGGCTCTGACGCTTCGCATTCCGGCGCCCGCGAGACTGGACGAAAGTCTGGACTCGCGGGCGCTTCTCATTTATAGCCCCGCTCGCCTTGGCTGAGCCAAAGGCCAATAACAGCATAAAATCCGTGCAAACCAAGACCGGGCGGTCGGCCTCAAGGGCCGGCAAAACGCCCCTTTGAAAAAAACGAACGGAACAGTTCATGTCGAAGATCATCGCAGAGCTCGAGCAGGAGCAGTATGCGAAGCTGGCCGAACGGGCCAAGCATCCCGAATTCACCCATGGCGACACCGTCAAGGTGTGGGTCAAGATCCGCGAAGGCGACAAAGAGCGCCTGCAGGCCTATGAAGGCGTCGTGATCGCCCGCTCCGGCACCGGCATCATGGAAAGCTTCACCGTGCGCAAGATTTCGTACGGCGAGGGCGTCGAGCGCGTGTTCCCGGTGGTTTCGCCGAACATCGACCGCATCGAAGTGCTGAAGCGCGGCAAGGTGCGTCGCGCCAAGCTGTACTACCTGCGCGACCGTCGCGGTAAGGCCGCCCGTATCTTCGAGAACGTCGGCGCTCGCACCAAGAAGATCGAAGCCGGCGAGCGCGATGCCGCCCAGGAGGCGAAGGCCGCCCGCGAGGCCGAGAAGGTCGCCGCCGCCGAGTCCCTGGCCCGCGAACTGGCCGCCAAGGACGCAGCGGAAGCTGCTGCCGCCGAGGCCGCCGCTGCCGAAGCCAAGGCTGCCGAGGCTGCTGCTGCCGAAGCCAAGACCGAGTAAGCTGCCACAATGTGGTCGGTTTGATCGCCATCCATTCGAGCCCGGCATTCGTGCCGGGCTTTTGATTCCAGATACGGGCGGGCAACATGGAGGCACTCCGGGTGGACGCGGAGCAACGGGCACATCTTGCTGACGAATTGCGGGAAGAGGCGCGGCTGCTGCTGGTCGGGTCGGGCCTGCTGGAGCTGCTGAACGGCCGCTTCGGCGAGGCAATGGTCACCGGCAGCGCCGGCTACGACCTGATGACGTGGCGCGATATCGACATCCACATGCCCTGCGATGCCGACCGCTGGGTTGAATGGGCAGGCCTGGGCGGCGAGATCGCCCGAACGCTGGCCGATCGCGGCCTGACCCTGCACACGGCGACATTCCGCAACGACTATCTCGAGCCGCACCCGCTCGGCGCCGGCCTCCACTGGGGCATCGAGCTGCGCGACTTCGCCGACAGCCACTGGAAGTGCAACATCTGGGGCTGGGACCCGTTCGATTTTGCCGTCCGCCAGGCCCGCGACGCGAACCTGCGCGCCGACCTCGACCGCTGCAACCGCGACCTGATCCTCCGCCTCAAGCACGAAGCCCGCCAGCGTCCGGACTATTACGGTGTCATGGTCGGCAGCTTCGACATCTACCAGTTCGCCATCGCCGGAGCGGGCGAGACGCTGGACGAACTGGAGCGGTGGAAGGGGCTGGTGGCTTAGGGCATCGTCCCGTGCCATTGATCGCCCCTCGGAGCATCGATCAGACCACGGGGAACACCCCATGCCATCCTTCATCTGCACCACCTGCGGCGTCGGTTTTGCGCCGTCCGACACGCCGCCCGCTCACTGCCCGATCTGCGCCGATGAGCGGCAGTATCTGAATACTAAGGGGCAATCCTGGACGACGCTCGCCGAGCTCAAGGCGACGCACACCAGCGATATCCGCGAACTCGAGCCCGGCCTCTTCGGCATCGGCGCCACGCCGCAGATCGCCATCGGCCAGCGGGCGCTGTTCATGCCGCAGCCGGGCGGCGGGGTGCTGTGGGACTGCACG
>CAIMLX010000237.1 GCA_903842455.1 uncultured Hyphomicrobiales bacterium | reverse complement strand
GGCTTGTACAGGTCGGAGCCGGCATCAGTGTTGTAAGCACTCTCAGGAGCATAGATACTCGGATTGACCAGTGCAAAGGCAGGGTCAGACACCGTAGTCGAGGCAAGCTCGATCGGATCGATGAGCGACTGGAAGGCCTTACGCATGGCAAGGTTCGCAGTTGGACCTTTCTTGTGGTTGAACATCATGTAGCTTAGCACGCCCGGACCATTCTTGATGGCATCGACTTCCGCGATGGCACTCAGGCGTTTATACTCCGTGTCTGGTACATCGGTGATGATGTCGTATTCGCCCGACTCCAGCCCAGCGACGCGCGTTGTCGACTCGGTGACGACCCAGAAGATGATCTCATCGACGTTTGCAACCTTCTTACCTGCCTGGTAGTTCGGCGCATCGTCGCGTGCGACATAGTCCGCGAACTTGGCAAGCTTGACGTACTGGTCTGTCGCGTACTCGACAAATTTGTACGGTCCTGTGCCGATGACCTCAGTGAGTTGGCCGGGCGTCGTAGATGCTTCTGCGATTTCCTTGGGCATGACCACGAACTTGTTCTCGTCCGAGCCAAGCATCAGCAGCAGGAAGCGGCCCATGGGGCTGCTGAAGTTCAGCACAACCGTTAGTGGGTCGGGAGTGTCAATCGAGGTCACAGTAGCAAGGCCAGGCCCCTTGGGGCCGACGGTCCGCCAGCGCTCAAGCGACGCCTTCACGTCCTCGGCGTCGACGATGTCGCCGTTGTGGAACTTCACACCTGGGCGCAGTTTGAACGTCCACTTCAGGCCATCGGGCGTGGCCTCGACGCTCTCGGCGATCTCCGGGGCGGCGTTGAAATCTTTGCCGAACCCGTAGAGCCCTTCGAAGACATGCCCCATCACGTGTGGCAGCGGGTGCGATACTGTCGACTGCCAATCCAACGTGCTGAGCGGAATATGCAGGCCGATATTCAGCGTGCCACCCGCGACGGGCGTGGCCTGAGCCAGCGCCTGCGAGCCAAAACCCAGAAGCGGCACTGGAAGCATCGACGCTGCAACAGTACCAGCGAAGCCAGCTACAACACTACGACGATCAACCATTTCCCATCCTCCCCAGGGTATAACGATATACCTGCAAGCTATCCAAGGCCACGGTGGTGTGCAAGCGGAAACTATGCTCACCGGGGAGGGGGCTCAGTGATCCAGGAGACTAGAGGGCGGGCCGGAAAGCGGCCATGGCGTCGTCGCGCATCTGGACGCCAAGGCCCGGTGCTGTGCCAACCTTTGCGACACCTGCGGCAACGGCAGTACCGGAGTCTAGGATCCGTCCATCGTAAGAGAGCATATTGTCGAGACGCGCTGGAAAGGTGTCGTGCAGGACTGCTGCGAAGTGCAACGCTGCCGCTGCCCCTACGGCGGTGCAGCAGAATGTGGCGGACGAAACGCCCATCGAGGCTGCTTCGGCAATCGAAACAATCTGCATTGCAGCGCGAAGGCCACCAACGCGCTCGATGTTCACCACGACGCGATCGGCGGCCGCAAGCCTTACAATCTGACTCATTGCCTTGGCGGAGTGAACCGAACGATCGAGGATGATGGGAATCGGCAGCGCGGCGCAAAGGGCTGCATGACCAACGAGGTCGCCATCGTTCAATGGTTGAAGGAGCCCGATGTTCAAGCGTGGCGCGCTTGATAGAAGGCCCTCAATGCAGGTTCTCGCCAGGGCCGGATTGTCAAAGCTACAACTGGCGTCGATATCCACCTGGACCGTAGGGCCGAGCCGGTCTATTGCCGCAGTCAGCCAGCCTATCGCAGACGTGGGTCCAAAACTCGCGATTTGCCGCGATGGCTCTGCACGGTATTCCATTAGTACGGAAGTAGTCCCGATCGCGTCTGAGTCGGGCACCGCCGCTCCGCTCCGGAAGTGTTTTGAGATGGCGATCTCGCTGCGGTAACTACCGCCGAGCATGACATGGACGGGGCACCCGCGCAGCTTGCCGTTCAGATCGTGCAGCGCGACGTCAAAAGCGGCGCGAACCGCTGGCCCGGCGTTGGCATCCTGATCAGTCAAACCGGATACCGCATCAATCGCCATGTTGATATTTCGCAGGTCGATTGGCGCCAGCATGTCCGCGCTTGCCCTCGCCAGATGAAGGACAGTTGCCTTGTCGGCCCCGGCCGGCAGGTAGATCTCGCCCAGGCCAAATTGTTCGCCATCGTCCAGCGACAAGAGAACACTCCTGCTGCCAGGCTTGGTGTCAGAGATATCGAGCCATCGCATTTGCACGTCTTGATGTCCGTTAGCTGAGTGCGAGTTTCTTATGGTCCGCCAGCTGGGCCGTTGGCATGGTCCTGGACAAAGTCCTGGTCATTCGCGGGGCCGCACACGACTGGCGCACAACGAGACGCGTACGCAGTGTCACGAGTGCGGTCTCCGGTGCCGAACCGCTTCGCTCCAGTTCGGCGACCAGAGCATCGCAGGCCAGTTTGCCCATGTAGTAACGTTCTTCGCGCAGGGTGGTTATTGCCGGCGAGTAGAACTTCGCCCAGTCCGGATCGTCGAAGCCGACGAGGCTCATTTCGCCGGGGATGCGGACGCCGTAGTCACGGAGGCATTCCAGAACAGCACCGGTCATGGACTCATTGCACACCAGTAGGGCCGTTGGAGGGTGCGGCAGCGATATCAGGCGCCGCGCCGCCTCGTATGCCTCGTCGTGCCGGTAATTGCCGAAAACGACAATATCGTCGTCAAACTCGATGCCTGCCTCCGCAAGCCCAACGCGATAACTGTCAAGGCGCAACCTGCCGCTTTCGAGCTCCTGGTCGCCGGCGACCAGCCCAATACGTCGATGACCTAGGGCGCTGAGGTGGGCCACGGCGTCGGCGCCGGCGCGTCGCTCGTCGGTCGCCACGACCGCAGCCTTGTCGCTCCCGATGTTCACATTGACCGTAACCATCGGGAAGCCAGAGTCCGCGGCCTGCCGGAATGCGCGCAGGTTGCGATCCAGCGGGGACGCGATGATTCCATCAATCCCGCGTTCCCGCATGTCTCGCAGGTAGTCCATTTCGCGGATGGGATCATCGCCGGTATTGGACAGAACCACGCCATATCCCGCACGCTTTGCCGACTCTTCCACCCCTTGCACAAAGGTGGTCCAGTGATAGCTGCTGATCTGGCTGATAAGAACGCCGATACTGTTCGTACGGCGCAAACGCAGGGAGCGAGCTACTCCGTTGGCGCGGTAGTTGAGCTTGTTTGCAGCCGCAAGGACGCTGGCGCGCGACTTTTCGCTAAACGATCCATAGCCGGCAAGAACCCGGCTGGCGATCCCGACGGAGACACCAGCTTCAGCGGCAACGTCTTTTAGGGTGATGGATACACGCTTGGTCATCGGGCTGTTTTTGTGCTCAGCGGTCTTGCAAAGGGTCGCCCTCAGATAATCGGGGGCGGCTGGACGGTCAACGTATATCGTTATATCACGCAATGCTAAACGCGGGCGGGTTCGCTGATGAAAATAGTATCGATCGACTTCTTTCCATTGAACCTCATAGCGCCGAGTGACGCAGGCACAGACGCCTCTGCCGATGAGCAGGCTTCGTTCACGCCCGAGATGCTGGCGGCGCGCCGGTACGCGCCTCCAGAGACTGCCCTCGTCATCATCAAGGCCGACGACGGCACCGAGGGGTATGGCGATGGAGCGACGCTGCCGCACTATCTGGGTCACGGAATAGGCAGTATGCTGGACTGGCTTGGTCGGTTCCGTAGCGTTCTCGTTGGCGAGGACCCACTGAACATTGCCGGCATACATCACCGCATGGAAGCAGTTGCCAGCATTGGTGTGCCGGGGTGCCGTCCGGCGCAGGCCGCCATCGACATGGCGATTTATGATCTGGCGGGTAAGGTGCATGGCTGTCCTGTCTACGAACTCCTCGGCGGCAGCTACAGGCAGGAGTTGGAACTACAGACCCAAATGCATGGCCATACCGTCGACCAGCTTCTGGGAGTCTGCAACTACTACGTCGAGCGTGGCTTCACCGGGCTCAAACTGAAGGTCGGGTCACAACTGCGCCAGCACGGGTACTCCAAAGCCCTTTTCGACGCTGACGCCGACAAAGTCGCGGGCGTCATGGCTCGATTGCCGCATCACATTCAGGTCGATGTTGACGCGAACCAAGGGATAATGAACGCCAAGATGGCTGTCGCGATGTTTGAGCGGGTGCGCCGGACAGCCTTCCATCCGAACATGGCAATCGAACAGCCGCTGCATCACCTTGATCTCGCAGGCCATGCGCAGATCCGAAGGATGCTGCCGTTTCCGGTTGTCCTCGACGAGGCGGTGACCTCTCCGACCGCGATGCTCCAGATTGTCCGTATGGAAGCCGCCGACCGTATCGTCCTCAAGCCGAACCGCGTGGGCGGCTTGTGGCCTGCACGCCGTATCGTCGAGATATGTGAAGCCAGCGGCATCGGGGTCAGCCTAGACACCATGCCGTTCACCCTCTTGGGCGACACTATGCTTTGCCACCTGGGCGCAACAATAAAGCACCACTACCCGCTGGACGCTCAAGGGCACACCTTCTTCGCCGGTACACCATTCAGCGGAGGCGTGAAGATAGACAACGGCCGAGCCCATCTTGGTCGTGCACCAGGATTTGGCGTTGCGGTTGACCCGGAACTGCTGCCGGGCCACTAGCCAGATGCTGAAGAGTTCGATCGCGGGATCGCATCTGTCGGCGCACTGATTTCCGCTGCGGTGTAACTGCAGCGTCGGAGCGAAGCGCCGTCGACTGGTACAGCTGGACTAAGGCCGCCCGGCGCTTGCGCCAGCCGATCAACGGCCGGGCATGACCTAGGCGAAGGTCAGTTGCACCTTCATGGAACGCTGACGATCGGACGCCAGGTCAAAAGCGGCGACTGCATCTTCCATCGGGAACGTCGCGCTGAGCAGGGTCTTCACGTCGACCCGACGGCGATTGATGAGATCGACAGCAAGGCCGAACTCTTCGTGGAACCGGAATGAACCGCGTATATCGACTTCCTTGCTCACAGCCAGACTTTGGGGCACCCCGAGATCGCCGCCGTTGCCGAGTTGTACCAGCACGCTACGTGGGCGCAGCACATTGAGGCCTGCGCCGACCGCAGCCGTATTGCCCGAGGCCTCGAACATGACGTCGAAACTTCCCTTGTTGGCGCCGTAGGCAGCGAGGCGCTCCGCCTCGGTCGCGACGTTGATGGTCTCATCTGCCGAAACTGCCCTGGCGTAGGCCAGCGGTGCATCAGCTACGTCGGTGACAACGATCTCGCGCGCGCCGTGGGTTCGAGCCGCCACCACACACAGGGCGCCGATTGGACCGCTGCCAGTCACCAGCACGCGCTTACCGAGCAAGGAACCCGCACGGGCCACGGCATGCAGCGTCACTGCAAGGGGTTCAGCAAAGGCACCTTCCGCCAGGGTCACCCCATCCGACAGCCTGTGGCATTGGGTAGCTTCCGCAACCAGATGCTGGCGGAACGCTCCATCCACATGTGGCGTGCGCATAGCGCTTCCGTAAAAGCTCATATCGAGGCAGTGGTTCTCAAGACCCTTGAGGCAGTACTCACACTTGTTGCAGGGCAGTGAGGGCGACACGGCCACCCGATCGCCCACGCCCCATCCTTCAACGCCTTCGCCCAGGGAGGTGATGGTGCCAGCGATTTCGTGACCGAGGACCATCGGATGCTTGACCCGCACGGCGCCAAAGCCGCCATGATGATAGTAATGCAGATCCGAGCCGCAGATGCCGCCAGCGCCGATGGCGATCCCGACTTGACCCCGGCCGGGTGCCGGCACTTCGCGCTCCTCGACCCGAAGGTCATGCGCAGCGTGGATGACGACGGCCTTCATAGCCCGAACCTCAAACTGAATATTGGGTTCGAGCAACCTGCTCCACAGGACTGCCTTGCGCAACCTGCTGGAGGGTCCCGGGTTTCCCGGAGGCGGTTTAGTTTGAGTCAGGCGACCATATGGAGGTCGTGTGTGACGGCATAGAGTTGGCTTCGGCGCAGCTTTCTCGGCAGCCCACTGCCGCTGTTGAAGCGGTGAGTAGCCTGTCTGCGTATGGGCGCGTTTTGATCTCGGCTGGCCCGAGATTAGGCGGTCGCAGCCGATGATGCGCTCGACGTCGACATACTTATGCCAGGTCGCAGCTTGTAGACCTCGGCCAGCGTGGCGCCGCGCGGCTGGCGTCGCCCGCTTCGCTTGCAACAAGCATCGAATCTCGGCCATCGAGGGGGCCTAGGAGCGGGGCAACGCCTGGCTGCCGATAGCCACGCTGTCATGGCCTCCGAGCGGACGAAGGAAGCGAAAGTCCCGCTGGCCCGGCGACAGTTTGAGGATAGCAAACTGGTTGTACGGCAGCGCCACGATGGGCCACCCGCGCGCTTCCGCGAAATGCACGGCGAAGGGGAAGACCAGCGTCGGCTCGAAGCTCGCGTCGTGCTGCCATATGGTCGGCGAGAAGTCGTCGCCAGCGGTGATGCCGCCCGGCCGCACTTTGTCGGCTGCAAGGACCAGGTCGATGGCGATGCCGCGCAGTGTGTGGTCGCCGTCGATATAGACCAGATCGAGGGCGCGATCGGCGATCGTTCCGATTGTCTCAGTCGTCGTCCCCCTTAGGATGACGCGGCGGTCAGCGGCAAAGTCGGTACGCCGAATCGCCGTGGCGAAGGTCTGCTCGAATCGGTCCTGACCGACGTTCAGCGGTTTGTTCCAGTCGGACATGTGGCGCCACGCATCGAGCATGAAGTACCGATTGAGTGCCGGCGCGTTGCGCAATGCTGCTTCGGCGAACTCGCCTTCCCACACACCGATTTCGAGCATTGAACGCGGTTTCAGGTGCGTGAGCACCTTTGCCCAAAGATCATGGCGATACACGAGCATACCAGCGTCGTCATCACCACCAACCTCAGCTTCAGCGAATGGGCCAGCGTCTTCGGCGATGCCTAGATGACCACCGCGCTGCTCGATCGCCTGACCCATCACTGCCATATCCTCGAAACCGGAAACGACAGCTTCCGCTTCAAGAACAGCTCCGCTCACGATCCCAAAACCACAAAGGAGACACCCAGAACCTTGACCATCAAACCCGACCCCAAACATACCTAGAGGCGGGTCACTTCTCGGTGGAAATCCCGGGTCAGTTCTCGGCGGAAATCAACACGGCGCCATTCCAAAGTTACCGCTAGCTCGTTCCGGCAGCACGGGCGAGAGCTGTAGACGGCGTCTGGTTCCATCACCATTGGAACAATCCTTGGTGAACTTGCCGAGGTAGGCGGGGCCCCGGCCTCCGGCAGGATCATCTTGTCGAGCGTCAGGTCCGACACGGCCCCTCGAAGCCGGGCGTTCTCCGCCTCGAGTTCCTTCAGGCGCTTCACCTGGTCGCCCTTGATGCCCCAAAGTCCTCCGCTACTCATCCGAAATGGTAGGCAGTCGTCTCTCAGGTGGACCAAATTTGCCACCTCACCGGCCTACGAATAGGGCTAACGAACTGTTATCCGTGTTATCAACGCCCGTTAGAAAAAGCGGACGGTCTCTTGTGCTGAAGTGATCAGCCGCATTTGCGGCAACTCTCCTCTGCGGCACAGCATTCTGAAGCGCGGCGTTTGCGCTGATTCGGGCGTGCCTTCTGCGGAATGCGGAGTAGGTGCTCTACAGAATCGTGTTAACTCAGCAGAGCGACACGGCACGTTTCCGGGTCGGACCGCGCTGGAGCGAGCAGTATGGCTGGCCATAGATGCACGCGGTGGCATGACGATCAACGAGGCGTTAGCTGTTGGTCTCGTCGTGAACCTTGGCAACAACGATCGCGAGCTGGTGTTCAACGCCGGCCTTCAACTGGACGACAAGACAGTTGATTGCTACAGCGGGACAAGCATAAATAAATGAGGACGATTTAGCTTGTTACGAAATATACATCTATGTCGCTACCTTTTGTGCCTGTAGTACTATGATAGAAATCGCGACAGAAAAGCAATAGTCTTGGCCGTTTCGAACGCACCAATACCACTATCATACTTGCGTCGGAGCCTCGAGCCGGCCTGGGTGATAATCATTAGCAGCTGTGCCACAGTCGCGGCGGCGCTCGCTGGTTATCATATCGTCACGGCGGCCGGTGTTCCGTCAGTATCGAAAGCGGTCTAACTGTTTTTCTTTCTCTGCCTTTTCTTCTGCGCCCTCGCCTACTTGGTGAACCGGTTCGGCACCGCGATTCGGCGCATGACGCCTGTGGCGAGGTACCCGCAAACCGAGCTGCTCAGCGCACGCGCCCCGGCCGTTACCGTGCTGATCCCAACGTATCGCGAAGAGCGCCGGGTGCTGCAGATGACTCTGCTGTCGGCGGCGCTGGCGCGCTATGGGCGGCGCAACATTGTGGTGCTGGTCGACGACCCACCCGACAGCCGCTCGCGGCCACATACGCTGCACGCCGTGGAGGACGTGCAGAAGCGTCTCGCCGAACCGATGGCAGTGCTTCGTGCCGAGGCAGGGGCTGGTGTGAACCGGCTGGAGGCAGGAACGACCAGTCCTGCTGCTGAAGGCGCGCGCCTCGCAGCGCTCTATGATTTCGCAGCGGACTGGCTCGACGAACTGGCGGACGACCTGCGGCGCGACGCAAGCGACGACTTCGCGCATGTCGATGGTTTCTTTGTCGACGATGTGGTGCTGGGCCTTGCCCAAACCTACCGTCGGCACAGCGCCACCTTGTCCAGGTTGAACGCGACTG
>CAIMLX010000236.1 GCA_903842455.1 uncultured Hyphomicrobiales bacterium | reverse complement strand
TACAACTCGCTGATCATGGTGATTCCGGCGACCATCATTTCGACCGCGGTGGGGGCGATGGCCGGCTATGTGCTGTCCAAATGGCGCTTCCGCGGCTCGAACGTCATTTTCCTGATGATCGTTGCGGGGGTGTTCATCCCCAGCCAGACGACGCTGCTGCCCTGGGCCTGGATCGTCGGCAAGGTCGGCCTCGCCAACAACGTGCTGGCGCTGATCATCATCCATTCCGTGCAGACGCTCTGTTTTTCGACCCTGTTCTGCCGCAACTTCTATGCCGGCGTGCCGGATGAACTGATCAAGGCGGGGCAGGTGGATGGCGCCGGGTTCTGGCGCATCTACCTCAAGGTGATCCTGCCGATATCGCCACCGATCCTGATCGTGACGGTGATCTGGCAGTTCACCTCCATCTGGAACGAGTACCTGTTCGGCATGGTGTTTACCTCCGGCAGCCAGCAGCCGATCACGGCGGCGGTGATGGGCGTGGGCAGCGGCTCATCGGCCGCCGCAGTGATGATTGCCGCTGGACCGCCGATCCTGATCTACCTGTTCGGCGGCCGCTTCTTCATCCGCGGGCTGACACAGGGCGCAATCAAGTAGCGAGGCCAAAGGCCCGGGGGGAAGACCAAATGGACAGGACCAGTTTTCGCGGCATCTTCGTCATCGTGACGACGCCGTTCACGGCCGATCTGCGGCTCGATGAGGAGGGGCTGGAGGCGACGATGGAGTTCTGCCTTGCCGCCGGGGTGCATGGCGTGGTCGCCAATGCGCTGGCGAGCGAGGGTGGCTACCTCAGCGAGACGGAGCGCAAGCGGGCCGCCGAGATCGTCGTGGGGCGGGCGAAGGGCAGGGTGCCGTCGATCGTTGCCGTTTCGGCGCCGCACCATTCGATTGCTGCCGATTATGCGCGGCAGGCCGAAGTGCTGGGCGCCGATGCGGTGATGGCGCTGCCGCCGACGCTGCACCCGTCCACCATCGCCGACCTCAAGGCCCACTACCGCGCCATCGGTGCGGCCACGGCGCTGCCGCTGGTGATCCAGAACGTCATCGGGCAGGGGGCGACGACGATGAGCGCGCCGCTGATTGCCGAACTGGTCAACGAGATCCCGACGGCCCGCTTCGTGAAGGAAGAGTCGGGCTACCCGGCCCAGACCGTCGGTGAGATCATCCGGCTCTGCGGTGACAAGGTCGAGGGCGTGATGGGCGGCCGGGCCGGCAAGACGCTGCTCGAGGAAGTGCGCCACGGCGTCTCCGGCACCATGCCGGCCTGCGAGATCGCCGACGTGCACGTGGCGCTGTGGAACGCCATCGAGGCGAAGGACGACAAGCGGGTGCGCGGCATCTTCAACCGGCTGCTGCCGCTGCTCGACATGGAGAGCAATTACGGCATGCCGCTGATGAAGGAGGTGCTGAAGATGCGCGGCGTCATCGGCAGCGCTGCCGTGCGCCAGTCCGGCTTCCGCATGCTCGACGACCATGCGCGCGAAGAGGCTGCGACCATCATGGACGAGCTGACCGAATTCATGCTGCCGGCATACCGGCACCGCCGCTGAGGGAGAGAGACGTGACTGGGACTGACACGATCGAGAATGCCATCAACCGCAATTCGCAGCCGACGGAGCTGCGGATCACCGACATGCGGTTGGCGGTGGTGGCCGCCAACTACGACTACCCAATCCTGAAGATCGACACGAACCAGGGCGTCTACGGCCTCGGCGAAGTGCGCGACGCCGGTCACGCCACCAACGCGCTGCAGTTCAAGTCGGTGCTGCTCGGGCAGAACCCCTGCAATGTCGACATGATCTTCCGCGCCATCAAGCGCTTCGGCGGCTGGGGCCGCGAGGGCGGCGGCGTTTCGGGCATCGAGATCGCGCTGATGGACCTGATCGGCAAGGTCTACGGCGTGCCCTGCTACCAGTTGCTCGGCGGCAAGTACCGCGACAAGATCCGGCTCTATGGCGATACGCCGACGCCCGACAACCCGACGCCGGAGGATTTCGTCGCGGCGGTGAAGGGGCGGCGGGCCCGCGGGCTCACCTGGATCAAGTTCGACTTGCGGCCGAGCCTGTTCGAGACTGGCGACGAGCCGCTGATCGGCCACGACGCGCCGCACGAGACCCAGTTCGAGATGGGCAAGTGGTTCAAGGCGCCGATGGCCGGACGTGGCGTGAAGCTCACCGACGCGACCATCGAACGCGCTGCGCATGTGGTGGGCGAGGTGCGGGCGGCGGTCGGCAAGGACGTGCAGCTCTGCGTCGACCATTTCGGCGAGGGCTATCTCACCGCCGACGAGGTGATCCGCCTCGGCAAGGCGTTGGAAAAGTACGACCTCGCCTGGATGGAAGACCCGATGTCGCGCTTCGACATTCCCGGCCACAAGCATGTATCCGACGCGCTGCTGACGCCGATCGCGGCGGGGGAGGACTGGTACCTGCGCGATGGGTTCCGCGAGGCGATCCGGACGCGGGCGGTGGATATCGTCCACCCGGACTTGCTCACCTCCGGCGGGCTGATGGAGACCAAGCGCATCTCCGACGACGCCGAGGAGGAGGGCATCCCGACGGCGCTGCACTGCGCCGGCTCGCCGATCGGCTTCATGGCCAATATCCACACGGCGGCGGCGATCTCGAGCTTCCTCGCCTGC
>CAIMLX010000235.1 GCA_903842455.1 uncultured Hyphomicrobiales bacterium | reverse complement strand
TTCGTCGACGGTGATGTCCTTGCCGACATGCACGCCGGTATGGAGCACCACGCCTTCGGCGATCATCTGCTGGACGCGGCGGTCGATGATCTTCTTGTCGAGCTTGAAGTTCGGGATGCCGTAGCGCATCAGGCCGCCGATCTGCTGGGCCTTTTCATACAGATGCACTTCGTGGCCGGCGCGGGCGAGCTGCTGCGCAGCAGCCATGCCGGCCGGGCCGGAACCGACGACGGCAACCTTCTTGCCGGTCTTGTCCGGATTGACCTGCGGGGTGACCCAACCCTCCTCGAACCCCTTGTCGATGATCGCGCATTCGATCGACTTGATGTTCACCGGGGTGTCCGGAATGTTCAGCGTGCACGCTGCCTCGCATGGGGCGGGGCAGATGCGGCCGGTGAATTCCGGGAAGTTGTTGGTCGAGTGAAGGTTCTTCAGCGCCTTCAGCCAGTCGCCCTTGTAGACGAGGTCGTTCCAGTCCGGGATCTGGTTGTTCACCGGACAGCCGTTGTGACAGTAGGGAACGCCGCAATCCATGCAGCGCGCCGCCTGGTCGCGCGTGCCCTTGTCGCCCAGCGGCAGGGTGAACTCGTTGTAGTTCTTCAGCCGCTCCTCGACCGGAAGGTAGTCCCGGTCGACGCGCTCGATTTCGAGGAAACCAGTGATCTTGCCCATTTTTGTTCCCCGTTCCTAGAGAAGCACGCAACTGGCGCTGACGATGGTCGCTGAGGGCGACTTCCCGTCAGCAGTCACCAATACGCCGCGCGGAATGACTTTGCCGACCTCGACCTTCTTTCTGGCCTGAAGGCAGCTTGGGTAGCCGATGACGAAGTTGAATGGCATCTCGACGGTTTTCCCAGTCTCGAGTTTCAGCGTGTACATCACCTTGTACTGGTCAGTGTCCTGCGCCGTAACGGTAGTAGTCGGAGCGAGGCAGGCGCAAAGTGCGCCTGCAGCCGCCAATCGCTTGAACGCGTTCATTCCGCCGCCACGCGCTGGGCGGTTTCCCGCGCCTTTTCCATCTTCTGAAGTGCCTTGCGGTACTCGGTCGGCATCACCTTGCGGAACTTGGGCAGGTATTCGTCCCAGTTCGAAAGGATGTGGTTGGCGCGGCTCGAGCCGGTAAAGGTCTTGTGCCGCAGGATCAGCTGGTAAAGCCGGTCCGCGTCGTGCCGCTGCAGGTCGTGCAGGATCTCGACCACGCCGGCCGTCAGCAGGTCGCCCGATTCGCCGAACTCGCGGCTGCGCAGGGCCTCTTCCTCCGGCACGGGCTCGAGCTCCACCATCGACATGTTGCAGCGGCTCTCGAAGCTCTCGTCCTCGTCGAGCACGTAGGCGATGCCGCCCGACATGCCAGCCGCGAAATTGCGGCCGGTCTTGCCCAGCACCACCACCACGCCACCCGTCATGTATTCGCAGCCATGATCGCCCGTGCCCTCGACTACCGCGATGGCACCCGAGTTGCGGACGGCGAAGCGTTCGCCGGCCACGCCGCGGAAGTAGCACTCGCCGGTGATGGCACCATAGAGCGCGGTGTTGCCGATGATGATCGACTCTTCGGCCACATAGCCCCGCTTCTCCGGCGGCCGGACCACGAGGCGCGCGCCCGACAGGCCCTTGCCGACATAGTCGTTGGCTTCACCGACGAGGTCGATCGAAATGCCCCGCGTCGCCCAGGCGCCGAACGCCTGGCCGGCGGTGCCGGTGAGGCTGATGGCGATGGTGTCGTCGGGCAGCCCGGCATGGCCGTAGCGCTTGGCCACCGCACCGCCCAGCATGGCGCCCGCCGAGCGGTCGACGCTGGTGATGGTCTCGACGATCTTGACCGGGGTGCCATGCTCGAGTGCAGGGCGGGCCTGCTCGATCAGCTTGCGGTCCAGCACCTTGTCGATCGGGTGGTTCTGGCTTTCGGTGTGGGTGATTCCCACGCCTTCGGCCGCGAACGGCTTGTGGAACAGCTTGGAGAAATCGAGCCCCTTCGCCTTCCAGTGAGCGACGGCCTCGGTCTTGTCCAGCATCTGCATCTGGCCGACCATTTCCTCGAAGCGGGTGTAGCCCAGTTCGGCCATCAGCTCGCGCACTTCCTCGGCGACGAAGAAGAGGTAGTTGATGACGTGCTCGGGCTTGCCGGTGAAGCGCGCGCGCAGCACCGGGTCCTGCGTCGCGACGCCGACCGGGCAGGTGTTGAGGTGGCACTTGCGCATCATGATGCAGCCGGCCGCGATCAGCGGGGCCGTCGCCATGCCGAACTCGTCGGCACCGAGCAGGGCGCCGATCACCACGTCA
>CAIMLX010000234.1 GCA_903842455.1 uncultured Hyphomicrobiales bacterium | reverse complement strand
GCTTCCGGACGTTACGCAGGCGGTCCCGGGCTGGTCTGGGCCGACGCGAGGCTCGACCATGCCGCACGCGAGATGCGGGCGCTCGCCGATGACCCGGAACGCTGGCACGCCCTTTCCGCCGCAGGCCTCGCCATCGCGCGCGACAAGCTTTGCCAGCCGATTTCGCCGGCCAACTACCGCCGCTTCCTCAACGGACCCTGAGCAACAAGCGCTCGAGTATTGGGCTTCAGTCGCGCAGTGGAAGGCGGAGTTGGTGACCAGAAGGCTGGAGCCGTCAAAGCTGGGGACCAACCCACGGCCGCACCGAAACGTCCAAGACCGCTTGGCGAGCACCAACCCGGTCACGTCCTGACCACGGCCACGAAAGGCTTATCGTTCGGCCAGCATCAAGATTGGGGCTATCGCCCTCGCCAACCTGCCCGCACGGGCAAGGTGGATCCCGCAAGGGGATGCTACCGAACAGGGCAACCAAACGGGCCGTCGAGCGCAGTTCCTTGATCTTGGTGCACCCAACCAGTGGAGATGCACCATGTCGACCGACAAGATCCGCATCGACCACCCTGTCACAGCAACCGAGGATCAGCCCGCAGCACCGCGACCCGTACAGCGGTTCATCGGCGGGTTTGGCCCGAGCCCGAACAGGGCCGCGCCTGGCGAGAGGCCGCCATCAAGCAGCGCCTCGAGCGCGAGGATGCGGCCACTAGGTCTGCTAACAGTTCCGGCAGCGAGGGCCGGTACCTTAACAAGGTTAAGGGTTGTTTGGGCAGCGCAGGAGGTTCGCAATCAGTGGGTCGCGGGTTCGATTCCTGCCGGCACCATCACTCCCGTTTTTCAGGTGACGCGTTTCGGGCCAGTTCGGCTCGGTGCCGGTCCAGCCAGCGGCGGAACGCGGCGAGGTAGACGCGGCGGGGCCAGGGTTGCGGGGTGGACAGGGCCCAGCTCAGGTGCAGCGTGTCGAGCCAGCGCAGGTAGAGCCGCCGGATGAACGGATCGTCGGTGCCGTGGCCGGAGGCGGGGTAGCAGGTGATCTCGCCCGAGTAGAGCGTGTCGCCGTCGGTCAGGAAGTCGATCCGCAGGTAGTCGAACCCCTGACCCAGGATTGCTGCAGCCCTCACTGCTTCGAAGAATGCAGGAGGCACTGCAAAGCCCGTGGGCAGCGTGCTGGCCTCGGGATCATCGACAGGCGTGCCGTCGGGCCAGAAGTATCCCACCGTGCTGCCTTCGGTCTTGAAGTCGAGCGCGCAGCTCACCATCAACGCTTCGCCATCGAGCACCCGCACGGAGATATCGACAAGCGGCCGGTCCCCGCTGACCTGCCGCTCGACGAATACCTTCGATGGCACCGGCCAGTAGGCCCATTCCTGGCCTTGATCGAGCCAGCCCAGCCAGCGTTTTCCGGCCGAGGCGCGGAGCCAGCGGTGGAACTGGCGGTTCACCTCGGCGCGTGGCAGTTCCCCACGGTGCGGCAGGTAGTTCTGGCCCGAAGCGTTGTTGGTCTTGATGACGTGGCCAGGCGTCAGCAGCGCGGCCGGAATGTCCTCGGGTCGGTCCCCGACCCAGAGGGTCTCCGCCATCGGCAGGTCCGGCAGGCGCTCAGCGATCCAGGTCTTGGTGGCGAGCTTGTCGGCAAAGATGATGAAAGCGGGATTCCGGTCGAAGAGCTTGCGCCACTGGACGAGTTCGCTGAGGCGCCCGGGTGTCGCCAGCTTCGGCCAGCGGCCGAGCTTGCGATGGTAGCGCAGCACGAACAGCGGCCGCGTCAGGTAGAACCAGGCGTTGGTCAGCGAAAAGACAACACGGTCGAATCGGCGTTGCGAGAGGGTCACGTCGGCATACCTTCAGGCCACAAGGCGCCGACTTGCAGATCATATTGCCTGGGCATGCGGAAGAGCCCCGACTGAGGATAGAAGGTCACTTCGCCGAAGCGTGGCCGGCGGTGAATCTCGTATAAGTCGATCCGAACGAAAGGAAAGCCCGCGGCGAGAACTTCGGCGCCAGCGATCATGTCTTCGTAGCTCTCCGGACGATGCGGAACATCGGGGCCGTCGTAGTCGCCGTAAGAACTGGTGACAAACGGCAGCCGCTTCCAGTCGCGATCGAAAGTTGCCCGTTGCACCCCACCAGGTCCGAAGCGGTTCCAGTTCATCGCCGTAAAGGCAAACTTGCCACCAAACAGAAAGAGTTTGTAGTCGGGTGGGGCATCGCCCGAACCGATGAAGGGCTCGACCAAGACCTGCGGGGCAATCCGGGTGTAGACCCATTCGGCCAACCGCCGACCATAGGGACGCGCCAGGTGGCGGGCGACCTGGCGATCGATCATCGACCACGGTGGATCCGGCGTGTGAACGAAGTGGTTGCCTCCGCTGCGATGGTTGCACTTGATGACATAGGGGACGGGCCAGTGCCGTTCGGACCGCGGGGGAAGGTTCGGCCCGGCGTAGAGCGTGGGCGTTACCCATTCGGGCCCGAGCTGCTCAGCGACAACCTTCTTGACCTCGACCTTGTCTGCGAGCCGGACCATTCGGGGAGAACGCCAGGTCAGCTTGGCAACCTGCACCTTTTCGGTGAAGGTTGAAGGGTTCTGAAGGTTGGGCAGACGACCGATGGTGCGCAGGTAGTGATACCTGATCAACAACCCGTCCATCGACGCGCCCATGGCTTCGCTTGCCCCCAAGAACCTCAGTCCAGATACCGAAGCGCAAGAGCGGGTCAAGGTACACCTGCTGCCCGGACCGGATGACTACGCCGTTTGCGATTTCTTCCAGCGCTTGATCGCCATGTCGCGCTTGAGGCGCGAGAGGCGCTCGAGAAAGAATACGCCGCCGACCTGGTCGATCTCGTGCTGGGCGATGCGGGCCGGCAGTCCGTCGAGGTCCAGTTCATGGCGGGCGCCCGTTTCGTCGTCGTAGGCGATGCGGGCCTGCTGTGGCCTTTTGACCGAGACCTCGAGCCCGGGCATCGACACAGACCCCTCCAGTCCCTCGGCGCTGGCCCCGCCCAGCGACAGGATTTCCGGATTGTACAGCACGAGGTAGTCGCGCCTTGTCGCATCGGCGGCGGTGCTGATCACCGCGACCGGGGCGACGGCGCCGATATGGACTGCGGCGAGGCCGTAGGCGCGGGCTGCGTCGGCAGCGGCGCGGAGCCGTTCGCCGATGGCGCGCAGGCTGGGATCGACGGGCCGAGGCTCGGCCTTCCGCCCCAGGCGGGGATCAGGCCAGGCGACAATGCCGGTCAGAACAGGCCACCGCGGCCCACCGAAAAATCGGTGTCCTGATCGAACGCGCCGTCGTTCTCGATGTTCATGAACGCGTCCGAATCGACACCGATGACCGACGTGACGAGGTTGGGGCCGGTGCCCGGCTTGAACGCCTCGTAGATGGCCGCCTCGCCGCCCATGGCGTTCACACCGCTGGCCGGATCGATCCAGACCTGGCTCATGCCACCGGGCATGTTGAACGGGGTGGGCGGCTTCCCCTGCAACGCATCGGCCATGAACTCGGCGAAGATCGGCACGGCCATTTCGCCGCCCGTCGCCTGCTTGCCCATGTTCTTGGGGGTATCGAAGCCGATATAGATGCCGGTTGCCAGTTCGGGGGTGAAGCCGATGAACCAGGCGTCCTTGTAGTCGTTGGAGGTGCCAGTCTTGCCGGCAACGGGACGGTTGAGGGAACGAGCCGCGGTGCCTGTGCCGCGTTGCACCACGCCTTCCATCATCGAGGTGATCTGGTAGGCGGTCATCGGATCGAGCACCTGCTCGCGATTGTCGATGATCAGCGGCTCGCCCTGATTGGTCCAGCTCTCGGCCACGCAGCCATCGCAGAGCCGCTCGTCGTGCTTGTAGATGGTCTTGCCGTAGCGGTCCTGGATGCGGTCGATCAGCGTCGGAACGATCTTGCGTCCGCCATTGGCGATGGTGGCATAGGCGGCCGTCATGCGCATGTCGGTGGTTTCACCGGCTCCGAGCGCCATGGCCAGGACGGGGTTCAGATCGTCATAGATGCCGAACATCTTGGCATAGTCCGAGATCAACGGCATGCCGAGATCCTTGGCCAGCCGCACCGTCATCACGTTGCGCGACTTCTCGATGCCGACGCGCAGCGTCTGCGGGCCATAAAAGCTCTGGGCGTAGTTTTCCGGCCGCCAGACCGAACCGTCGGCGTTCACCACCTCGATGGGCGCGTCAAGGACGACAGAGGCGGGGGTATAGCCGTTGTCGAGGGCGGCAGAATAGACGATCGGCTTGAACGACGAGCCGGGCTGGCGCAACGCCTGCGTCGCGCGATTGAACTCGGATTCGGCGAACGAAAAACCGCCGACCATGGCCAGCACGCGACCGGTCCGCGGGTCCATGGCAACAAGGGCGCCTTCGATCTCGGGCACCTGCTCGAGCGTGTAGGACCCGGACTTGTCCGGAACGGGCGAGACGTAGACCACGTCGCCGGGCTTCAGAATGGTGCCGAGCTTGTCGCTGACCCACTTGATATCGGGGCCAGCGAGGGTGCCGGTAACGCGATCGGGCAGGATCTTGCCATCCACGTCGGTGCCGGGGCGCAGTCCGATGGTTCCCTCGTTGGCGTCCATGGTCAGCACGACGCCGAGGCGCCACTCGGGCACGTCGGCGAGCGGCTTGATCTCGCTGACAGCCTCGCCCCACTCTTTCTGCGCGATATCGACGGACGCGACCGGGCCACGGAAGCCGGCATTGTGGTCATAGGCGATCAGGCCATCCATCAGCGCCTTGCGGGCATAGGCCTGCAGCTTGGGATCGAGCGTGGTGCGGACCGACAGGCCACCACCATAGAGTTCGCTCTCGCCGTAGAGCTTGCCGAGCTGGCGGCGAACCTCCTCGGTAAAATACTCGGCCGAAAACAGCTGGCTGCCTGAGGTGCGCGGCTTGACGTTCAGCCCCTCTTCCTTGGCCGGCGTCGCGATGCTGGCCTCGAGAACTCCGTTCTCGACCATGCGGTCGAGCACCCAGTTGCGCCGCTCGATGGCCTGCTCGGTGCGGCGGAACGGGTGGTAGTTGTTCGGGCCCTTGGGCAGCGCCGCGAGGTAGGCGGCTTCCGCCGGGGTCAACTCGTAGAGCGCCTTGTCGAAATAGTTGAGCGCGGCGGCTGCGACGCCATAGGAGTTGAGGCCGAGGAAAATCTCGTTGAGGTAGAGCTCGAGGATCTTGTCCTTGGAGAAGGTATCCTCGATGCGCAGCGCGAGGATGGCTTCCTGGATCTTGCGGTCCCAGGTCTGCTCGGAGGTCAGCAGGAAGTTCTTGGCGACCTGCTGGGTGATGGTCGAGCCGCCACCCTGGATCGAGTCCGAGCCCTCGATCTTGGCCATGATGTTGTCGCGCAGGGCGCGGACGATGCCGTCGATGGCAAGGCCGCCATGGCTGTAGAAATCCTTGTCCTCGGCGGAAATGAAGGCGTTGGTTACCAGCGGCGGAATGGTGCCGATGGGCTGGAACAGCCGGCGCTCACGCGCATACTCGGCCAGCAGCGTACCGTCGGCGGCATGGACGCGCGTCGTCACCGGGGGCTGGTAGTCCTTCAGCACCGTATAGTCCGGCAGGGTCGCCATCACCTGGTTCAGGTAGACCGCAGCCACTGCACCCGCGCCGAGCAGGCAGAACACGCCAAAGCCGAACAGCCAGCCTAGAAGTCTGAGCATCGAAACCTGTACCCTGGGAAAAGGAGCAAACGGCACTGCGCACTGCCGCACGCGCGCTGAATCATAGCAGAGAGCGGCCAAAATGTGGACGGGTTGACGAATTCAAGCCGTTGCGAGGCATCAACTTGCAGGTGCCGGTCGAGATTGATCACGGTGCCGCTGCCAGTTGCTGGTTCTGGGTGAAGTACTCGGCGATGCCGCGGGCCAGTGCATCCACCGTCCGGTCGCGCCAATCGGACTTCTGCAGGTTGGCGATGTCCGCGGCGTTCGACAGAAAACCCAGTTCGACCAGCACGGACGGCACGTCCGGGGCCTGCAGGACGAAGAAATCCGCTTGCCGCACAGGGAACTTGCGCAGCGTGACGCTCGGTTCCAGCTGGTGGACGATGGCCTGCGCGGCGAGGAACGAGCTCTTGCGCATCTCGCGCCGCATCAGGTCGACGAGGATGTCCATTACCGCGGGCGTCGACTGGGGTACGGCGAACCCGGCGACGATGTCGTAGCGGTTCTCGCCATCGGCCAGCACCTTGTCGAGCACGTCGGTGGCATTCTCGTCGCGGGTGTAGATGGAGGCGCCACGGATTTCCTCTTCCTGGAAGCTGTCGGCATGCAGCGACACGAACAGGTCCGCCTTGTTCAGGCGCGCAAGGTCGACGCGCTGGTTGAGCGTCAGGTAGGTATCGTCCTCGCGGGTCAGCGCCACGTCGAAGCGCCCGGAGTCGATCAGCACGCGCTGCAACTGAAGCGCGAAGGTCAGGGTGATGTTCTTCTCGTGCACGCCGTTGGGGGCACTGGCGCCATTGTCGACGCCGCCGTGGCCGGGGTCGATGACGACCAGCGGGCGCGTCTCGGTGATCGGCACGTGGGTGCCCGGGTCGGTCGAGGCGACCACCGGGACGGCGCCCTGGTTGGCGATCGACATGGCAAGGTCGGAGGCGACCTTCTCGGCGAAATTCTGTGCCGTATCGGGGATCAGGTCGACGACCAGACGGGCCGGCTGGTCGGCAACCTTCTCGAGGAAATAGGCCTGCTGCACCTGGGCCGGCGCTTCCAGCTCGAGCGTGGTGCGCGCCCTGCCCTTTTCCGCCATCTCGACCTTGAAGCCTCTGACGATGCCCTTGCCGGCCGGGTCGGCCGGGGCGAGGATCTTCAGGTCGAACGCCTTGACGTCGATGGCGATGCGGTTGGGATTGTCGAGCGAGACGATGGCGAACTCGGTCGGCCCGTCGAGATCGATGATCAACCGGGCACGGTCGGGCGTCGTAGTGACACGGGCGTCGACGACGTCTGGGTAGTCCTCAACCGATTCGAGTGTCTGCGCCCGAGCCGAAAACGACCCGAGCAGCATCGTGGCGACGAGCCACAAAAGCGTCGCAAACCCAATCAATCCGACGGTTTTACCGCCGGAGCCGGCAGATCGTACCAAGGCCGCACCGCTCCCCAAATCATTGCCCCGATGACGACAGAGCACTCGGGCAATTGTGGGGCGTTACAAACCGATAGCCAGCTTCGCAACCGCCAAACCCGCCGTAATCCTCAGGTTTTGAGTTTCCTGTTGCCAATTTGCGGCATCGGCCCTAAAGCCATCTGGAGGCGGCCTGCTGTCGCCACCATATGCCGGAGCGGCGCATCATGTGCCCCTGGCCGGACGGTCGGCAGCGGCGACCGGTTGCGCTTCTAGCAGTGCGCCGGCCGAGATGCGGCACATTTGACGCCTCGAACAGTGAATCTCGGCCTTTCGGGGCCGAAGAGGGGGTGCTTCCAAAGCACTGCCTCTCAAGGAAGAGGTCTGATGGCCACCGGGCAGACAAACAGTGACGCGATCCCGAATAGCGGTTGCCCGTTTGTCAGTGCTCGCCCCGTGGCCTTCGCTCTCCATATCCCTGGTGGCGTGCGCGCCACCACTCGTCCTGGCGCCTCGCGCGCCTTTTCCTCAGTCCCTTTCGCCTCGCATGGCGCCACGTCGGGAGGACCGGCCTGCCGGTCGATCGGTGTCGGCGCGCGAAGGCGCGGAGTACCTTTGAATGGCTATCAAGAGAATGCTGGTGGATGGTATCCACCCGGAAGAAACGCGGATCGTCGTCACTAACGGCAACAGGCTCGAAGAGTTCGATTTCGAATCCCAGTCCCGCCGCCAGCTGCGCGGGAACATCTACCTCGCCAAGGTCACGCGGGTTGAGCCGTCCCTGCAGGCGGCGTTCATCGAGTATGGCGGCAACCGCCACGGCTTCCTCGCCTTTTCCGAAATCCACCCCGACTACTACCAGATCCCGGTTGCCGACCGCGAAGCGCTGATCCGCGAGCAGGAAGCCGAGGACGATCATGAAGAGCAGGAGCCGGCGGCTCCCGCAGAGGCGGCTGCCCCCGAGTCCGTCAGCTCCGATGAGGAGCATCACGAGGACGACGGCGATGCCGGCCACATCGAGCAGGCACCGGTCAACAACGAGCCGGTAGAAAGCGTCGGCGGTTCCGACGCGCTCGAGGACGTGCAGGAGCGTCGCCGTCCGTCGATCCGCCGCAACCAGTACAAGATCCAGGAAGTGATCAAGCGCCGGCAGGTCATGCTGGTGCAGGTCGTCAAGGAAGAGCGCGGCAACAAGGGCGCGGCTCTCACCACCTACCTATCGCTGGCTGGTCGCTACTCGGTGCTGATGCCCAATACCGCCCGTGGGGGCGGCATCTCCCGGAAGATCACCAACGCCGCCGACCGCAAGCGCCTCAAGGACATCGTCGGCGATCTCGAGGTGCCGCAGGGCCAGGGCATCATCCTGCGCACCGCCGGTGCCTCGCGCACCAAGGCCGAGGTGAAGCGCGACTTCGAATACCTGCAGCGCCTGTGGGAAAACGTCCGCACGCTGACGCTGAAGTCCACCGCACCCTGCCTCGTCTACGAGGAAGGCTCGTTGATCAAGCGCACCATCCGCGACCTCTACTCCAAGGAGATCGAGGAGCTGTGGGTGGCGGGCGACGAGGCCTACCGCGAGGCCAAGGACTTCATGCGCATGATCATGCCGAGCCACGCCAAGAACGTGCAGCTCTACAAGGATGATGCGCCGGTCTTCTCGAAGTTCGGCGTCGAAGGCCAGCTCGACCAGATGTTCTCGCCCACGGTGACCCTGCCCTCGGGCGGCTACATCGTGATCAACCCGACCGAGGCGCTCGTCTCGATCGACGTGAACTCGGGCCGCGCCACCAAGGAACACAATATCGAGGACACGGCGCTCCAGACCAACCTGGAAGCCGCTGAGGAAGTCTCCCGCCAGCTCCGCCTGCGCGATCTCGCCGGCCTGATCGTCATCGACTTCATCGACATGATGGAGAACCGGTCGAACCGGGCGGTGGAGCGCAAGCTCAAGGAAGCGCTGAAGCACGACCGCGCGCGCATCCAGGTTGGCCGCATCAGCCACTTCGGCCTGCTGGAAATGAGCCGCCAGCGCATCCGCCAGGGTGTGGTCGAAAGCTCGACCCACAAGTGCCCGACCTGCCAGGGCACCGGCCTCATCCGCTCTGTCGAGAGCCTTGCGCTGATGGTGATGCGCAGCGTCGAAGAGCACGTGATGAAGAAGCCGGGCCAGTCGATCAACCTCAAGGTTCCGACCGACGTCGCGCTCTACATCCTCAACACCAAGCGCGGCACGCTGGCGACCATCGAGGCCAAGTACGGCCTCTCGGTCACCATCGTCGCCGATGACCATGTCGGCTCGTCGCACTACGCCATCGAGCGCGGTGAGCCTCGCGTGCTCGAACGCAGCGAACTGGCCGGCGCGCATGTCCGCGTCGACACCACGACCATGGTCGACACCGCCGATGATGCGGTCGACCTCGATGTCGAGGAAGACGAGGAAGAAGAAGAAGTCGTGACGTCGTCGTCGTCTGCGGATGGCGCCGAACGTCCGGCCCGCGCCGACGAAGGTGGAGAACGGACCGGCCGCCGTCGCCGTCGCCGCCGTCGTGGTGGCGAGCGCGACGACCGTCCGGTGCAGCAGCAGAACCAGCAGCAGCCGCGCGTCGCCGACGACGCCGAAACCGATGAAGAAGGCGACGAGGCCGAAGGCGAAACCGCGGCCAATGCCGGCGAACTCGACGAGAACGGCGAGCCGCGTCGTCGCCGTCGTCGTGGTCGCCGTGGTGGCCGCCGCAACCGTCGCGACGAAAACGGTGTCGTGGTGGCAGGCGAGGTCGAGGCGGTCGATGCCGCCGTGGCCGGGGCCGGGACACCCCTGGCGCCGGAAGCTGCGGACGCGGTTGCCGCAGCCGTACTGGCGCAGGATGCGATTGCCGCCGATGTCGGCATCGCTCCCGAAGTGAGCGTCGAAGCCCCGGCCGAGAAGCCGAAGGCCCGTGGGCGCCGCCGCAAGGCCGAGCCCGCCGCTGAGGCTGCCGCCGAGGCCGCACCGGCCGAAGCCGTCGCCGAGGCTCCGGAGGCCGACGCCGAGCCCGCTGCCCGTCCGAAGCGCACCCGCGCGCCGCGCAAGAAGGCCGCTCCGCCGGCCGAGGCCGATGTCGTTGCTGCGGCCGAGGAGGTCGCTGCCGTGATCGCCGCCCCGGTCGAAGCAGAGGCAAAGTCGGAAGCCAAGGCGGAAGCGTCACCGGCCGCCGAAGCGAAAGCTCCGAGCCGTCGCAAGAAGAAGGAAATCCCGGAAGGCGAGATCGTGGTGAGTTCCACCGCTGCGCCGGCCCCGGTCGAAACGCCCGAAGCGGCTGCCGAAGAGCCAAAGACCAAGAAGGTCGGCTGGTGGCAGCGCCGCCTCGGTCTCGGCTAGTCGACGCTAACATCTGAATGATCAAGGGCGGGAGTGATCCCGCCCTTTTTCATGACCTGTCCGGAACGGCCAGACCTCACCGGGGGTGCACGGGATTCAGCGGAGCCGAAGGTGCCGGTAGACCAGATCCTCGGGATCCTGCCGCGGCGCCGCGTCGTCACGCACGGCCCCCAGCCGTTGGGCAACCGCGATCGAGCGGGAATTGCGGGGGTCCATGTAGCTGACGAAACTCTCGGCGCCGAGCGCTTCGAGGGCCCAGTCGCGCATTGCAGCGGCGGCCTCGGTGATATAGCCCCGACCCTCGAAGCCATCATACAGCAACCAGCCGAGTTCCTTCTCGGGGAACAAGGGCCCGCCGTTGACCCCGACCTGCCCTACCGTCTCGCCCGTGGCCGGCAGGTCGACCATGAGCCCGCCATGCCCGTAGAGCGCCCAGCACGCGATATCGTGGCAGAACATGCCCCACGCGCCCCGCTCATCGAACGGGCCGCCCATGAACTGCGACCGCGGCGAAAGCATCATCGCCCGATACGCCGGGTAGTCGGCCTCGATCATCGGGCGGAGGACAAGCCGGGTTGTCGTCAGCGTGGGCATGGCAGGCATTGTCGATGTCCTCGATCAGCCGGTAGACGAACGCGTCCGCTCCTGAGTGCCACAGTTCGTAGCTTTCGGTGAAGCGGGTCTTGTCGGCGTCGCCGAGTTGGCCGGGCGGCTGCGGGTCGCGCGTGACGACGTATCGCGGCCGCAGTTCGAACGCCGCACGCGGTCCGTCCTCCGCCATCAACCCGGCGCGGACCAAGGGGCGCACGATCGCCTCCTTCGCCAGATTCGGCGGAAACGCCGCGACCGGCACGATCGGATCCAGATCGAGGTAGTAGTAGATGAGCTGGGTGTCTCCGGTGGCCCACACGCGATCGCCGGTGCGAAGGTCCATCGCCCGGGCCGCCTGCTGCAGCGGTCTTTGCAGCTCGCCGCGCAGTTGCTGCACGCCGGTTGCCAGCCCGAGGGCTCCGAACCAGATCACGCCACCGCCAACTCCAAGCGCCACCAACCGCGGAACCCAGTGGCGCCAGGTCCACCTGGAATCGCTGAACCCTATTGCGCCGAGGACAACCAATGGCGGCAGGACCTGAAGCATGTAGTGGTTGTAGAACGAGCCGCTCATCACGACGGACAGCTCGATCGCGCCGAAGTAGAGCGCCGCAATTCCTGCGTCGCGGCTCAGGTCTGGCCGTTGATGCAGCACCTGGCGCATCCTCCAGATGCCGAAGCCACAGACCACCAGCAGCAATCCAGCGAGACTCGGCAGTATGCGCACGAAGCTGTGCGGCAGCAGCACCAGCCGGCCCAGCAGGTCGCGGGAGCCGTGCGCCTGCGACCACGCCACCTCCACCGCGCCGACCCAAAACAATGGCAACTCGCCCCGTAAAGCGTAGGGCACTAGCAGCAGCGCCAGCGGCAGCATACCGCCCGATGCCAACGCAAGAATGCTGCTCCGCCGCAGTCCCAGTTCGGCGGGACGCCAGACCGCCAGCAGATGCATAAGGGCGACGGCAAGGGCCAGGTAGGCAAGGTTGGTCCTCGTCAGCACCGCACAGCCCAGCATCAGCCCGGCGAGGAAGGAACCGCGGTTGTCCCTCGGCAGCGCGAACAAGGCGAGCAGCGAGGCCGAGACGAACACGTTGGCGACCAGCTCTGACTTGGTCGAGTCGCCTATCGAACCGGCCTGCGCAACGACGAAAAGGGCGACCAGGGCCGCCGACGCGCCCGCGGTCACGTACCGTCGGCATACCACCCAAAGGACGGCCGCCGCGGCCGCCACGACGGCGCTTCCGAACAGCCTCACAGCCTCGAGACTTTGCCCGAACACCGCCATGACGCCGGCCAGCAGGTAGAAGAAGCCGGCGGGCTTGTTGTCCAACGCCAGTTCATACGGCAGCGCGCCCCGCAGGACGCTCTGCGCAACCACCATGAACGTCGCCTCGTCGATGTCGCCCGTCTCGGGCGCCAGCAGGTAATGGCGCGTGGAAAAGGCCCGCAGGGTCAGGGCAGTGACGACAACCCATGGCCTGGCCGTCAATTTCATCGGCCCTTCAGAAACCCCGCTATCCGCTCGAGCCCCTCCTCCACCGCCGCGCCGGTGCCGGCAAAGGAGAGCCGCACGAAGCGGTTGCCGTTGACGCGGTCGAAGTCGATCCCGGGGGTCGTCGCTACGCCTGCTTCGCGGACCATCGCCTGGCAGAAACCGAGCGCGTCGTTGGTGTAGCGGCTCATGTCGATGTAGGCGTAGAAGGCGCCGTCCGGCGCCTGGCCGTCGCCGAGGCTCTGCCGCTCGAGCCATTGGCCCACGAGGTGACGGTTGCTCGCATACTGCGCCTTTTGCGCTTCCGAATAGTTTCGCTCTCCCAGCGCCACGCGGGCGGCGATCTGGCTGAGGGTCGGGGCGGAGATGAACAGGTTCTGCTGCAGGATCTGCGTGCGCCGCAGCACCGCCTCGGGCAGCACCATCCAGCCGATGCGCCAGCCGGTCATGCAGTAGTATTTGCTGAAGCTGTTGATGACGATCGCGTCGTCGCCGAACTCCAGCGCCGAGACCGAGGGGCCGCGATAGTCGAGCCCGTGGTAGATTTCATCGGAAATCAGCCGCACGCCGAGCCGCCGGCAGGTCTCGACGATTTCGGCCAGCGCTTCTCGCGTCACCGCCGCGCCCGTGGGGTTGGCAGGCGAGGCGAACAGCAGCCCGTCGAACGGCTCGGCCCGGTAGGCGCGTTCGATATCCTCGCCCGAGAGCCGCCAGCCTGACGCCGCCGTCAGCGGAATCTCCACCGCGGTCATGCCGAGGCCATCAAGGGTGTTGAGATAGGCGGGATAGCCCGGCCGCGTCACCGCGATCCTGGCGCCGGGCGCAAAGCCGCCGAGAAACGCCAGGATGAAGCCCGACGACGAGCCCATGGTGGCGACGATCGAATCGGGGTCGACCTCGACGCCATGCTGCGTCCGGTAGTAGGCGGCGAGCTCGCGCCGCAGTTCTACCTGACCGGCGAAGTGCGTGTAGCGCTGCGGCTCATCGAGTGCGGCAGCGACCGCGGCCCGCACGGCCGGCGCCGGCGGCGCACCCGGCTCGCCTACCTCGAGGTGCATCACGCTGCGCCCGGCCGCTTCCTCGCGGTTGGCCAGCGCGTTGATCTCCATGGCGTAGAAGGGGCGGAGCCCGGTGAGCTTGTCTGGCATATCGGTCATGCCAGATTGGCTAGACCATCGGCCGGCGCGCCTCAACCAGATTTGAACGCTGTTGCCACCGGGCGCGCAGCGGACTCTCGCCTTTTGCCGCCAAGGCCTGTACGCAATGGCAAAACGGTCTCCGGGTTGTCCATGTCGCGCACCACCATCCTGCTCGTCCTCATTCTCGGCCTCGTGGCCGGCGGCGTCGGGATGACCGTGTTCCGCCCGGCGGTGAGCGAGGCACAGGTGCGGGAGATCGCGGAAGCGGTCGTGGCCGATAGCTCGCAGCCGGCATCGCTCGACAAGTCTGCCGTCGAAACCATCGTCGCCGATTTCATCGCACAGCAGCCGAGGCAGAACGTCCCAGCGGACATCGCCGTGGCAGAACTCGATCCGGGCAAGCTGAACCCGATGATCGAGAGCTACCTGATGGACAACCCCTCCATCCTGCAGCGCGTCTCGGAGCGGCTGCAGCAGGAGGTGACGGCCAAGCGCAAAGAAGAGACGCGGACCCAGCTCGCCGCGCTCGACGCCGAGATCTACGAGGCTCCCGGGCAGATCGTGCTCGGCAACCCCGACGGCGACGTCACGCTGGTCGAGATGTTCGACTACAATTGCGGCTACTGCCGGCAGGCGCTGCCCACCCTCGTCACACTGCTCGACGAGGACCCGAACCTGCGGGTCATCCTCAAGGAGTTCCCGATCCTGTCGCAGGGCTCGGCCGACGCGGCCCGCATTGCGGTGCAGGTGAGCGAGGCCGATGTTGACTACTGGGCGTTCCACGAGGCCCTGTTCACCGCGCCGGGCCAGGTCGACAAGGCGGCGGCGCTCAAGGCCGCCTCGGACCTCGGGCTCAACCCGATCACGCTCGAGATGGGGATGAACACCCCGGCGGTGAGTGCAGTTATCGAGACCAGCTACCGGATCGCCGAGACACTCAACATCACCGGGACGCCGACCTACATCATCGGCGACGAGATCATTCCGGGCGCCGTCGATATCGACCAGCTCCGCAACCGCATCGCCAACATGCGCGCCTGCGGCTCGACGGACTGCCCCGCGACCCCCGGTTAAGCTGTATTCACCGCTCCAAGCCCCACTTCTGCCCTTTTTCGTGCATTATTCCGCGGCGCGCTTGCGTCCCGCCGGGAGGCAGGTGCACAAGGCGGAACCATGGCCAAACGCGTCCTCGTCCTCAACGGACCAAACCTCAACATGCTCGGCACCCGAGAGCCCGCGACCTATGGATCGCAGACACTCGCCGACATCGAGGCGATGGCAGTGGACGAAGGGGCGCGGCTCGGGCTCGAGGTTACCTGCCGGCAGTCGAACCTCGAAGGCGAACTCGTCACCTGGATCCAGCAGGCGCTGGGCCAGCAGGATGCCATCGTCATCAACCCCGGCGCCTACTCTCATACGTCGATCGCCATTCACGACGCCTTCCGCGCCGTGAACCTGCCGGTGATCGAAGTGCACCTCAGCAACATCTACACCCGCGAGCCGTTCCGCCATCACTCCTATGTCTCGCCGGTGGCGCTGGGGGTGATTTGCGGGCTGGGCGCGACCGGCTATAAGCTTGCTCTCCACGCACTGGCCGAAAAACTATAAGAGGCTTCCCGCATGACCAAGGCGTCTTCCAATTCCGATCAGGATCTGATCGAGGCCATCGCCAAGCTGCTCAACGAGCAGAACCTGGCCGAGATCGAGATCGAGCGCGAGGATCTTCGCGTCCGCGTCACCCGCAGCTACGCTACCCAGGCGGTGCAGCAGGTATCGGTTCCTTCCTATGCCCCGGCGCCCGCTGCTCCGATAGCGCCGAGCGTGCCGACGGGCTCGATCCCCGCCGCGGCTCCTGCCGCCGAGGACCTCGCGTCCAATCCGGGTACGCTGACCTCGCCGATGGTGGGGACCGCCTACCTGTCGCCCGAGCCGGGCAAGCCGCAGTTTGCTCCGGTCGGCACCCGCGTGTCGGAAGGCCAGACGGTGCTCATCGTCGAGGCGATGAAGACGATGAACCAGATCCCGGCACACCGCTCCGGCACCGTCACCCGCGTGCTGGTCGACGACAACTCCCCGGTCGAGTACGGCCAGCCGCTCGTCGTCATCGAGTAAGTCCATGGCCATGTTCCAGAAGGTGCTCATCGCCAATCGCGGCGAGATCGCGCTCCGCATCCTGAGGGCCTGCCGCGAGCTCGGCATCCCCACGGTCGCCGTCCATTCCACCGCCGACTCCAACGCCATGCATGTGCGCTTTGCCGACGAAAGCGTCTGCATCGGTCCGCCGCCGGCAAGAGACAGCTACCTCAACATTCCCTCGATCATGGCCGCCTGCGAGATCACCGGCGCCGATGCCGTGCATCCGGGCTACGGTTTCCTCTCGGAGAACGCGCGCTTCGCCCGCATACTGTCCGAGCACAAGATCACCTTCATCGGACCGTCGTCGCACCATATCGAGATCATGGGCGACAAGATCACCGCCAAGAAGACGGCGGTCGAGCTCGGCATCCCGGTGGTTCCCGGCTCGGCCGGCGCGGTCGAGACCGAGGCGGAGGCCAAGGAAACCGCGGCCGAGATCGGCTACCCGGTGCTGATCAAGGCCACCGCCGGCGGCGGCGGCCGCGGCATGAAGGTGGCGCTGACCGAAGCCGACGTGCTGATCGCCTGGTCGACGGCGCGCGCCGAGGCCAAGGCCGCCTTCGGCAACGAGTCGGTCTACATGGAAAAGTATCTCGGCGCTCCGCGGCACATCGAAGTGCAGGTGATGGGCGACGGCCAGGGCAACGCGGTGCACCTCGGCACCCGTGACTGCTCGCTGCAGCGCCGGCACCAGAAGGTGTGGGAGGAGGCTCCGGCCCCGACCGTGCCGATGGAAAAGCAGATGGCGATCGGCGAAATCTGTGCCGCCGCCATGCGAAAGCTGAAATACTCGGGCGCCGGCACTGTCGAGTTCCTGTACGAAAACGGCGAGTTCTACTTCATCGAGATGAACACCCGCCTGCAGGTGGAGCATCCGGTCACCGAGCGCATCACCGGCGTCGACATCGTCTACGAGCAGATCCGCGTCGCCTCGGGCGAGGCCCTGTCGATGACGCAGGAACAGATCAACTTCAATGGCCACGCCATCGAAGTGCGCATCAACGCCGAGGACCCGCAGACCTTCGCGCCCTCGCCGGGCAAGATCCTGTTCTACCACCCGGCCGGCGGCGTCGGCGTCCGCGTCGACAGCGCCGTCTACCAGGGCTACACGATCCCGCCCTACTACGACTCGCTGATCGGCAAGCTGATCGTCTACGGCCGGACCCGTGCCGAGTGCCTGCAGCGCCTGCGCCGCGCGGTCGACGAGTTCGTCGTCGACGGCATCAAGACCACGCTGCCGCTGTTCCAGCGCCTCAACAAGGAGCCGGAGATCGTGTCGGCGGATTACGACATCCACTGGCTCGAGAAGTATCTCAAGGCCGAAAAGTACTGAGTTTTCGAGGGGCGCTACGGCGCCCCTTTCACTGTCCCGAGCCACTCCCGCAGCGCCCTCGCATAGCCCTCGCGATCGGCTTCGAAGCTCATCGGATGCCGGTCCGCGTCCGTCTTCCACAACCTGGTGTCCGGCCGCTTCTCCGCCAGTCGCTCGGTGATCGAGAACGGCACCAGCGGGTCGCGGGTGCCGTGCGCCACGAAGACCGGCCCCGGAAACTCCACCACTGCATCGAGGCTCAGTGCCCTGCGCAGGTCGGTCCGCACAAGGCGCCACACCCACAATCCGGCCGCTGCCACGTAGTCCGACAGCGGCACCCGGTAGCGCCTGCCCCCCGCCTGGATCACCGCCGGAAAGTCCAGCGCCGGAGCATCGAGCGCCAGGCCCGCCACGCGTTCGACATTGCTGCCCCGCCGCAGGTACTGCCCGGTGATCGCTGCGCCCATCGACTCGGCCGCGATCACCACGCGATCCGCCCCCTGGCTCACTGCGTAGTCGACGGCCGCTTCAAGGTCGCGCCACTCGCCCAGCCCGAAGCTGTAGAGCCCATCGGCGGAGCGGGGTGCGCCGGCATCGTTGCGGTAGGTGATCAGCAGCACCGGCAGCCCTGCCTCGTGCAGCGTCTTGACCATGCGGTAGCCGTTCTCGCGGATGCCGCCGATGCCGTGCACCCAGATGCCCCAGAGCCGTTGCCCGGGCTCGCCCGGCACGACCCAGGCCTCGGCCTCGCCCAGTTCGGTCGGGTAGCGGATGGTATCGAACCGCCACCCGAAGGCCTGCCCCGGGTCGCCGTGATAGCCGATGGTAAGTGGGTCCGCCGGCTTTCGCCGTTTCGCGCCCGCCCAGTCGACGACCCCGGCGGTGAGCATGCCCCACAGCAGCGCGACCGTCACGACTGGCGCCAGAACCAGGTACGCCGCCACTGCAGCCACGATCCACCAGAGCCAGTCCATCGGTCCCCCTTGCCGGGGCAAGTGCATAGCAGTGTGCGCCGACAAGCGCATTGTCCGTTAAGCGCCCCGGCCCCATATTCAGGTCATGTCGCGGAAAACCGATCCCTTTGCCATCGACCTGACGCCGGAACTGATCGTCCGCGCCTATCAGGCTGGCATTTTTCCGATGGCCGAGGATGCGGGTTCGGCCGACCTGTTCTGGGTCAGCCCGCAGCAGCGCGGCATCATCCCGCTCGATGATTTCCACATCTCGAAGAGCCTGCGCAAGACGCTCAAGACCCACCCCTACGAGATCAAGGTCGACACCGACTTCGAGGCGGTGATCGAGGGCTGCGCCACCGCCGGCGTTGATCGCGACTCCACCTGGATCAACAAGGAAATCCGCCGGCTCTACGGCGCGCTGTTTACGCGCGGCCTCGTGCATACGGTCGAAGTGTGGGACGGCCTTGCCCTTGTCGGCGGGCTCTACGGCGTGTCGCTAGGCGCGGCGTTCTTTGGTGAATCGATGTTCCACCGCAAGACCGACTGTTCGAAGATCGCCATGGCCAACCTGCTGTTCCGCCTCAAGGCCGGCCGCTACCGGCTGCTCGACACGCAGTTCGTCACCGATCACCTCAAGACCTTTGGCGGCATCGAAATTCCGCGCGAGGACTACGAAGTCCGCCTGGCGGAAGCGTTGCGTTACCAGGCCGATTATCGGGCGATAGACAGGACTGGCTGACGGCTAGCGCAGCTTGATGGCGACCGTCGTCTCCCATTTCTCGGGATCGGGCTCATCGTCCGGCCCGTTGGGATATTCCTCGAGCCGGCACACGAAGTGGTCGCCGTCCGGCATCTCCGTCGCGTCCCACTGGATTTCGCGCTGCTTGGCCCAACCGATGAGGATCGCATTGACGTCCATCAGGTTGTCGTAGTGCCCCCAATAGGTCGTCTGGGCATACCTGCCGGCCGGTAGCGTCCCGCTGATCAGCGGCCCGCTGGGGACCGTCCCCGCAGCCACGGGCACGCCGAACTCGATGACCAGTTCGGGCATCTTGACGATGTCGTACTTGAAGAATACCGGCCCAACCGATTGAATTCCTGCGGCATTCAACGCACCGAAGAGCTCGGCCATGATCGAGCCGACGACGTCATCAAACGGGATGTTCACCGCCCGACGGATTGCCAGGTAGCTCTGTGCCGGCCGATCGACCAGCTTGGGCAGTGTCAGCATTTCGCCTTTGCTCCTCAGTATGGCGACGTCGCGCCGCAACCATATCCTCGGCGACGCCATCGCGTCGCGGAAGCCCCTTTGGCGACCAGTCGTTGCCGGTGAATATCGCCAGGTAATTCGAGAGGATGTCGAAGCCGCTGTTCCAGCCCCAGCCATGCCCGTCACGCTCCGCGCGGCTGAGGAAGGGCGTCTGGGTGAACACCATCCGCGTCCGGTCTCCGGCGGCGGCGATGAAGTCCATCGTCACCACGGTCTCGAACCCGTCACCCTCGTTGACGTAGGTGAAGCTCAGCCGGCCGGGCTCGGCGATCTCCAGATACTCGCCGTGTATCCAGTGCTCGTGCCCCTGCCCGCTGCTCATGCAGCGCCGCCATTTGCCGCCCACCCGGAAATCGATCTCGCAGGCGGTGAGTGCGATGCCCTCAGGGCCGTGCCAGCGCACCATGTGCTCGGGGTCGCGCCAGAGCCGCCAGAGCAGTTCGCGCGGCGCATCGAACACCCGGTCGATCTCGAGGACGAGCGCCCGCTGCTCGGCGGTTGCCTCATTGCTTGGCATCGGGATCTCCCTTCTGCAGTTCGGCGAGATAGGCGTCCATGCGATCGAACTGGCCCTGCCAGTGCTGCCGGTAGCGATCGACCCACCCCGCGACCTCGGCCAGCGGGGCGGCAGTGAGCTGCACCGGCCGCCATTGCGCCTGGCGCGTCCGCGCCACCAGCCCCGCCTGCTCCAGTACCTTCAGATGCCGCGAGATCGCTGGCATCGAAATGTTGAACGGCGCGGCCAGATCGCTGACGGACGCTTCGCCCAGCGCCAGCCGCTGCAAGATGGCGCGTCGGGTGGGGTCGGCCAGAGCAGAAAATGTAATTGTCAGTCGGTCGAGCTGCATTTTACGTCCGCGTTAATTAACACGAACGTTAAATACAGGACTGGCGCATTGTCAAGCACACCGACTTCGCTCACGAGGCAGCCTCTGCTAGCCTTGCGACATGAGCGAAGCAGAAATCCCGTTGGCTGGAGGACGCATAACCCCTGGCGTTGTGCGGGTCGGCGACACCGTGCGGCGGCCGGTAGTGGCGGACCGACGCGTCGCCCAGGCCTTGCTGCGCCACCTCGAGATCAGCGGGTTCGATGCCACGCCGCGCTTCCTCGGCATCGATCCCGAGGGGCGCGAAATCCTGAGCTACCTGCCGGGCGAGGTACCCCCGGACCTGGGGCACTACGACGACGACACGCTCAAGGCTGCAGCCGCCCTGCTCCGGCGTTTTCACGATGCGACAACGGATTTTCCCGACGTGCGGAGCACGGGCGCAGAGGTGATGTGCCACAATGACTGGGGACCACCCAACGCCGTGTTCGTTGACGGTGTCCCGACGGGCATCATCGATTTCGATACGGTGAAGGCCGGCCTCCGCCTTTGGGACCTCGGCTACTCGGCGTTCAGCTGGCTCGACCTCGGCTACGACGCCTATTCGGGCGACCAGCAGATCGAGCGGCTAGGGGTGTTTGCCGACGGCTACGGACGTGACGCCTGCTCGGCGCAAAGCATTGCGGCCTTCGCCGTGGCGCGGCAGACCGCGTTGTCGGCGTCGGGCAAGGCAAAAAGACAGGTCGCACTGGCCGACAGCCGCCGCAAGCTGGACAGTTGCCAACGTCACCGAAAGACTGCTGCCGACCGGCATGATGCCCTGGGAGGACTGACCGATACCTCAACCCCGGTCGTCGGCCTGCCCGTCGGCGGGTGGTTCGACCGTAGCGGGAGCGGCTGGCGCCGGGGCTGGCGCATCAGGAGGAGGAATGTCCGAGGACTGCCGGCAATCCATCAGCCAGATATCGTACACGGCGTGATCGATGGCGTTGAGCGCCGGACTGTCGGCGAACATCCAGCCGGTAAACACCCGCTCGACGGTGCCGCGCAGGCTCACCTGATCGACTTCGACGAACACGCTGGTGCGCTGGGTCTCGGTAGGCGGGCGGGTGTAGCAGGCGCGCGGGGTGATCTGCAGCGCCCCGAACTGGACAGTCTCGTCGATATAGACGTCGAACGCGGTAATGCGGCCGGTGATCTTGTCGAGCCCGGAGAACGCCGCCACCGGGTTGGCGATGGTAGCGGCCAACGCGGGGCTCGCGAGGAGGCAGAGCGCCAGCGCGCCGATCCTGAGCAGCGGGAGAATCACGGGAATGCCCAACGCCCTTATTCGGGCGACCAGGCGTCGTAATCGCCGGTGACGCGGGGGCGCTCGCCCTTGTTCAGCAGCGAGCCGTCCGGCCGATAGGCCAGCGGCGTGCCAGTCAGGTTGGGCTGGTGCGGCAACTGCCAGGACTTCGGCTGATACTCGGCCTCGCTCGGCGGCACGTTGGTGCGGTAGTGCATCCAGCCATGCCAGCCCGGCGGGATCTCCGACGCCTCGGCGTAGCCGCCGACATAGGTCACCATGCGGCGCTCGTAGCCATTCGGGCCGGGCTTGGCGCCGGGGCGCGAGCGGTAGTAGCGGTTGCCGCGCTCGTCGGTGCCGACATACTCGCCCTGCGTCGCGATCCAGAGGCGGGTGCCCCAGGTATTGCCGCGCCACCAGGTGAGCGTCTCGAGGAGGAAGTCTTTCCAGCGGAACTCGTCGCGGGTGTCGCGTGCCATGCCGTCTCGTCCAAATGCTCGTGGCGGGCAGCGATCTGGCGGCCCGCGGGTGGGTAGCGTCTAGCATGTTCAAGCTGCTAGCGCCTAGACACAAACGCGGTCGATTGCCTGCCGCTATATCTTGTGCCCTGGCCCACCAAGTGCGCTTCCTATGGGTCGGGGTTTGTGACGGAAATATTGCGCTTGACAGGTTTCCCACCAGAATCCCGCCAGTGCTTAGCCCTCGCTCTTCACCTTCAAGCGCTACGCGAAAGTGGCCGAAGAGTAGCGGTTTCGCCAAGGGTTAGCGTCGTTTTCGACACCGCCGCTGGACCCAGATTCAATCAAAATTAGCCCTCCGCGTTCACGAATCGCGCTTGGAACTTTTCCCCGTAATCCACATATGAGATACTGGATTTAGGCGCTTTCAGGGACAGCCACTACTACTGCTTGTGTTCGCGTTCGCGGGGCAGGCATTGACCGACTCGGAGCCAGACGGCAAATCTTCAGCGGTCGCGCCGCTCCTCCCGGATGGCGCGGCAACGTTTCGGAACCAACTGCCGACAGCGAGATCGGCGGAGGTTCCAAAGGGGCTCGTACCCGCGACAGCGCGGCTGAGTGAACAGCGTCAGAACAAGAGGCAGAAGCCGTCCATGGCGGCTCGCGGGCATCGTTGTCCGCTGATTTTGGGGAATACATAGCGAATGCGCATCGAACGCCGGTACACCAAAGCCAACCAGAGCGCCTATGCGGGGCTGCAGTTCAACTCGGTGACGAGCGAGATTCGTAATCCCGACGGCTCGACCGTGTTCAAGCTGGAGAACATCCAGGTCCCCTCGACGTGGTCGCAGGTGGCCGCCGACATCCTAGCGCAGAAGTATTTTCGCAAGGCTGGTGTCGCCAAGGCGCTGAAGCGCGTCGAAGAGAACGATGTCCCCTCGTGGCTGTGGCGCTCGGTCCCCGACGAGCAGGCCCTCGCCAACCTCCCCGAAGCCGAGCGCTACGGGTCGGAAATCGACAGCCGCCAGGTGTTCGAGCGGCTCGCCGGTACCTGGACCTACTGGGGCTGGAAGGGCAAGTATTTCGACACCGAGGAGGACGCGCGCGCCTTCTTCGACGAGCTTTGCTGCATGCTGGCGACGCAGCGCGTGGCGCCGAACTCGCCGCAGTGGTTCAATACCGGGCTCCATTGGGCCTATGGCGTCGATGGCCCCGGCCAGGGCCACTACTACGTCGATCCGTTCAGCCACGAGCTGATGAGCTCGACCTCGGCCTACGAGCATCCGCAGCCGCATGCCTGCTTCATCCAGTCCGTGACCGACGATCTCGTCAACGATGGCGGCATCATGGACCTGTGGGTGCGCGAGGCGCGCCTGTTCAAGTATGGCTCGGGTACCGGCTCGAACTTCTCGAGGCTGCGCGGCGAGGGCGAAAAACTCTCGGGCGGCGGTCGCTCGTCGGGCCTGATGAGCTTTCTCAAGATCGGTGACCGCGCAGCCGGCGCCATCAAGTCGGGCGGCACCACCCGTCGCGCCGCCAAGATGGTGATCGTCGATGCCGACCATCCCGATATCGAAAAGTACATCGACTGGAAGGTGAAGGAAGAGCAGAAGGTCGCCGCCCTCGTCACCGGCTCCAAGGTCGTGCAGAAGCACCTCAAGGCCATCATGAAGGCGATGGCTAACTGCGACGGCCCCGGCGATGACTGCTACGACGTCGCCCGGAACCCGGCGCTGAAGCGCGAGGTGCGCGCCGCCAAGAAGGCGCTCGTCCCCGAGAACTACATCCAACGCGTTATCCAGTTCGCGCGGCAGGGCTACACCGACCTCGAATTCCCGATCTACGACCTCGACTGGGATTCGGAAGCCTACCTCACCGTCTCGGGCCAGAACTCGAACAACTCCGTCCGCGTCACCGACGACTTCCTGCACGCCGTCGAGGCCGATGGCGACTGGGACCTGAAGGCCCGCATCACCGGCAAGGTGACCAAGACGCTGAAGGCCAAGGACCTGTGGGAGCAGATCGGCTACGCCGCCTGGGCCTCGGCCGATCCGGGCCTGCACTTCCACACCACCATCAACGAGTGGCACACCACGCCCGAAGCCGGCGAGATCGTCGCGAGCAACCCCTGCTCGGAATACATGTTCCTCGACGACACCGCCTGTAACCTGGCCTCCGTCAACCTCCTGCCCTACCGCAACGCTGACAGCAGCTTCGATGTCGCGGCGTTCGAGCACACCACCCGGCTCTGGACGGTCGTCCTCGAAGTGTCGGTGATGATGGCGCAGTTCCCGTCCAAGGCTATCGCCGAGCGCTCGTTCCTCTACCGCACGCTCGGGATCGGCTACGCCAATATCGGCGGCCTGCTGATGACCTCGGGTATCCCGTACGACTCGGCCGAAGGCCGTGCCATTGCCGGCGCCATCACCGCCGTGATGACCGGCGTCAGTTATGCCACGTCGGCCGAGATGGCCGGCGAGCTCGGCGCCTTCGGCGATTACGAGCGCAACGCCCACCACATGCTGCGCGTCATCCGCAACCACCGCAACGCCGCCTACGGCAACTCGGATGGCTACGAGGGCCTGTCGATCGCCCCGGTCGGCCTCGACCATGGCTCGCTCAAGGACGCGACCCTCTCGGCCCGCGCCAAGGCGGTGTGGGACGATGCCCTCCGCCTCGGCGAAGCGCACGGCTACCGCAATGCCCAGGTCTCGGTGATCGCGCCGACCGGCACCATCGGCCTCGTGATGGATTGCGACACCACCGGCATCGAGCCCGATTTCGCGCTGGTGAAGTTCAAGAAGCTGGCCGGCGGCGGCTACTTCAAGATCATCAACAACGCCGTGCCCCCGGCGCTGCGCACGCTCGGCTACTCGGAATCCCAGATCGCCGAGATCGAAGCCTATGCCGTCGGCCACGGCAACCTGAACCAGGCGCCGGGCATCAATCCGTCCACCCTGCGGACCAAGGGTTTTACCGACGAGAAGATCGCCGCGCTCAACGGCGCGACCAAGTCGGCCTTCGACATCAAGTTCATCTTCAACCAGTGGACGCTCGGCGCCGATTTCCTGAAGGGTCTCGGCGTCACCGACGCGCAGCTTTCGGACATCAGCTTCGATCTCCTGAGCTTCCTCGGGTTCTCGAAGAAGGACATCGAGGCCGCCAATATCCATGTCTGCGGGTCGATGACCCTCGAGGGCGCGCCCTTCCTCAAGGCCGAGCACCTACCGGTGTTCGATTGCGCCAATCCCTGCGGCAAGACCGGCAAGCGCTTCCTCTCCGTCGACAGCCACATCCTGATGATGGCCGCGGCGCAGCCGTTCATCTCCGGCGCCATCTCCAAGACCATCAACATGCCCAACGAGGCGACGGTTTCGGACGCGAAGGAAGCCTACATGCAGTCGTGGCGGCTGGCGCTCAAGGCCAACGCCCTCTACCGCGATGGCTCCAAGCTCAGCCAGCCGCTGAACTCCTCGCTCATTTCCGATGACGAGGATGAGGACGAGGATGCCGTCGAGCTGCTCAATGCCGCCAACCAGATGGCGCGCGTGCCGCAGATCGCCGAAAAGATCGTCGAGCGCATCGTCGAGCGCGTCAGCCGTGAGCGCGAGAAGCTGCCGAACCGCCGCAAGGGCTACACCCAGAAGGCCAATATCGGCGGCCACAAGGTGTATCTGCGCACCGGCGAGTTCGACGACGGGCGCCTGGGCGAAATCTTCATCGACATGCACAAGGAAGGCGCGGCCTTCCGCGCCATGATGAACAACTTTGCCATCTCGATCTCGCTCGGCCTGCAATATGGCGTGCCGCTCGACGAATACGTGGAGGCCTTCACCTTCACGCGATTCGAGCCGGCCGGCATGGTGATGGGCAACGACCGGATCAAGAACGCTACCTCGATCCTCGACTACATCTTCCGCGAGCTCGCCGTGTCCTATCTCGACCGCGAGGATCTGGCGCATGTCCACACCGACACGCCGACTGCGCTCGCCCCCGCCAACGAAGGCCAGCGCCAGGCCCCTGCCCCGATCCCGGCGCAGAACCTCGTCTCCCGCGGCATGACCCGCGGCAAGGTGAAGGACCAGAACCTGATGCTGGTCTCGGGCGGCCTCTCGGCAGCCCAGACCTACGCCCCGGCGATGGCCACCAGCACCTCGACCGTCACGGCCCTGCGCTCCGCGACTGCGCTGAAGAACGACCTCAACCCCCACGTCCTCCACGCGGCAGAGCTGAACCCCATCCCGACCCCGCCCCCGAGCCAGGACCTCGGCGTGCTGAGGTCACAGGCCCAGATGCAGGGCTATACGGGCGACCAGTGCAGCAACTGTAATTCGATGCGGATGAAGGTCAGCGGGCATTGCATGGTTTGTGAGGACTGCGGGACCACGACGGGGTGCAGCTGAGGGCTATTGACTAAGCACCAGCTGTGATCGCCCACAAAGGATAGGCATATGCCATCCACAGTGTGGCTCAATCACAAGCAACAGTCTGGCGCACGTCGTCTAGACACAGAAAAGGCCCCGGAAACCGGGGCCTTTCATTTTCCGACTTCACCAGAGCCATTGACCGCTTTGCGCCAAAAAGCGGTCCCTTCCGCAGTCCAGGCGGGCCGCGTCTGGCAAATCTAACTAGGACGTGGGCGCGGATCGATGTTAGCCGGCTTGGCGGCGGCTCGGCGCTGCCATTCCCACATGACGGCCTCGTTCGACTGGACCCAATCGGCGAGCTTCTCCACCTCGTCGATCGCGGCCAGAAGCTTCTCATCGCTGACCACGATCTTCGGACCGCCCCACCACGGTGGCGTATTCTCCAGATCAAACGGCTCGTCCTCGGCTTGGAACCTGTGGTCCGGTCCGACGAAGAATGGGTTGGGGTGCTTCGCCAGCGTCTGCTTGTTGTGCTTGGCCTGGAAGATCACGAAGTCGGTGTTGTGGGCGAAGTCGTTCCTCGCCAGCACGACCTGCTCGATCAGGTCGAAGCGGACCGTGCACGTGGCATAGGCGTCGCCCATGACGTGCTCGAGGATCTGGCGGTAGGCCTCGACCCAGCCCTGCTTGAAGTGCGCCTTGCGAGCCTTGTCGCTCTCGAACTTAATCCCGAGGTCGTCCTCGAGCTCCTCGAAGTATGCCTTCAGTGTGTCGGCTAGGAGCGAGACGGAGAACAAGCCGACCAGCTCTTTGACGTGCTCGGCCTGCATGAACTCTGCGACGAAGGGTGGTTCGGGGTCGTCTCGGTCGGGGTTGAACGGCGGCGGCTCCCACGGCGGCACCTCGTCCTCGATGTCTCGCTGCATCTCCTCGAACGGCAACCGACCCTTCCCAAGGAAGAGTCTGATCAGCGCCGTTCGCTCGCGCATGAAGTACGAGAGATCCATCAGGCGGCGGAACGTGCCCGTCGGCCGCGCGCGCGCTTCTCGGCAAGCCGCATCATCCACGACGGCTGGTTGCTGCGACCGAAGTGGTTGAGGATGAAGCGCTCCTGCGACTTGTCGGAAGCGAACACAAACCGCCGGGCGCTCCGGACGACCTCCAGGTTGACCTCGGCGACCAGTTCGTCAGTCGTCAACTCCTGGATCTTGGCCAGCGTCTCCATGCGTCTGACGGCGATGAACAGCTTTGTCGGGGTCAACGGCATCATGATGAAGGCGTCGAGCTCGTCGAGCGAATCGGTCATGTAGATGGGACGATCGGACGTCAGGAGCTTGTGCTTGCCGCCGCCGACATTGGCGACATTCCAGCTCATCGCGTTGATGCGCGCGCCGACGCCCTCGTTGTCGATCATGCCCCGGAGCCACTGAAGGCGGGCCGCCTCGCGATATTCCTCGCGGTTCTGCTCCCACCATTCCTCCGCAGTCTCGGGCATGCCCTCCTGCCAGCGCTGGCGATATTGCTCGCGCATCTCGTCCGTCAGGTTGGTCCAGTCGTCCTCGATCAGTTGCTTCAGCTCGGCGATATCGTCGGGATGGCGCATTAGCATCCCCATGATGAAGCGCGACCACGCGCTGCGCTGTTTCCGGGTCCAGTCGAGCTTGGTGCCGATCCTCATGAAAACCTTCATGGCCTCGGCGGCGCTGGTGTCCGCCGGCATCATGAAGGTCGCCTCCAGGCTCGGAGCCGAACCATCCAGCGCGTCGTACAAAAACCTCTCGTAGCCCGTGCCGCGCGGACCAGTCCACCGACCCATTATCGGCCCGTGTCCACGACGCGCATACTCGACCAGCTTCGTCTCTGGAGCGACGATCCAGTTCTCCAGGTAGAACACCGGCGCGAAGTGGTGGTCGTGCGAGGGGTTGTTCTTGGGCATGGCTCGCTCCGGGGACGAAATTACTAACACATTCCTAATACCTGAGTCGGCTGACCGGATGCGATACTGGCGGTCAGTCGCCCATGCGAAGCAGCGGAGCGTATGATTTCCTTGGCGTCGGACAGAGCAGCAGACAATTCAATCCATTTGGGCTCATTCTACCAAGACTGACCCGGCCTACCTATCGTAGCATCTTTCGCTGCTAATCTCTTCACGTCCCGCGCACCTCAGTGAGTACGAGGCTGCGTGAGGGGCGGCTCGATGTCCTCGGGCCAATGCAAAACCGTCGGGGTCGGTTCGCCAAGGACTCGGACACTCCCCCCTTGAGTAGTTTCCGGCCCTACCGCCGCCACCTCCGTGCTCTAGTGTCGCCCGGCACGAACCCGAAAGCGTCCGCCATGGTCCAGAACCTGCCCGTCCCCCTCGCGCCCTGCGGCACCCCGCGCGTCGCGCCCTACGGCCGCCGGGGCAATGCGCCCGCCCGCGCGGTCACGCCCCTCCGTGGATCGCGCCAGTGAGCACCGAGATCCCCGCCTACCGCGTCGCCCAGCGTGAGGGCGATATCGAGATCAGGGAGTATCCCGCCCTCGTTGCGGCCGAGGTCAGCGTCGGCGGCGAGCGCAACACCGCCGTGCGCGAAGGGTTTCGCCTCCTGGCCGGCTACATCTTCGGCGGCAACGATGGCGCCCGCCGCATCGCCATGACCGCGCCGGTGCTGCAGCAGCCCCAGCCGGGCACCCGCATCGCCATGACGGCCCCCGTCATGCAAACTGAGGTCGGCGGGAGCTGGACCATCCGCTTCGTCATGCCCTCGAGCTTTACGCTCGACACGCTGCCAAAACCCAACGACCCGCAGGTGCAGCTCCTCCCGGTCGCGCCAACCCGCACCGCCGCCCTGCGCTTTTCCGGCCTCACCCGCGAACCCGACATCACCAGGCGCACCGAGCGCCTCGAAGCCTACCTCACCCAGCACGGCCTGAAGCCCGCCGGCGCCCCCACCCTCGCCCGCTACGATCCGCCCTGGCAGCCCTGGTTCATGCGCCGCAACGAAATCCTGATCGAGCTGCAGCCCGACGACCCAACCGGCTGAAAGCCGCCCTGCGTCACGCTCCCGCGGCTTGATCGAGGTCAAAACCGACCGGTCGGCGCCGGCCCATGGTCGCTGCCGACCGGAAACAAGGAAAAACCATGTCGAACACACCCCACACCCTCGGTGACGAATTTCCCGGCAGCCTCGATGCCATCCACGCGCTGAAGGCGTCCGACCCGGCATTCGCCAAGCTGCTGCGGGAGTATGACGAGGTCAACGACAAGGTGCACCGCGCCGAATCCCGCCTCGACCCGCTCGACGAAGCGACCGAGCACGTGCTGCGCAAGCAGCGCCTTGCCATCAAGGATGCCATCGCCTCCGCCCTCGCCCGCTGAGGCACAGCAATCGCCGCGCCGGCCGCCGGGAGGGTGGCCGGTGTCACCCCACCGAGGCAGGAGGAGCCGCCTTGACCACATCCCCTGATGACGACCACGCCGCCTTCCCACCCGCCGCGCAGACCAGCCTCGCCGACGAGCGCTCGGTCGCCGCGCAGGAGAGTGAACTGGCGGCGCTCCGGCAGATCTCGGGCAGCCCCGATGCCTCCGTCGCCGAGGGCGTCGAGGCGATCATCAAGGGCGCGTCGCCCGACGATGCCAACCGCATGCGCGAGGCCCTCGGGCTGCCGCGGCCGCAGGGCAAGTCGAAACGCGGTCCGGACGAGCTGTCCGATGACTGGCGGGCCGGTGGCTACCCCTATCGCTCAAAAATGCTGCGCCGCGACTACGAGCGCGAAAAGTTCGCCCTGCAGGCCGAGTTGCTGAAGCTGCAGTCGTGGGTGAAGGAGGCGCGCCAGCGCATCATCATCCTGTTCGAGGGCCGCGACGCGGCCGGCAAGGGTGGCGCCATCAAGCGCTTCACCGAGCATCTCAACCCGCGCGGCGCCCGCGTCGTGGCGCTCGAAAAGCCCAGCGAAGTCGAGCGCGGCCAATGGTACTTCCAGCGCTATGTCCAGCACCTGCCCACCATGGGCGAGATCGTGCTGTTCGACCGCAGCTGGTACAACCGGGCGGGCGTCGAGCGCGTCATGGGATTTTGCTCGGAGGAGGAATATCGCGAGTTCCTGCGCCAGGTGCCCGAGTTCGAGCGCAACCTCGTGCGCAGCGGCGTCCACCTGGTGAAGTTCTGGTTCTCGGTCAGCCGCGACGAGCAGAGCCGCCGCTTCAAGGAGCGCAAGGTGCATCCGCTCAAGCAGTGGAAGCTCTCGCCCATCGACCTCGCCTCGCTCGACAAGTGGGAGGACTACACCGCCGCCAAGGAAGCGATGTTCTTCCACACCGACACCGCCGACTCGCCGTGGACGGTGATCAAGTCCGACGACAAGAAGCGCGCCCGGCTCAACGCCATGCGCTACATCCTCCACACCATGCCGTATGTCGGCAAGGATGCCGCCACGATCGGCCGCGTGGACGACCTGCTGGTCGGCCGCGCCAACGTCATCCACGAGCGCGGCGAATACAGTTCGGTGGCCGGCTGGGGCACGCAGGAGTAATCCTCAGCCCAGCAGCCGCTCCGCCCCGTAGGGAGCCGGATCGATGAGGGGGGACTCGCCGGTCATCATCTCGGCGACGAGCCGGCCGGTGACCGGGCCGAGCGTCATGCCATGGTGCGCGTGGCCGAAGGCGAACCACAATCCCGCGTGCCGCGGCGCCCGGCCGATCACCGGCATCATGTCGGGCGTACAGGGCCGCGCTCCGCGCCACGGCGCCGCCTCGAGCCGGCCACCGAGCCCGGGCAGCACTTCGCGGGCCGCGACCTCGGCCCGATCGAGCTGCACCGGGGTCGAGGGTGCGTCGCGCTGCGCGAACTCCGCCCCGGTGGTCAGCCGCACCCCCATCGCCATCGGCGCCAGCATGTAGCCGCGCTCGGCATCCTGCACCCAATTGGCCAGCGGCCGGTTGCCCGATTGCCCGTAGTGCATGTGGTAGCCGCGCTTGACCCCGAGCGGCAGGTCGTATCCCAGCCGGCTCGTGAGGTCGCCCGCCCAGGGCCCGAGCGCCACCACCGCCTCGGCGGCGTCAATTCCACCCGGCAGGGACCAGCCCGCACCCTTGCGTTCGAGCCCCATCGCATCGGCGCGCACCACCGTGCCGCCCAGCCGCTCGAACAGATCGCGATAAGCCTTCACCAGCGCTCCGGGATCGCGGATGCTCCAGGGGTCGGTCCAGTGCAGGGCCCCGACGATGGCGGCGCCCAGTCCCGGCTCCCGCTCCGCCATGGCAGCTGCATCGAGTTCGGCATGTCCCACCCCGAATTCTTGCGCCAGGGTTCTGGCCTCGGCGAACTGCGCATCGCGCTTTTCGGCGGTGCGAAACACCCGGTACCAACCCTTCTTATCGATCAGCGCGCCTGCCCCGGCCTCGTCGATCAAGGCGCCGTGCTCGGTCAGGCAGTGGCGGATCAGCGGCTCGTAATGGCGCTTGACGAGCGCGTAGCTCTGCGGCCGCGACGCCCGCCAGTAGCGGAACAGGAACGGCGCCACCGCGGGCAGCGCCAGCGGGTGATAGTGCATGTCGATGCGATCGTTGAGCCCGTAGCGGAGGATTTCGCCGAGGTCCTGCGGAAAGGTATAGGGCGCGACGCCCTCGCGCTGGATCAGCCCGGCATTGCCGTAGCTGGTCTCCTCCCCGGCCTCCCGGCGATCGACCAGCACCACCGTCCGCCCGCGCTTCAGCAGGTGGATGGCGATGCTCACCCCAACGATGCCCGCGCCCAGCACCAGAACGTCAGCCATGCGGAACTACCCCAGGTTCGGTGCGGCGGCCTTGGCGAGCAGCGCCGCGATCGGCTCGGCGAGGCGGGCCGGTTCGACATCGCTGCTGAACCGGACAACGGTGCTGCCGGTCCGGTCGACGAGGAATTTCGTGAAGTTCCGCTTCACCGCCTCCAGCCCCAGCATGCCGGGCGCCTGGTGCTTCAGCCACTGGTAGAGTGGATGCGCATCGCGGCCGTTGACCACGATCTTGGAAAACATCGGGAAGCTGACATTGTAGTTGAGGTCGCAGAACGCCGCGATCTCGGACTCGGTCCCGGGCTCCTGATCGCCGAACTGGTTGCAGGGGAAACCCAGCACCACCAGCCCCTGGTCCTTGTGATCGAGCCAGAGCTTCTCGAGCCCGGCATATTGCGGGGTGAAGCCGCACTTGCTGGCCACGTTCACCACCAGCACCACCTTGTCTCGGTAGGTCGACAGCGGCTGCTCGGTGCCATCGAGCAGGCGAGCGGAAAAATCGTAAAGCGTCGTCACGTCAGCAACTCCGGAGGCCCATGGCAATCCCCCTGCCCTAGTCCTCGCGCTTGACCTCGTCCAGCCGCTTCTGCGCAATTCTGCCAAGCGCCGCCTCGCGCTCCTTCTCGGCCTTCGTCCGCCCGAACTTTACCCGGTTCTCGGATGCAGTCTGCTCTTTCACCACGCGAGCCTTGGCCTTGCGGGCTTTCGAGAGGGAGAGGATGTCAGCCACGGAATCTCAACCCGGTCGCGGAAGTGAAAGGTAGACACTGTCGCACCATTCATCGCCGAGCAAGAAGGTACGTTGGCCCCGGCCGGTCTCGACAAAGCCCAGTTTACCCAGCACCCCTAGAGAGGCGCTATTGCGAGGGTCGACATCAGCCGTCACGACGTCCAGCGGATAGGTCGCGAAGGCGTAGTCTAGGAAGGCAGCCGCGGCCTCGGTCGCAAGGCCTAGCCCCCAGGCGTCGGGATGCAGGATGAAGCCGAACTCCGGTGCCTTCCAGATGCCGATATTGCCGATGACCCGGCCCTGCCACTCGATGATCCACTCATCGCGCGCCGCATCATCGCTGAAGAACTGCTGCTGGAACCACGGCTCGGTCACTGCCGTGGACGCGTGAGGCAGCGTCGACCAGTAGCGCATCGCCTCAAGCGACGACATGAAGGCGTGGACAGCGGCCAGGTCGGACTGTAGGGCGCGGCGCAGCCTGAGCCGCGCCGTTTCGATAGTCGTCAAACCAGCCGGCTTTGCGCCTTCGCCGCTTCGATGAAGCTGGCGAACAGCGGATGGGGCTCGAACGGCTTGCTCTTCAGTTCGGGGTGGAACTGCACGCCGATGAACCACGGGTGGTCGGTGCGCTCGACAATCTCGGGCAGCTTGCCGTCGGGCGAGACGCCCGAGAACAGCAGGCCGTTGGCCTCCAGCACCTTGCGGTAGTTCATGTTCACTTCGTAGCGGTGGCGGTGCCGTTCGGCGATCCGCGTGGTGCCGTAGATATCGGCGACGCGCGACCCCTTGGCGAGTTGCGCCGGATACGAGCCGAGCCGCATCGTGCCGCCGAGATCACCCTCGGCCGAGCGGCTTTCCTTCTCGTTGCCCTTGGTCCACTCGGTCATCATGCCGACGATCGGTTCCTTAGTCGGGCCGAACTCGGTCGATGAGGCGTTCTTGATGCCGGCAGTGTTCCGCGCTGCCTCGATGCAGGCCATCTGCATGCCGAAGCAGATGCCGAAATACGGCACGTCCTTCAGCCGCGCGAACCGCGCCGCATGAATTTTGCCGGCCGAACCACGCTCGCCGAAGCCACCGGGCACCAGGATGCCGTGGATATGCTCGAGATACGGCGCCGGATCCTCGTGCTCGAAGATCTCAGAATCGATCCAGTTGAGGTTGACCTTCACCTTGTTGGCGATGCCGCCGTGCTGCAGCGCCTCGCTCAGCGACTTGTAGGCGTCCTTCAGCCCCGTGTACTTGCCGACGATGGCGATATTGACCTCGCCCTCGGGGTTGTGGAGGCGGGTGGAGACGTCCTGCCACGCGGTCAGGTCCGGCTCGGGCGCATCGTTGATGCCGAACGCCGCCAGCACTTCGCGGTCGAGACCCTCATGGTGGTAGGCGAGCGGCACGTCGTAGATCGACGCCACGTCGAGGCCCTGAATCACCGCGCTCTCGCGCACGTTGCAGAACAGCGCCAGCTTCTTGCGCTCGGAATGCGGGATCGGGCGGTCGCAGCGGATCAGCAGAATATCCGGCGCTATGCCGATCGAACGCAGCGTCGCCACCGAGTGCTGGGTCGGCTTGGTCTTCAGTTCGCCGGCCGACGGGATGTAGGGCATCAGCGTCAGGTGCATGTAGACGGCGTGGCCGCGCGGAACGTCGTTGCCGAACTGCCGGATCGCCTCGAAGAACGGCAGTCCCTCGATGTCGCCAACCGTGCCGCCGACTTCCACCAGCACGAAGTCGAAGTCCTCGTTGCCCTCGCGGATGAAGTCCTTGATGGCGTCGGTGACGTGCGGGATCACCTGCACGGTGGCGCCGAGATAGTCGCCACGGCGCTCCTTGGCGATGATCTCGGAGTAGATCTTGCCGGTGGTGATGTTGTCGCGCTTGTTGGCGTGCCGGCCGGTGAAGCGTTCGTAGTGGCCGAGGTCGAGGTCGGTTTCCGCGCCGTCATCGGTGACGAACACCTCGCCGTGCTGGGTCGGCGACATCGTGCCGGGGTCGACGTTGAGATAGGGGTCGAGCTTGCGGAGGCGCACCTTGTAGCCGCGCGCCTGCAGCACCGCGCCCAGCGCCGCGGATGCGAGGCCCTTGCCCAAGGAGGAAACCACGCCACCGGTGATGAAAACGTACCGAGCCATGGGCCTTTACCTTATCTGGTCGAAACCGTGATTCTCAGGGCGGATCATCAGTACGCCACCCCACACAAAAAGAAGAAGGGGATGTTGCCATCCCCTTCGCTAATTCGCTGTCGCGGCCGCCTAGTTGGCCGGTGCCGCTGGTACCGTCGAGGCTGGAGCCTCGGCGGGTGCCACCGGAGTTTCGGCCGGTGCCGCAGGAGTCTCCGCGGCGGGGGCGGTGCTGTCGGCAGGGGCGGCGGGGGTTTCCACGGCCGGCGCTGCATCGGTCGCCGCAGGCGCTGCATCGGTCGCGGCCGGCGCTGCATCGGTGGCAGCCGGGACCGACAGGGTCGAGTCTGTCGCCGCAGGCGCCGTGACGGGGCTGCTGGCAGGGACCGGCAGGTCACCCGACGACTGGGTCTGCATCTGCTGGAGCGCGTCGAGCACGGTGGTCGGCGCGGTGCCGCCCTCGGCTGCGTTGTTCAGGATCGAGTCCGTGCCGCGGTCGAGTTCCGACAGGATGGTGAGCCCGATGGCCGTGGCGAAGAACAGCGCCGCCAGGATGCCCGTCGTTCGGGTCAGCAGGTTGGCAGAGCCGCGCACGCTGACCAAGCCGTTCGAATTGCTCGACCCCATGCCCAGGCCGCCGCCCTCGGAACGCTGCAGCAGGATTACCGCGATCAGTGCGAGCACGATCAGCAGGTATGCGACGATCAGGATGTTGGAAAGCGCGCCCATCGGGACCTAACGTTTCAATGTCGATTGGCGCGCCTCATACACGCGCGCCAATGCAAATGCCAGCGTCAACCGTCGCTTTGTGACAAGCGCCGCCCCGCCCTCTCAGACCGCCGAGATAATGGCATGGAAGTCATTTGCCAAGAGGCTGGCGCCACCAATCAGGCCGCCATTCACATTCTCGATGGCGAGGATCTCGCGGGCGTTGGCTGGTTTCATCGAGCCGCCATAGAGAATCCGGGTCCGGGCACCGGTCTCGCCGTAGCGTTCCGTCAGGAGCCGCCGGATGGTGCCGTGCATCTGGGCAATGTCGTCCGAGGTCGGTGTCACCCCGGTCCCGATGGCCCAGACCGGCTCGTAGGCAACCACGATTCCGAGCTGGCCGATCTGCTCGGGCACCGAATTGGCCAGTTGCGAGGACACCACCTCCTCTGCCCTGCCCGATTGACGCTCGGCCTCGGTTTCGCCGACGCAGATGATCGGGATCAGCCCGGCAGTCATCGCCGCCACGGCCTTCCCCCGCACCAGATCGTCAGTTTCGCCGTAGCGCGCGCGGCGTTCGGAGTGCCCGACGATCACGCACTGCGCGCCGGCATCGGCCAGCATGTGGGCGCTGATATCGCCCGTATGCGCACCGCTCGGCATCGGATGGCAGTCCTGGCCGCCGATCACGATACCGCTCGGCGCGGCGATGGCGTTGAGTTGCGAGAGCAGTGTCGCGGGGGGGCAGATGGCTATCGTGCAGCGCGGCGCTTCGCCTGTCGCCAGCATTTCAGCCAGCCGCCGCACTTCGCCCAGCGACGCGCTGATGCCGTTCATCTTCCAGTTGCCCGCGATCAGGGGGGTGATCTGTGTCGTCACTTGAAACTCCCGCTACTTGCCTATCGGGGGCGTTTGCCATAACCCCCCGATCTGATTAACTCCGCCGACGTGCCTTGCGGCACAAAGTCGACCCTGTCTAGTATCCGCCGCCCGCAAGGCACCTGACGCCATTGGAACCGCTTGATGCTCAATCTACTCCGTTCGATCACCAAAACCTGGGTTGGCAAAATCATCGGCGTGTTCCTGATCATCGGCCTTGCCGGGTTCGGCATTTCCGAAGTCATCGGCACGCTGGGCAGCAGTACCATAGCAACTGCGGCGGGTACCGATATCTCGACCCGGGACTTCCAGCGGGCCTACCAGAACCAGCTCAACGCCTTCGTGCAGCAGAACGGCCGCATGCCCACCAACGAGGAAGCGATGGCGGCCGGCATTCCCGGCTTTACGCTGCAGCAGCTGGCCGCCCAGGCGTCGGTCAACAAGTTCGCCCGCGACCTTGGCCTCGGGGTTTCCGACACCAAGCTCGGCGACATGGTGCGTACCGACCCGAACTTCGCGGGCACGCTTGGCGCCTTCAGCGCTGACAACTTCAAGGCCGTGCTGCAGAACAGTGGCTTCACCGAGAAAGAGTATTTCGACCTCCAGCGTGATGCGGCTCGCCGCCAGCAGTTGCTGGCCGGCCTGACGGGGACGTCGCCGACCCCCGAGGCGGCGCTCGAACTGGTCTCCCGCTACGTCGGGGACAGGCGCACCGTCGACTACTTCGTCCTCAACGCCACATCTATCCCCTCGGTTGCCGATCCCACCGAAGAAGAACTCGCCGCCTACCTCGCGACCCGCCAGGCGGAGTTCCGGACCCGCGAGACCAGGACCATCGATGTGCTGGTGCTGACGCCCGAAACGCTGGCGGCCACCAAGACCATTCCCGAAGACCAGATCGCTGCCGAATACGAGCGCACCAAGGACAGCCTGGTCACGCCGGAGCGGCGCGCCATCCAGCAGGTTGCCCTGTCGACGCCGGAACTCGAGAAGGCCTTCACCGACGGCCTGGCCGCCGGCACGCCGGTCAGCCAGCTCGTCACCGCCGCTGGCGTCACCCCGTCGGACCTGGGCGTACGGGCCCGGAGTGAGGTTACCGACGCATCGCTTGCCACGGCGGCGTTCGAGCTCGCCAGCACCGATGCCTTCGCCATCATCGACGGCATCGGTGGCACCAAGCGCGCCGTCTTCGTTTCCGAGATCCAGCCGACGTACCAGGTCACCCTCGAGGAGGCCCGAGAGGACATCACCCTCAAGCTTGGGACCGACATCGCTCGTGGCGAGATCGTCGACCTGCTCGACCAGATCGAGGAACTGCGCGCCGCGTTCAAGCAGCTGCCCGAGATCGCCGAGCGCTTCGGCCTGACCGTCGCCACCGTGACGATCACCGAGGGCGGCGCCGAACTCGCCGACAGCACCGATGTACCGGCCGATGCCCGCTCCAGCGTCGCCACCGCGGTGTTCCGGGCCGAGCAGGGCTCGCTGACGCCGGCGGTAACGCTGGGGTCCAACCGCAATGTCTGGTTCGACCTGAAGTCGATCGAAGCCGCCCGCGACCAGACGCTGGACGAAGTGCGCGACGAGCTGGTCGCCGCCTGGACGGCCGAGAAGACCGCGGAGGCTCTGACCACCGAAGTCGCCATCACGCTCGACAAGATGCGCGCCGGCATGTCGCTGGTGGACGCGGCGGCCGAGCTCAACCAGTTTCCGGTGCCCAGCCTGCCAATCGGCCGCGATGGCGACGGCACCCCGGTGTTGAACGCTACGGTAGCCGAGGCCATCTTCGCTGGCGGCCCGGGCCATTTCGGTGCAGCGGTGAACGGCGACGGCGATCAGGTGGTGTTCCAGGTGATCGAGGTCACTCCGGCCGAAGCCAACGCCGCGACCCCGGCGATCGAGCAGTTCGTCGCCAACTCGATCACCGACGGTCTCGACGCGGACTTCCAGCGCGGCCTGCTCGACGTCAGCGACCTCAAGATCAACCAGCAGGTCCTCATGAACCTGCTCAGCCTGAATTCCACGGCGCAGTGATGGCGGCAGACCAGTTCAGCCGCTTTGCCGCGGCCTACGACGCGGGCCGGGCGCAGATCGTGTTCCGCCGCGTCGTTGCCGACCTGGAGACCCCGATCGGCGCCTACCTGAAGCTGGCCGACGGGCGGCAGAACACCTTCCTGCTCGAGTCGGTTCAGGATGGCGCCATCCGCGGCCGCTACTCGATGATCGGCTTTGATCCCGACATCATCCTCAAGGTCGAAGGCGGCAAGGCCAGCATCAACCGCAACGCCGGCCTCACCCCCGACGCCTTCACCACCGTCGACGACCACCCGCTCGACGCCCTGCGCGCCCTCGTCGCCGAGAGCCAGGCCGAAGTCCCGCCGGGCCTGCCGTCCACTGCTGCCGGCATCTACGGCTACCTCGGCTACGACATGGTGCGGCAGATGGAAGTGCTGCCCGACCGCCACGACGACCTGCTCGGCTTCCCCGAATCCGTGCTGATGCGCCCCACCGTGCTCGCCGTGTTCGACACCGTGAAGGACGAGCTCTACCTCACCGCGCCGATCTACGTGCGCGAGGGCGTCAACGCCCGCCAGGCGTGGGAAACGGCACAGGGCCGCATCGACGACGCGGTCGCCCGCCTCGGCCGCACCCTGCCCTACACCGCCACCGCGCCGAAGCTCGACAGCATCGCGGTCAAGTCCAACACCACGCCCACCGAATACGCGCGCATGGTCGAGGACGCGAAGGAATACATCCGCGCCGGCGACATCTTCCAGGTGGTGCTGTCGCAGCGCTTTTCCGCCGATTTCGACCTGCCGCCGACGGCGCTCTACCGCGCGCTGCGCCGCACCAACCCCTCGCCCTACATGTACTTCCTCGATTTCGGGAAGTTCCAGATCGCCGGCTCCAGCCCGGAAATCCTGGTCAAGGTGCAGGACGGCAAGGTCACCATCCGTCCCATCGCCGGCACCCGCAAGCGCGGCTCGACCCCGACACGCGACAAGGAACTGGCCGACGAACTGCTGAGCGACCCCAAGGAACTCGCCGAGCACCTGATGCTGCTCGACCTGGGCCGCAACGATGTCGGCCGCGTCGCCGAAATTGGCTCGGTGAAGGTCACCGACAAGTTCTTCCTCGAATACTATTCGCACGTCATGCACATCGTCTCGAACGTCGTCGGCGTGCTCGACCCCAAGCACGACTTCGTCGACGCGCTCTCCGCCGGCTTTCCGGCCGGCACCGTCTCCGGCGCTCCCAAGGTGCGCGCCATGGAGATCATCGACGAACTCGAAAAGACCCGCCGCGGCATCTATGGCGGCTGCGTGGGCTATTTCGGCGCCGACGGCACCATGGACACCTGCATCATCCTCCGCACCGCCATCGTCTCCGACGGCAGGATCTACGTACAGTCGGGCGCCGGTATCGTCGCGGACTCAAAGCCCGAGCTCGAACAGCTCGAATGCGAAAACAAGGCCCGCGCCCTTTTCAGCGCAGCCGAAGAAGCTCTACGCTATGCTGGCGAGGCACGGGTGGGACAATAGCGTTGCGACTGCCCCTCACCCTGACCCTCTCCCCGGAGGGGAGAGGGGACGAGGTTGGCAGGGCGGGTGACACCGCTTCCCCTCTCCCCTCCGGCGAGAGGGTGCCGAGCGAAGCGAAGGCGGGTGAGGGGAAGTTGGATACAATGAATCTTCTGGTCATCGATAACTACGACAGCTTCACCTACAACCTCGTCCATTTCCTGGGCGAGCTTGGGGCGCATTCCGAGGTCTGGCGCAACGACAAGATTACGCTCGACGAGATTGCGGCCCTCGCTCCCGAAGCCATCGTGCTCTCCCCCGGCCCGGCGACGCCCGACACCGCCGGCATCTGCCTGCCGCTGATCGCACGCTTTGCCTCGACGACCCCGATCCTCGGCGTCTGCCTCGGCCACCAGGCCATGGGCCAGGCCTTCGGCGGCGACGTCATCCGCGCGCCGCACCTGATGCACGGCAAGACCTCGGCCATCAACCACACCGGCAAGGGCCTGTTCCGTGGCCTCAACTCCGGCTTCCTCGCGACCCGCTACCACTCGCTGATCGTCAAGCCCGAGACCCTGCCGTCGAGCCTCGAAGTCACCGCCTCCACCGATGATGGCCTGATCATGGGCATGCAGCACCGGCAGTATCCGAGCCACGGCGTGCAGTTCCACCCCGAGAGCATCGCGTCCGAGAACGGCCACGCGATCCTCCAGAACTTCCTCAACCTCGCTCGCGACTTCAACCTGAAGCAGGCCGCGTGATGGACATCAAGGCCGCGCTCAACAAGATCGCCTCCCGCCAGGACCTCACCGGCGAGGAAATGCGCGCCGTCATGACCACCATCATGGAGGGCAACGCCACGCCCAGCCAGATCGGCGCCTTCCTCATGGGCATGCGCGTCAAGGGCGAGACCGTCGGCGAAATCGCCGCCGCCGTCTCGATCCTGCGCGAAAAGATGGTGCAGGTTCAGGTCGCCGAGCCCGAGAACACCATCGACATCGTCGGCACCGGCGGCGATGGCGCCGAGACGCTGAACATCTCCACCGCCTCCGCCTTCGTCACCGCCGCCTCGGGCGTGCCGGTGGCCAAGCACGGCAACCGCGCGCTGAGCAGCAAATCCGGCGCCTCCGATGTCCTCACCGCGCTTGGCATCAAGCTCGACCTCGCGCCCGAGAAGATTTCCCAGTGCGTCGCCGAGGCCGGCATCGGCTTCATGTTCGCCCCGGCCCACCACCCGGCGATGAAGCATGTCGGCCCGTCACGCGTCGAAATGGGCACCCGCACCCTCTTCAACCTCCTCGGCCCTCAGTCGAACCCGGCCGGCGCCCGCCGCTACATGCTCGGCGTCTACGACCAGCGCTGGGTCGAGCCGGTCGCCGCGGCGCTTCTCGCCAACCGCGCCGTTTCGGCCTGGGTCGTGCACGGCGCCGACAATCTCGACGAGCTCTCGACCACCGGCACCAGCTTCGTGGCCCAGATCAAGAATGGCGACCTGCGCAGCTTCAGCCTCGACCCCGAGGATGCAGGCCTGCCGCGGGCCAGCCTCGCCGATCTCAAGGGCGCCGATCCGGCCTACAATGCCGGTCGCATGCGCGCCCTGTTCGATGGCCAGCGCGACGCCTATCGCGACATCGTCCTCTACAACACCGCCGCCGCCCTCGTGGTCGCCGACAAGGCGCCCGACCTCAAGGCCGGGGTGGCACTCGCCGCCGACAGCATCGACTCTGGCCGTGCCAGAGCCAAGCTCGACGCCCTCATCGCCGTATCGAACAGCTGATTATGTCCGACATCCTCTCCCAGATCGAAACCTACAAGCGCGAAGAGATCGCGGCCGCAAAAACCCTGCGCCCGTGGAACGAGGTGGTCGCCGCCGCGCACGACGCGCCGCCGGTCCGCCGCTTCCTCTCGGCGCTGAAGAAGAAGCGCGCCGAGAACAAGTACGCGCTCATCGCCGAAGTGAAGAAGGCGAGCCCATCGAAGGGCCTCATCCGCCCCGACTTCAACCCGGCCGAACTTGCCCGCGCCTACGAGCTGGGCGGCGCCAGCTGCCTGTCGGTCCTCACCGACCGCCCGAGCTTCCAGGGTGCGCCGAGCTACCTGATCGAAGCCCGCGCCGCCACCAGCCTGCCGGTGCTCCGCAAGGATTTCCTGTTCGAGACCTACCAGGTTGCCGAAGCCCGCTCGTGGGGCGCCGACTGCATCCTCATCATTCTCGCCGCCGTCGGCGACGACGTGGCCCGCTACCTGCTCGATGCCGCCGAGGAGTGGCGCATGGATGCGCTGGTGGAGGTGCACGACCAGATCGAGCTCGACCGTGCCCTTGGCCTCAATGCCGAGTTCATCGGCATCAACAACCGCAACCTGCGCACCTTCGAGACGACGCTTTCGACCTCGGTCAACCTCGCCGGCGGCGTCCCATCCGGCGTGCATCTCGTGTCCGAGAGCGGCATCACCACCCACGACGATGTCCGCAAGCTCGATGCCGACGCCAATATCGGGACTTTCCTCGTCGGCGAAAGCCTGATGCGGCAGCACGACGTCACCGCCGCCACGATCAAGCTGCTCAACGGCTGATGGCCCTCACCCACCTCAACCAGGCGGGCGAGGCGCACATCGTCGATATCGGCGACAAGGCGACCACCCGCCGCCGTGCCGTCGCCACCGCCCGGCTCGAGGCGCTGCCCGAGACGCTCGATCTCATCATGGGTGGCGAGCTCAAGAAGGGCGACGCCCTTGCCGTCGCCCGCATCGCCGGCATCATGGCGGCCAAGAAGACGGCCGAGCTGATTCCGCTCTGCCACCCCATTCCGCTGACCAAGGTGGAGGTGGAGATCACCCGCGACGCCGACACCCTGCTGGTCACCGCCACGGCCGAAACCACGGCCCAGACGGGCGTCGAAATGGAAGCAATGACAGCGGCTTCCGTCGCTGCGCTCACCCTTTACGACATGGCAAAGTCGCACGACCGCGCCATGCGGGTGCTCGCCATCCAGCTCGAGCAGAAATCGGGCGGCAAGTCCGGAGATTTTTCGCGATGATGCCCGTCGACGAAGCCATCGCCCGCATCATCCGCAAGCTCCCGAAGCTCGGCAGCGAAACCGTGGGGCTCAGCGCTGCCAACGGCCGCGTGCTGGCAAAACCCCTCACCTCCAGCCACAACCAGCCGCCCTTCGATTCGAGCGCCATGGATGGCTATGCCGTCCGGGCCGCAGAAGTGGCTCCCGGCAAGGCGCTGAAGCTCGCGGGCACCGCGCAGGCCGGCGCGCGCTTCATCGGCATGATGCAACCCGGCCAGTGCGTCCGCATCTTCACCGGCGCTCCCATGCCCATCGGGGCCGATGCCGTCATCATGCAAGAAGAGGCAACGGCCAACGGTAACCAGATCGGTTTCGCCAAGGCGGTGCGACCCGGCCAGAACCTTCGCAAGCAGGGTTTCGACTTCCGCCGCGGCGCCGAACTGCTGCCCCCCGGCACGGCGCTCACCCCGCAGATGCTGAGCCTAGCGGCCGGAGCCAACCAGCCGACGCTGACCGTCACGAAACGCCCGCGCATCGCCATCCTCGCGACGGGCGACGAGCTCGTGCCGCCCGGCACGCCGCTCGGGCCCGACCAGATCGTCGCCTCCAACAGTTTCGGCCTCAGCGCGCTGCTCGCCCCCTATGCGGAGAGCATCATCGACCTCGGCATCGTCCCCGACCACAAGCCGAAGCTCGATGCCAGGCTGCTCGAAGCCTTCGACGCCGGCATCGACATCCTCATCACCACCGGCGGCGCCAGCGTCGGTGACCGCGACTATGTCCAGGAGGTACTGAAGGACCTCGGCGTCGAGGTCGATTTCTGGAAGCTGCGGATGCGGCCCGGCAAGCCGCTGATGTTCGGTACCCGTGGCAACACCCTGGTGTTCGGCCTCCCCGGCAATCCGGTCTCGGCCCACGTCACCGCCACGGTGATCCTGAAGCCGGTGCTCCGGGCCCTGCTCGGGCATCCCGACCCGCTGTGGCCGCGCATCGGTGTCCCCACCCTTGCCGCCCTGCCCCCGAACGGCCCGCGCCGCCACTACATGCGCGGCAACCTCAGCCGCAATGAGATCGGCTTCCTGCAAGTGATGCCAATTTTCGAGACCGACAGCGGCCACTCGAGCTCGCTCGCTTTGGCGGACGCGCTGATCGTCCAGCCCGAAGACGACCCCGGCGCCCCGCCCGGCGAAATCGTCGAGGTCATTCCCCTCAACTGGGGATGAGCCTCAGCGGGCCGCGGCGAGCCCCACGGCAAACTTCAGCGCCAATGCCGCCGCGAAGGCGACCGGCGTGAGGAAGACCACTGCGTCGAGAATGTCGATCAACTGAGCCATTGTCCCGTCCCCGTATGGTTAACAAAACATTAGCCGCACGGGATTGAACGCGACGTTAGGGATACGTTCAGACTCGGTTCAGGAAAACGGGACCCGGAGGGCTACGATCCCCGGGTTCTCCACTCTCCCAACAGTCACTGTCACCCCGGCGAAGGCCGGGGCCCATCCTGAGCGAATCGAGAACGTCTCGACAGCCCCCAACGTGTCATCCCTGCGAAAGCAGGGACCGAACTCGAAATCCGCGCTGGCGGTAGGGTGGGTCCCTGCTTTCGCAGGGATGACAGCGTTGCGGAAAACCTGAAATCCTACCGCCACTTACCAACTTATCCCCGCGAATCCTGAACGTGGGAGACTCCCCCCGTCCCGCGCACCGAAGCGAGATCATGACGAGTGGTTGGTGCGGGGTAGGTTGGGTGGCTCGGGAGTCGTTCCGGGCTAGGCCGAAAGTACCTCGGCATGGGCCAGTTCGCTGGCCAAGCCGCTAGCAACGCACGGAGTGCTCGATGTGGAGCGCCCCAGGGAGGCAAGGCTGCGCACATACGCGGCCGGGGAAGGTGGGCAATGCCGGGTCGCCCGGGTTGCCAGGCCACCCGCGCTTTTCGCGATGCGGCACGGGATGCTCCCGAGCCTCGGCAACATACGCCCAAAACCCCAATCGGCCGGCGAGGCGAGAGCCTCATATCTATCGCGGACTAACCGCGTCGGGGCGCAAGCCTCGCCGGCCCGCTTCACTGCCCACCAACCCGAGGCGGCCTACGCTGGCGGGGGTTTCGGCGCGCGCTAACCGCATATTTACCGAAGTGTTGCAGAACATAACTGGAACGGATACAACATCGTTCAGCCTTTGTTCCGATTCTATTCCTGGGGTGGCCATGCTGACGCGCAAGCAACACGAATTGCTCATGTTCATCCATGAGCGGATGAAGGAATCGGGCATTCCGCCCTCCTTCGACGAAATGAAGGACGCGCTCGATCTGCGCTCCAAGTCGGGTATCCATCGCCTGATCACGGCACTCGAGGAACGTGGCTTCATCCGCCGCCTGCCCAACCGGGCCCGGGCGCTCGAGGTGATCAAGCTGCCCGATTCGATGAACCCCTCGCTCGGCGGCCGCAAGACACGCTTCGAGCCGTCGGTGATCGAAGGCAATCTCGGCCGCGTCGCTACACCGCCCTCCCGCACCAATTCCCCTGCACCGGTATCGGCTATGCAGGTCGTCTCCATCCCGGTGATGGGCCGCATCGCGGCCGGTACGCCGATCGAGGCGATCCAGACCCACAGCCACACCATCATGGTGCCGCCCGAAATGCTCGGGCCAGGTGAGCACTACGCGCTTGAAGTGCGCGGTGACTCGATGATCGATGCCGGCATCTTCGATGGCGACACCGTGCTCATCAAGAAACAGGACGCCGCCTCGACCGGCGAAATCGTCGTCGCTCTCGTCGACGACGAAGAGGCCACCCTCAAGCGCCTTCGCCGCAAAGGTAATTCCATCGCGCTCGAAGCCGCCAACCCGGCCTACGAAACCCGCATCTTCCCGCCCGACCGGGTGAAGGTGCAGGGCCGCCTCGTCGGCCTGCTCCGCAAGTACTGAACTCCATACGTCAGCTTTCTGCCTCACTTGGGCCGGCCGCCCCGCCGGCCCTTTTTCTTTTGACAGCGGACCGGTCGCCGGGCATTCGTCCTCACGTCGGAAGCGACAGTCTGGGGAGGACGTGACTTGGCATCAGCCGTCGAATGGGTGGCCGTCGATTGGGGCACCTCCAACCTGCGCGCCTGGGGCATCGATGCGGCGGGCGAGATCCAGTTCTCGCGCTCCTCCCCCGACGGCATGAGCCGGCTCAGCCGCGAGCAGTACCCGTCCGTCCTCACCGGCCTCCTCACCGAGGTCCACGAGCCCGTCGATGTCCTCATCTGCGGCATGGCCGGGGCTCGGCAGGGCTGGCTCGAAGCCCCGTATCTCGACGCCCCCGCCGACCTCCGTACCCTGTCGCGTGGCGCCGTGTCCCCCGAGATGCCGGGCAATCAGTTCGCCCCCGCCATCCTCCCCGGCGTCTGCCAGCGCGATGTCGGCGCCGAGGACGTGATGCGGGGCGAGGAAACCCAGCTCCTCGGCCTCTCTGCCCTTATTCCCGGCTTCTCCGGCCTCGTCATCATGCCCGGCACCCACTCCAAGTGGGCGATGCTGGACGGCACGACACTGAGCCGGTTCTCATCCGCCATGACCGGCGAAATCTTCGAGCTCCTCCGCGTCCATTCCGTGCTCCGCCACTCGTTCAACGGCGAGCTCGAGGGCGAGGAACGCGATATCGGCTTCGACGCCGGCCTCGCCCTCGGCCTCGACAAGCCCGAACGCCTCACCGCCACGCTGTTCAAGGTTCGCGCTGGCGCCCTGCTCTCGGGCCGCTCGCCCGCCTGGTGCGCCGGCTTCCTCTCGGGCCTGCTCATTGGCGCAGAGATCGGCGGCCAGCGCGACTGGATCGGTTCGGCCGAAATCCCGCTGATCGGCAGCGTCGGCCTCTGCAGCCTCTACCAGGGCGCGCTGGAAAAGCTCGGGGCCAAGTCCCGCATCGTCGATGCCACCGACGCCACCCTCGCCGGCCTCAAGGCCGCGCGCCAAGGATAGTCACATGGACCACCGCCACATCATCGCCATCCTGCGTGGCATCACCCCACCCGAGACCCTTGACGTCTGCGAGGCCCTGGTTGCCGCCGGCATCTCCATGATCGAGGTGCCGCTCAATTCACCCGACGCCTTCCGGTCCATCGCGGACGCCGCGAAAGCCTTCGACGGCCGCGCCCTGATCGGCGCTGGCACCGTGCTCAGCCGCGCCGACGTCGAGCGGGTCGCCGAGGCCGGAGGCCGCTTCGTCGTCTCACCCGACACCAATCCGGCCGTGATCGGTGCCACCATCGAATTGGGCATGACGTCGTACCCCGGCGTCTTCTCCCCCACGGACGCCTTCACCGCCATCCGCTCGGGTGCCACGGGCCTGAAGTTCTTCCCGGCCGAAGTGCTCGGCCCCAAGGGCATCAAGGCGATGAAGGCGGTGCTGCCGCCGTCGATCCCGCTCTACGCGGTCGGCGGCGCCAATCCGGACAATTTCGCCGAGTACTTTGCCGCCGGCTGCGCCGGGTTTGGGCTCGGCACCTACATCTACAAGCCCGGCATGTCGGCCACCGACGTCGCCGCAAAGGCGCAAGCCGCCGTCACTGCGTACGATCAGGGAACACCGCGATGAAACTCCAGGCCGAACTCTTCGTCGACAGCCGCTGCGAACTGGGCGAGGGCCCGTTCTGGCATCCCCTGCTCGGCCGCCTGTTCTGGTTCGACATCCTCAACAAGACGCTGCTCAGCGCCAACGCCGACGGCCACATCGTCGACCGCATCACCTTCAAGGATACGGTGAGCGCCGCTGGCGTCATCGACGAGCACACGCTCGCCGTCACCCAGTCGGGCATGCTGATGCGCTACGACTTCCGCGACGACAGCCACACCCCGATGCTCGCGGTCGAGGCCGACGTTCCCGGCAACCGCACCAATGACAGCCGCGTTGATCGCGCCGGTGGCTTCTGGATCGGCACCATGGGCCGCCGCGCCGAAATGGGTGTCGGCGCTGTCTGGCACTATCGCCACGGCGTGCTCAACAAGATCATCTCGGGAATCCGTATCCCCAACTCGATCTGCTTCTCCCCCGACGGGCGAACCGCCTACTTCACCGACTCGGGCAAGATGATCGTCAAATGCACCCTTGATCCCGAGACGGGCATGCCGATCGGCGAGTGGGAAGACTTCTTCACCATGGAAGGCCCAGGCGGCGCCGATGGCTCGGTGGTCGATAGCGAAGGATTCGTCTGGAACGCCCGCTGGGGCGCCGGCAAGGCCATCCGCATCTCACCCGATGGCAAGCTCGACAAGACTGTCACGGTGCCCGGCGGCGTCACCCGCGTCTCCTGCCCGGCCTTTGGTGGCAAGGGCATGAAGACGCTGTTCCTGACCACGGCCCGCGAAGGTTTCACACCGCAGGAAGAGATCGATCAGCCCACGGCCGGTGGCGTCTTCGCCATCGAGCTCGACGTGCCCGGCCTGCCCGAGCCGTTCTTCAAGCCGTGAGTTAACGCCGGTTAACCATGATCTGGGCGGGATTGCGGCACCTCAGTGCGGCACCCGCCACGGTCGGTCCCCCGGCGGCACCGCAGCCCGAACCTCGAAGTTACCGGCGGAAGGATTCCACCGCAGCCAGTGAATGCCGCCGCGCTCCAGCGCATCGGCGTCGATCACGAGGCTGCCACCGCAGGTCTGTGGCGCCGGTCGTCGCAGGATCATCAGGTCAGCCAAACCGCATTCCTCGTGGAACGCTGCCGGGTCCGTCGCAATCGCGAGGCTGAACCCCGCGGCACTGTGGCCGAAGCAGCCAATGCTGTCGCAGCGCAGCAACGGCACCGGAGCCAGCGGCTCGGCGTAGGTCTCGCGCCAGACCTTCACGGCAAAGCTGTCCGGCTTGCCGGCGACCAGCGCCAAACCATCCTCCCCCCGCATGGCGATGGCCTGCGTCGTGTCGGACACGAGCACATCGGGCGGCCTGTCGAGCGCCAGCAGCCACACCGCGGGCACCAGCAGCAGCGGCGCAATCAGCCGGTGCCAACTCGTCAGCAAGGTGAACCACGCCAGGGCCAGCAGCCCCAGCAGTAGCGCGACCGGCAGCAGCAGCGGACTGGCACTTATCCCCGCGCTCCATCCCGCCACCATAGTGGCGACCCAGATCATCACGTCGATGGACCAACCCATGACCAGCAGGAACGGCGCCTCGAGACCGAGCGGCATCAATACCGTCGCGGCAAGCGCCGCCGGCATCATCACGAAGCCGATCAGCACCAGCGACATCAGGTTGCCAACCACGCTGAGCGGGGCTGTCTGCTGGAAGTGGTAGATGGAGAACAGCAACGTGGCTGCGCCCGCCACCACGCTCGTGAGCGCGCCACCGCCGAAATAGGCCACCACCTTGCCGACCGCGCCCCGTTCGCGACCTTCGCCGGGCCGGAACATCTCCCACGCGCCGATCAACGCCACCACGGCGGCAAAGCTAAGCTGAAAGCTCGGGCGGAACACGCTCGCCGGATCGACTACGATGATCAGCAATGCAGCGATCGCGACGTTCCGCATGGTGAGCGCCCGCCGCCCGGCCACCACCGCGCCCAGCACCAGCAGGATCATCAGGGTCGCGCGCTGCGCCGCGACGTTACCGCCGGAGATGGCGAAGTAGCCAAGCGCCGCAAGGATAGCGCCGACGGCTGCGACCCGTTTCACCGACACGAACCGGTCGATGCCGCCGGCCAGCGCCAGGCCGCCGCGCAGCGTCGCCATCACCAGCATCGCCACCAGCGTCAGATGCAGGCCCGATACGGACAAGACGTGCGCCAGGCCGGCAGTCGCCATCATCTCGCGGGACTCCTCCGTCACCGCGCTCTGGTCGCCCGTAATCAGCGCCCTTGCCACCCCGGCCGATGGCTGTGGCAGCACCGCATCGACCTTCGCGGCGATCGATCGGCGGATGGCGTCGACGATCCGTTCGAGGGCCGCCGAGTCTCCGCTTGCGATCCGCTCGGCTGTCCCGATGGTGTTGCCGTAGGCGCCGATGCCATCGAAGTAGGCGTGAAACTGCGTGTCGAAGCCGCTCGGCACCACCGGCCCGGGTACGGGGTAGAAGCGCACCCGCGAGCGGATCACGTCACCGGGCGCCAGGTCGGGCACCCCTTCGATCACCAGCCGAGCCCGCTGCACCGGCAGCGCCCGCGCTCCATCGATCGGTACGATCCCCGAAGCAATTGCCCGCACTCCATCGGCGTTGGCGCTCAGCACCTGGTCGACGCGTGCTTCATAGGTGCCATAGGCGGGCCGCGCCAGCATCTGGGTGCCGGACAGCGCCCCGTGTATGCCGAGCAGGCTGAAGCCGATCCAGAAGGTTGCCGCCAACCCTGCCGCCCTGTTCCAGCCCAGGGACTTCCGGCTGCCGATCAGTGCCACGGCTGCGGCCGCCCCACCGCCACCGAGCAGCAACGGAGAAGGCTCCGCCGGCAGGCTGAAGGCCACGACAAGACCGGCGATCATGGCGTAAGGCAGCAGCAGGAACAGGCGCCGGTGCTCAACCGCATCGAGCAGGGCCAGCCGCGCGCCGGCCAGCAGCCCGCCCCGGCGCGGCGGCTGCCAGGCCAGCGGCAACGCCTGTCTGGCCGCTGCCGACTCCGACAGATCCTGACGATCGGCGAGTGCGATGTCCCCCGGCTGCGCCACTTGTTCCCCCAAGCCGCAGCCATGCTACACGAGGCACCCGGCCCGTCACCAGCGGGCCGCTTGCGCTCAGGCTTTCACCCGCTTACACACCCGCGCAACACGGAGTTTCACGAAGGTCCATGGCTACACCCGTCGTCACCCGCTTCGCCCCCTCGCCCACCGGCTACCTGCACATCGGGGGGGCTCGTACGGCCCTGTTCAACTGGGCCTTTTCGCGCCACACCGGCGGCAAGATGCTGCTGCGCATCGAGGACACGGACCGCGAACGCTCGACCGATGGAGCCGTGCAAGCCATCTTCGACGGCCTGAAATGGCTGGGGCTGGACTGGGATGGCGAGCCGTTTATGCAGTTTTCTCGCGCTGCGCGGCATGCCGAGGTGGCCAACGAGTTGCTGGCCCGGGGCCAGGCCTATCACTGCTACTGCTCGCCCGAGGAACTCGCCGAGATGCGCGAGACCGCTCGCGCCAACGGTCAGCCGCCGCGCTACAACGGCTACTGGCGCGACCGTGACCCGTCCGAGGCACCGGCCGGCGTGGCCCCGGTCATCCGCATCAAGGCCCCACCGTCCGGCGAGATCCGGGTGCATGACCACGTGCAGGGCGAAGTGGTGTTCAAGGCCGAGAACCTAGACGACTTCATCATCCTGCGCTCGGACGGCACGCCGACCTACATGCTGGCCGTGGTGGTCGACGATCACGACATGGGCGTCACCCACATCATCCGGGGCGACGACCACCTGACCAATGCGGCCCGGCAGATCGTCATCTACAACTCCATGGGCTGGTTCGTGCCTGAGATGAGCCATATCCCGCTCATTCACGGCCCGGACGGAGCAAAGCTGTCCAAGCGACACGGCGCCCTCGGTGTCGAGTCCTACCGGCAGATGGGCTACCTGCCGGAAGCCCTCCGCAACTACCTGGCCCGCCTCGGCTGGAGCCATGGCGACGACGAGATCTTCTCGACCGAGCAGATGGTCGAGTGGTTCAGTCTTGATGCGCTCAACAAGGGCGCGGCACGCTTCGACTTCGTCAAGCTCGAGAGCATCAACGGCCACTACATCCGCGAGGCCACCCCGCAGCGTCTCTATGACGTGATGCTGGAGACGGCTCAGGAAGTCGGCCGCCAGACCGACGCCGATGGCCTCAGGGCCAACCGCGAGACCGCGCTCATCGCCCTGCCCGAGTTGCAGCCCCGCGCCAAGACGGTGCTCGAACTCATCGACCTAGCCCAGTTCATCTACGCCGTGCGGCCACTGGCCATCGATGCGGCCGCGGCCGCACAACTCACGCCCGAAGCAAAGGCCAATGTCGGGGCCTTTGCCGAGGTGCTGCGCACAATCGACGAGTGGACCGTTCCGGCGATCGATGCGGCCGCACGCAGCTTCGCGGAAGCCAGGGGGCTGAAGCTCGGCAAGGTGGCGCAACCCTTGCGCGCCGCGCTGACCGGGCGCACCATCTCGCCCGGGATTTTCGAGGTCATGGTCCTCATCGGCCGCGACGAAACGCTGGCGCGGCTTGAGGATCAGGCAAACCCATAACGATCAGGAAACCCAATTAGGTCAGGGGTATTCACCCTCCTGTTGCAGACCCGGGATAGATACGTTACGCCAAGCGAACCTGCCCTTTTTGACGTTCTGGCCGACCCGCCTTCTTCCTGCGGGCCCGTGGCCACAAAGGAGAGCCTAATGACCGACACCGTCGCCAAACTCACCATCGGGGACCAGACCTTCGAGTTCCCGGTGCTCTCTGGCTCCGTCGGTCCCGATGTCATCGACATCCGATCCTTGTACGCCAAGACGGGCATGTTCACCTACGATCCGGGGTTCACCTCGACCGCCGCCACCGACAGCGCCATCACCTATATCGATGGCGACAAGGGCGAGCTGATGTATCGCGGCTACCCGATCGAGCAGCTGGCCGAAAAGTCGAACTACCTCGAGGTCTGCTATCTGCTGCTCTACGGCGAACTGCCGAACAAGGCACAGCTGGCCGACTTTTCCGACCGGGTGACCAAGCACACCATGGTCCACGAGCAGATGCACTACTTCTACCGCGGCTTCCGCCGCGACGCGCATCCGATGGCCATCGTCTGCGGCGTCATCGGCGCGATGGCGGCGTTTTATCACGACTCGACCGACATCAACGACCCGATGCAGCGCGAGATCGCCTCGATCCGGATGATTGCCAAGGTCCCGACCATCGTCGCCATGGCCTACAAGTATTCGGTGGGCCAGCCCTTCGTGTACCCGCGCAACGACCTCGACTACGCGTCGAACTTCCTCCGCATGTGCTTTTCGGTGCCGGCCGAGGACTTTGTCGTGAACCCGGTCGTCGCCCGTGCGATGGACCTGATCTTCACGCTCCATGCCGACCATGAGCAGAACGCCTCGACCTCCACGGTCCGGCTCGCCGGCTCGTCCGACGCAAACCCGTTCGCCTGTATCGCAGCGGGCGTCGCCTGCCTCTGGGGCCCTGCCCATGGCGGCGCCAACGAGGCGGCGCTCAACATGCTGAAGGAAATCGGCACTGTCGATCGCATCCCCGAGTTCATCGCCAAGGCCAAGGACAAGACCTCCGGCGTCCGGCTGATGGGTTTTGGCCACCGGGTCTACAAGAACTACGATCCGCGCGCCAAGGTGATGCAGCAGGCCGCCAACGAGGTGCTGGCGCAGCTCGGTGCGGAGAACCTGTCTCCCACCCTGCAGGTCGCCAAGGAACTCGAGCGCATTGCACTCTCCGATCAGTACTTCATCGACCGCAAGCTCTACCCGAACGTCGACTTCTATTCGGGCATCATCCTCGACGCGATCGGCTTCCCGACCTCGATGTTCACCGCCATCTTCGCCCTCAGTCGCACCGTCGGCTGGATCGCTCAGTGGAAGGAAATGATCGGCGATCCGCAGAAGAAGATCGGCCGTCCGCGCCAGCTCTACAACGGCGCTCCGGTTCGCGACTACGAGCCGATCAGCAGCCGCGACTGAGCTGCTGCGGCAAGCACCCGCTCGGCGGGATCGACCAGGGGCGCCTCCGGCGCCCCTTCTTGCATCAGGGCCCGGACCTCGCGGAACGCCGCGAGTTGCGCAGCGGCGGCAACGTCGTCGTCAAGCAGGCTGCGCAGTACCGGCGGCACGCGGGCGAAGTCGATCTCGCCCGGAAACAGCAGCTCCGGCACCACCTCACGCCCGGCGACGATGTTCGGCAGCCCAACCATCGGCGGCCGCTCGAGCCGGGCGTAGCGCTTCGCCTGCCCCCGGTCGCCGACATAGGTCACCACCATGGGCACGCCGGCCATCGCCAGTTCCAGCGTCACCGTGCCGCTGACCGCCAAGGCACCGACCGCCCCGACAACCGCCGCGTCCCGCGTCGCTCCAGCCACAACTTCGACCGGCGCCGGCCAGTCGGCAACCTCTGCGACCAGCCGATCTTGCAGGTGGGTTAAGGTCGGCAGCACGAAACCACTGACCTTCGGGTGGCCGCGGAGTGCCTCCACGGCCGTTCGCATCAACCCGAGATGGCGTCTCAGCTCGCCCGTCCGGCTTCCTGGCAGCAGCAGGAATGGCCCCCGATCCGGCAGCGCCTGCCGCATTGCCTGCCGGGTCAGCGCGGGATGGCCGACATAGCTGGTCGGCGGTCCACCGAGTTCGGCCATCACTTTGGGCTCGAATGGCAGGACGGCCAGCACCTCGTCGAACAGCGGCTTCAGCTTTGCCGCCCGCTCGGGCGCCCAGACCCAAACGGCGGGCGCCACGTAGAGCAACATTGGTACCCTCGATCCGGCCTTCCTGACCCGCTCTGCCACCACCCGGCTGAACACCTGCGAGTCGATCAGCACCGCGACGTCCGGCTGCTGACGGATAATCGCATCGGCCACCTGCCTCGCCCGCCAGAGCAGCAATGGCAGCCGGACCAGCACATCCGACCAGCCCATGACGGACAGGTCGGACATCGGAAACATGCTCACCAGGCCCTCGCCCGCCAGGTCGGCACCGCCCACCCCGGTGGTCTTGAGCTCAATCCGTGCACGAAGGCGCCTCACCAGGTCTGCCCCGATCCGATCGCCGGAGGCCTCACCGGCCAGCACGAACAGCCGCAGGCGATCAGGCATCGATCACGAGCCCGACGATGGCAATCCCCGCTTCGCTCGCCGCCGCCAGAAGTCGATCCCGGTCGAGTAGCAGGGTCCGGCCTGCCTCCACTGCGATCACACTTATCCCCGCAGCGCTGGCCCCAGCTATCGTGTCAGGACCGATTGCAGGGAGATCGACGAACAGTGGCTGTTGTGGCTTGCAGGCTTTGGCGAGAACAAGGGGCGTGTCCGGTGCGTCCCCGATCAGACCGGCGCTCCGGTACCGGGCCACGCGCGCAAGCAGGTCGTCGGTACCGGCCACATCTTCGACAGCCACTACCCTGGCTCCGGCGACCACGGCGGCCTGGCCAAGGTCCATTGCACCAACCTGTCTGGCAGCGACGAGCGCGAGCCCGGCGGCGGCCAGTTGGGGTCCAGTGGCGGCAGGACCGGCCAACTGCCCCTCCCCGCAGAGCAATTCGGGCGCAACTTGCTGCGGCCCGATCAGGGTTGCAGCCGTCAATTGCTGCAGCCGCACCGCCAGATGCGACAACGCTGCGTCTCCGGCTGACTGTCCGTTCGCACCCAGCGCAACCATCAGCCGGCTGCGATCGGCATCGGTCAGCGTCACGGCGCCCGCGAGCACCAGGTGCGATGCCTCGAAGCTTCGGATGGCTGCAAACAGCACATCCGGGTGCTCTATCGATACCCGTTGCTGCTCCACACCCGACGAAAGCACCTGCGGGGTCAGGGCGAACACCCGCACGGCGTCGCCTGCGGCCAGTGCCGCCTCGATCACGTGAGGAGCGAGGGCGCCGGCGCCGGCCACGACCGCGAGCCGGCGAGGCATCAGTCTTCGGCCGGGACGTTGACGGGGAGGCAGATCGGCCGGTCGCTGGCTGCGGTAATGAACTTCACCACGTCCTGCACCATGGGTTCGCCGCTGAACAGCGACGCTGCATCTTCGACCCGTTCCTTGAGCGTGCCCTCGGAGGAGAAGATCATGCGGTAGGCAGCGCGCAGTGAGTGGATGGCTTCGCGGTCGAACTTGCGCCGCTTGAGCCCGACGAGGTTCAAGCCGGCAAGCCTGGCGCGGTTACCAACTGCCATGCCGTAGGGGATGACGTCGGCATCGATCATTGAGTGCGCACCGATGAAGGCATGCGCCCCGATACGGACAAACTGGTGCACGCCGCACATGCCACCGAACGCGACGTAGTCGCCGATCTTGCAGTGGCCGGCGATGGCGACATAGGAGGCGATCACCACGTGGTTGCCGACCTCCACGTCGTGCGCCACATGTGCCGAGTTCATCAGCAGGCAGTCGTCGCCGATGCGGGTCTCCAGCGTGCCGCCCGCGGTGCCGGGGTTGACGGTCACGTTCTCCCGGATCTGGCAGCGCGCCCCGATCACGAGGCTGCTGGCCTCGCCGCGATACTTCAGGTCCTGCGGCTGATGGCCGATCGAAGCAAAGGGGAAGATGCGGGTGTCGGCACCGATGCTGGTTTGCCCCGCCACCACGACGTGGGACAGCAGTTCTACCCCGGAGGCGAGCGAAACCTCGGGACCGACGTGACAGAACGGACCGACCCTCACGCCATCGGCAAGTGTCGCACCGTCTTCGACGATGGCGGTGGGATGAATAAAGGCGCTCACTTTTCGGAGGGGCTCACCATGGCACCGACTTCGGCCTCGGCGATCACCACTCCGTCCACGATGGCCCGCGCTTCGTACCAGCCCATGGTCATGCGGCGTCGCATCTTCTTGATGTGGTACTCGATCCGGTCGCCCGGGCGGGCCGGTTTCCTGAATTTGCACTTGTCGACGGTCAGCAGGTACACGATGTGATCGACGCCCGCGGCCGCGCCCGCGGCGATGGCGATGGCCCCGGCGGTCTGGGCCATGCCTTCGATGATCAGCACGCCGGGAAACACCGGCTCTCCCGGGAAGTGCCCCTGGAAGATCGGCTCGTTGAAGCTGACATTCTTGATGCCGATCGCCGACTCGTCGCCGTCGACCTCGATGATCCGGTCGATCATCAGGAACGGGTAGCGATGCGGCAGGGTCTTGAGGATATCGCCGATCTGCATCGACGTCAGTTCCCTTGTCTGCGCCGCCGGTGCTTCACTCGTAGCCGTCACTCTAGTCCCCTTTTGCTCAGTCGCCGCAGCATCGCCGTCTCGCGCTGCCACGCCCTCAATTCCTGCGCCGGTTGCCCGGCAACATGCTGCCCCGCCGGCACGTCCTTGGTCACGAGACACCGCGCCGACAGCACGCTACCCGTCCCGATGGTCAGGTGCCCCACCGTGCCAGAGCCGCCGCCTACGAGGACGTGGTCACCGATAATCGTGCTGCCCCCGATGCCGCAAGTCCCCGCGATCAGACAGCGCCGCCCAATGCGGCAGTTGTGGCCGATCTGCACGAGGTTGTCGATCTTGGTGCCCTCGCCAATGACCGTATCGCCGAGGGCACCGCGATCGATCGTCGTATTGGCACCTATCTCGACACCATCCTGGATGATGACCCGGCCGAGCTGTGGGATCTTGCGGTTGGCGCGACCCTGCGACAACCACCCGAAGCCCTCGGCGCCGACTCGCACTCCGGGGTGCAGAACGACATTGTTGCCCAGATGGGCGTATTCGACGGTGACGTTGGCACCAATCACCGCATTGCGGCCGATCGTGACGCCCCGACCGATCACCGTGTTCGGACCGATCACAGTGTTGCGCCCGATTTCGACATTGGGACCGATCACCACGTTCTCGCCCAGCCGGACGTCGCTTTCGACCAGCGTATCGGGCCCGTCCTCGTCGAACTGGGACAGGGCAGCGCCGCGCGTGCCTGCCGGGTAGAGCTTCTCCAGCAGGTCGACGAACAATTCGTGGGCGCGCTCATCGATGATTGCGAGGGCACTCCGCGGTACGAAATCCCTCAGGCTCGGATGCACCACCACGACACCCGCAGAGGTGTCGCGCAACGCGTCACGATAGGCCGGACGAGTGGCCAACGCCAGTTCGGTTTCGTCAGCCCGGTCGAGCTCGTCGACGCCCGTCACGATGATGCTGCCGAGCCGACTATCGTCCACGAGCGGCGGCGTCGCCAGCGATGCGAGCAAGGCGCGCAGCAGGATGGGACCGGAGGATGTGTGGAAGCGCGTATCGACCATTGCTGTGTCTACACAAAGAAGAAGCCGCGGGGCAACCGCGGCTTCAAACCATTTCTCTGCCCCACCGAGAGGGGCTCCCGAACCTTACAGCAGGTTCTGCAGTGTCAGCGAGAAGACCTGGGTCTTGTCGTCGGTGGCCTTGTTGATCACGTAGGCGAAGTCGCCACGCAGCGGGCCGAACGGGCTGTCCCAGATGACCGAGGCACCAACCGACGACTTGAAGTTCTCGTCGACGCTGCCTGCATCCGGCGCAAAGCTGGAACCGCTACCATCGATGAGCGCCGCATCGGCCCAAACGGAGCCACGGACACCATACGTCTCAGGCAGAACCGGGATCGGGAACTCGATCTCGGCAGACGCCGCCAGGTAGCCGGTATAACCCAGAGACTCGCTAGATGTGTCCATGCCGGTGTAGCGGGGACCGAACCCATTGCTCTGGAAGCCGCGAACGATGCTGCTGGCGCCGCGGAAGGCTTCAAGCGGGCTCACATCACCGTCGAAGGAGTAGATGAAACCAGCCTGGCCCTTCACGCTACCAACGATGCCGGCGTCAGGCATAATGCTCATGAAGTAGCGCGCCTTGGCCTCGGTCTTCAGCAGGCTGTGATCCACGCCGATATACTGCTGGTTGAAGCTGGCGATGATGCCTTCGGTCGGATGCTTGGCGTCGTCGAGAGTGTTGTAGCTCAGCGAGTAGCCGACCCATGCCTTGTTCCAGGTGTCCTGGACCGCAACATCGAACACTTCCGAGAACGGCGATTCGTTATCCTGAATGCTCTTCTGCTCGATGCCCACGAACACCGATCCGCGAATGTCGCTGGTGATCGGGACGCCGAAGCGGAGTTGGCCGCCGGTCGAAGTCGTGCCGTACATGTTGCCGGACGTCTCGCTGACAACGCGGTGGTAGAGATCGACACCCGACGAGACACGCAGACCCATGAAGCGCGGCTCGGTGAACGAGAAGTCGAACGACTGGCCGCTCTCCGATGCGCCCACGGCGACGCGCACATACTGGCCCTTGCCGAGGAAGTTGCGCTCGGTGACCGACACCTCGCCAAGGAGGCCGGCGCTCGAGTCGTAGCCTGCCGTCACGCCGTAGTCGCCGGTCGACTGCTCTTCGACGTCGATATTGATCACGACCTTGTCCGCAGCACTGCCCGGAGCGAAGTCGACGCTCACGACCTTGAAGAAGCCGAGGTTCTCGATGTTGGACTTGCCGCGCGAGACCATCGAACGGTTGAAGGGGTCGCCTTCACCGAAATCCAGTTCGCGGCGGATCACGGCGTCACGGGTCTTTTCGTTGCCGGTGATGTTGATGCGCTCGACGTAGATACGCGCACCCTGATCGACGAGGTAGGTGACATTGAAGGTGCTGGTGGCCACATCGCGGTCGATGCGCGGACGCACGTCGGCGAAGGCGAAGCCCTGGGCGGTCGCTTCGAAGGCCATTTCTTCCTGCGACTTCTGCAGGTCGGCCAGCGAGTAGGTGGAACCCCGGACGGTCTTGATGGCACCGGTCAGCGCGTCGGCATTGAGGCCGGCGATCGAAGTCTCGACGCCGATTTCGCCAAACTTGTAGCGCTCGCCCTCGTTGATGGTGAAGTTCACGAAATACGCACCACGCGAACTGTCGAACTCGCCGACAGCCGAGGTCACCACCGCGTCGGGATAGCCGTGGTTCATGTAGTAGAGTTCGATGAGCTGGCGATCGACCTGCAACAGATCCTCGGAATACGAGTCGTCGCGGAACAGCCAGCTGAGGAGGTGCGTCTCGTGCGTGCGGATCACCGACTTGAGCGTGCCTGCGCCGATGGAATTATTGCCGGTGAAGTTGATCGCGGCGATACCCACGCGCTCACCTTCCTCGACCACGATGGTCACGCGGGCACGGCCATTGGGGGCCTGATCGAGACGGGTCGAGACCCGGACGCTGGTGTAGCCCTTGCCGACGTAGGCAAGTCGGATCGTCTCGAGGTCGGCCGCGAGGCTCGCATCAGAGAACGACCCACGCGACGTGATGTTGATCATGTCGCTGAGCTGGGCGTCCGAAAAGCCGTTGTTGCCTTCGAAAAGGACCGAAGCGACGAGGCGCTGTTCCTGCGCTTGGGCGACCCCGACAAGTGGGGCGCCAACCCCGCCGAGCGGCGCCGCCAGAGCAATGGCGAGCGCCAGGAGAGCTCCGCGCGTCAGCTTCTTGAAATACGTCATGGTTCTTGTTGCCTCGTACGAACTGCTGAGAATCGCCATGCACAGCGCTCCCAGCTCACTCCAGCTACAGCTTTTACTGGAATTTTAACCACGGGCAAGCCGTTGACCGCAGCGCGGTTAGCGAATGATTGGGTGCCGTGCATTCCTGCAACACACTAAAAACCAAGGTTATCCAAGGGTTAACAGGAGAACCGTACGACAGCCCTATCATCGGATGGTACTGGCCACCCGCCACCACCCGCGCCGGAGGAGCTGGTGAGGCTCCGCCGCAGGGTGTGCCCTGCATCAGGAGCCGGCGATCCGGCGAAGCAGGTCGGGAACATCGATGGTGAAGGTGAACACCATCAGGGTCAGCACCACCGCCAGACCAAAGCGGAAGCCGATCTCCTGCACCTTCTGGGTGAGCGGCTTACCGCGGGCCGCCTCGATCAGGTAGTAGACGAGGTGACCACCATCGAGCACAGGAATCGGCAGCAGGTTCACGAGGCCGATGTTCAGCGACAGCATGGCGATGAGGCTGAGAAGCGGCACGATACCGAGCGTCGCAACCTGCTGGCTCACCGTCGCCATCTTGATCGGCCCGCCGAGCTGCTGCACGTCGCCACGGCCGACGAAGAAGTCGCCGATGAAGGCGGCGGTACGGTCGATGATGAACCGGACCTCCTCGAAGGTCATGCCGATCGCCTCGATCGGGTCCGGCTTGTAGAGAACGTAGTCGGTCGGCTCGAAGGTGTTCTGCAGCCCGAGGATGCCGATCCGGTGGGTGCCGCCAAACCGGTCCCTGGTTTCGCCGATACGCGGCGTGGCCAGAACCGTCTCGTTGTCCCCTGCCCGCTCGAGCTCGATCGTGATGGTGCGCTGCGGCGCGGTCGCGACGAGGCGCTGGACGTCGTCAAAGCTGCGCACGGCAAAGCCGTCGATGGCCAGGATACGGTCGCCGGGCAGCAGTCCGGCTTCCGAAGCGGCGGACTCGGGCGTGATCGTCTGCAGCACGGCCGGGGCCATGTAGCGGCCGTAACCCATCAGCAGCGCGTAGAGAATCAGCAGCGTGAACAACACGTTGGCGGCCGGACCGGCGGCGACGACGGCAATGCGCTGCCAGACGTTCTTGTTGACGAACAGCTGGGAACTGAGTTCGGGGCCGGCGCGCTCGATGAACTCCTCATCGGGCTGGCTCGCGGCGTTCATGTCGCCGACGAACCGGACATAGCCGCCCAGGGGGATCGCCGCGATCCGCCAGCGGGTGCCCTTCTTGTCGGTAAAGCCGATCAGTTCGGGACCGAAGCCCACCGAAAAGGTCTGGATGGCGATGCCGTTCCAGCGCGCCACGAGGTAGTGGCCCATTTCGTGCACGAACACGATGATGGTCAGCACCACCAGAAACGGCAGCACGGCCATTGGGAACGCTAGGATGGAGTCCATGTCGTCGACGCTGCTTTCGGCTTGCCCGGTGAAGATGAGTTAGGGCCAGATTGCGTTAAGATTGCGATATGGCCAACGCGGCGGATCACCAGAACATGAAGCCTGGGGCGATCGCATCGAAGCCTGCGTGGAAGTAACCGACCACGAACAGGAAGATCACCCCGAAGGTGAGGCTGTCGAGCCGGTCCATCAACCCGCCGTGGCCCGGAATGATGTCGCCTGAATCCTTTACGCGGAAGCGGCGCTTGATGAAGCTCTCGGTGAGGTCGCCCACCTGCCCCATGATGCTCATGCTGGCGGCCAGCGCGAGGCCGATCCACCAGGGCGATGACGGCACGACGAGCAGCCACAACACGAGGCCGGCCAGCGTACCGATGGCGAAGCCGCCGATGGCCCCGGACCACGTCTTGCCGGGCGAGATATCGGGGGCGAGCTTTTCGCCACCGATCTGCCGGCCCATGAAATAGGCGCCGGTATCGGTGGCAAAGATGACCACGCCGAGAAACACGCCGGCCCAGAAACCGATATCGAAGCTGCCCCAGTCGAGCCAGGTCGATGGGCCCCGCATCGCCATGGTGGCGATGATCACGCAACCGTAGAACAGCACCCCGGCGACGCGCCAGATCCTGCTGCCGCCGGTGCCGAAGGCCGCGACCACAGCTGCGATGCAGACCGTGACCGCACTCGCGGAGGCTCCGAGCCAGGGGAATACCAGGGCGGCGAGCGCCAGCAGCGCCATCAGGGTACCGCCCAGCGCGCTCAACGGCCGCAAGGTCACCATGCGTTCCCATTCGCGGTAGCAGCCGGCAAAGGCCGCACCGGCGACTGCGGCGAACAGGTACGAGCCGATGTAAAGGCTGATGATCGCGATGGCGAGCAGCACCAGGGCCGAAATCACGCGCGGACCTAGATCGGTCCACGAGCGGCGCGCCAGTGGATTGAACTCCGGGCGTTGGGACTGTCCCTCGCTCACGGGCCCCTCGTCTCGATGCCGCCGAAGCGGCGCTTGCGGCTGGAGAATTCCTCGAGCGCCCGCAGGAAGGTTTCCTCGCTGAAGTCGGGCCAGTTTTCCTCGATGAAGACCAGTTCGGAATAGGCGCCCTGCCAGATCAGGAAGTTCGAGGTGCGCTGCTCGCCCGACGTCCGGATGATCAGGTCCGGATCGGGAATGCCATGGGTGTAGAGCGCCCGCTCGACGGTCTGCTCGGTGATGTCCTCGGGTTTCAGCCGGCCGGCCGCAACCTCCATGGCGATCCGGCGGGTCGCTTCGACGACCTCGGCCTTGCCGCCGTAGTTGAAGGCAACGACCAGCTCGAGGCCGGTATTGTGGGCGGTCTTGCGCTGGGTGTCGTCGATGAGCCGCCTGAGCCCGTCATCGAGGCCGTCGCGGGAGCCGATGATCTTCACGCGCACGTTGTTCTGGATCAGCGTGGCCAGGTCGGAGGCGACGAAGCGGTGCAGGAGGCCGAAGATGAACCTGACCTCGTCGGGCGGGCGGCGCCAGTTCTCGGACGAAAAGCTGAAGACCGTCAGGTGCTTGACGCCGTACCGGATGCCCAGATCAACCAGCCGGCGCAACGCCTTCACGCCCTCGACGTGACCTTCGGTGCGGAGTTTGCCACGCGCGGTGGCCCATCGGCCGTTGCCATCCATGATCACTGCGACATGCGCCGGGATCTTGAGGCCGGGTTTCTCCCCGGCCTTCGCGGCGATGACGGTGTCCAAGGACATAGACGGCCCTCCCGGGCGACGATTGCGGGTCAGACTAGACCTGCATGATTTCCTGTTCCTTGACGGCGACGACGTGATCGATCTCGTTGACCGCGCTGTCGGTCGCCGCCTGGACCTGATCGGAGAACTTGCGACTCTCATCCTGCGCGAGGTTGCCGTCCTTCTCCAGCTTCTTGAGCAGGTCCATGCCGTCGCGACGAATGTGGCGCACTGCCACACGGGCAGCTTCGGCATAGTTGTGTGCGACCTTGGTCAGATCACGGCGGCGCTCTTCGTTCAGTTCGGGCAGCGGTACGCGGATGACGACGCCTTCGGCGGCGGGGTTCAACCCGAGGCCGGAATTGCGGATGGCCTTTTCGACGGCGCCCGCGAGCGTGCGGTCCCAGACCTGCACGCTCAGCATGCGCGACTCAGGAACGGTCACGGTGGCGACCTGATTGAGCGGCACGCGGCTGCCGTAGGCTTCGACGGTCACGGGCTCCAGCAGGCTCGGCGTGGCGCGGCCGGTGCGCAGGCCGGCCAGTTCGTCCCTCAGCGACGTAATGGACTTCTGCATCCGGGTCTTGAGCTCGTCGAGCGAGAAAGCCTGAGGCTGAGCCATGTTCGAAACTCCAGAATTGATAGCGTCTTAGCCGACGCGTGTGCTTTTGGCCCTGCCTTCGAGCACACCGGTGAGGCCCGTCGGATCATCCAGGGAATAGACAATTATGGGCAAGGCGTTGTCGCGGGCAAGGGCGAAGGCGGCCGTGTCCATGACTCTGAGGTCGCGGGCGATGACTTCTTCATGCGAAATGGTCTCGTAGCGACTGGCGGTCGGATCCTTCTTGGGATCCGCGGAATAGACGCCATCCACCTTGGTTCCCTTGAGCAGCACATCGCAGCGCAGCTCGATAGCCTTGAGCGCGGCAGCGGTGTCGGTGGTGAAGAACGGGCTGCCAGTGCCGCCGGCGCACACCACGACGTAGCCATCGGCCAAAGCGAGGTTGGCGTCGCGGGCAGTGAAGGTATCGGCCACGGTCTCCATCGGAACGTTGGAGTAGACCTTGACCTTCAGCCCCTTCTGCTCGATCGCGTCGCCCAGTGCGAGGGAGTTGATCACCGTGCCGAGCATGCCCATCAGGTCGGATGTGACGCGGTCGCCGCCTTTGGCGGCCACTGCCATGCCACGGAAGATGTTGCCGGCCCCGATGACGATGGCGACCTGAACACCAGCGCGGGCGACCTCGGCGATCTGGTTGGCTACCTGGTGCAGGAACTTGGGCTCAATGCCGAACGACTGGTCGCCGGCGAGCACCTCACCGGAGACTTTGAGCAGAATCCGTTTGTAGGCGGATTTGGCCATTGGTCAGTTCCCCGGAGTGTCTAGCGCCAAAACCCGTTGCGAATCCCGCGCGGGCCGTTGGCGGTTATTACATATTCGGGCGGGCTGTGAAGCAGCCCACCCGAAATAGTTCGGATCAGGTATTTGCCGGAGCCTGGGGGACACCCGAGGTCGCTGCCACTTCGGCGGCGAAATCGGTGACTTCCTTCTCGATGCCCTCGCCGAGCGCGTAGCGCACGAACTTGGTCAGCTTGATCGGCGCGCCGACATCCTTCTCGGCATTCTTGATCACGTCGCCGACCTTGGTCTCGCCGTCGATGACGAACACCTGGGCGAGGAGCGTGACTTCCTCGAAGAACTTGCGCACGCGGCCTTCGATCATCTTTTCGATGACGGCTTCGGGCTTGCCGGATTCACGGGCCTGCTCGGAGAAGATGGCGCGTTCGCGGGCCACCACCTCGGGGTCGATATCATCGGGCGACACTGACAGCGGGTTGGTGTTGGCGATGTGCATGGCGATCTGCTTGCCGAGGGTGGCGAGAGCAGCCTTGTCGCCGGTCGACTCGAGGCCGACGATGACGCCGAGACGGCCGAGGCCGGGCTTCACCGAGTTGTGCACGTACGAACCGATCACGCCGTCGGAAACGACGATGGTGGACGTACGGCGCAGGTTCATGTTCTCGCCGATCTTGGCGATCGCGTCGGTGAGTTCGGCCGACGCCGAACGGCCGGTGCCGGGGTACGGCATCTCGGAGAGCTTGCCGACGTCGCCATCGGCGTCGTGGGACAGCTTGGCGATGTTGCCGACGATCGACTGGAACTGCTCGTTGCGCGCCACGAAATCGGTCTCGGAGTTCACCTCGACGATGGCACCACGGGTGCCGTCGAGGGAGACGCCGACCAGACCTTCGGCGGCAACGCGGCCGGCCTTCTTGGCGGCCTTGGCGAGGCCACGGGTGCGCAGCCAGTCAATGGCGGCTTCCATGTCGCCATTGGTCTCGGCCAGGGCCTTCTTGCAGTCCATCATCCCCACGCCGGTCATCTCGCGGAGTTCTTTTACCTGCTGAGCAGTAACGGTCATGTCCATATCGCTTTCTCGCGGGGGGAGCCGGACGGCGGCCCCACGGGTTAGGGGAAATGAAGACCCGGCCGAGTCGGCCGGGCATCAGGAGGGAGCAAAACCCTGCAAATATGACAGCAGGATTTCGCCCCCTTCGGTCTCAGGCGGCGGGAGCCGGCTCGACAGCTGCGTCGGCAGCAGCCAGCGCGGGCTCTTCCGGAGCTTCGACAGCGGCGCCAAGATCGCTGCCACGGCCGGCGGCCGAGCGGCCGATACCGTCAATGGCAGCACGCGAGACGAGCGATGCGTAGAGCTCGAGAGCGCGGGCGGCGTCGTCATTGCCGGGGATCGGGAAGTCGACGGTATCGGGATCGGAGTTCGAGTCGACGATGGCGATCACCGGGATGCCAAGGCGCTTGGCTTCCTTGATGGCGTTCGCTTCCTTGTTGGTGTCGATGACGAACAGCAGGTTGGGCAGGTTGCCCATGTCCTTGATGCCGCCAAGGTCACGCTCCAGGCGCTCCTTCTCACGCGACAGGAGCAGCAGCTCCTTCTTGGTGAGGCCGTGGCCGCCATCGGCTTCCTGGGCCTCGAGTTCGCGCAGGCGCTGGATCGAGTGCGAAATCGTCTGCCAGTTGGTGAGCGTGCCACCGAGCCAGCGCGAGTTGACGTAGTACTGGGCCGACTGGCGGGCAGCCTCGGCGACCACCGGGGCGGCCTGACGCTTGGTGCCGACGAACAGGACGCGGCCGCCATCGGCGACGGTGTCCGAGATCAGCTGCAGCGCGCGCTGCAGGGCCGGAACGGTCTGGCTCAGGTCGAGAATGTGGATGTCGTTGCGGACGCCGAAGATGTGGCGTTCCATCTTCGGGTTCCAGCGATGCTTCTGGTGGCCGAAGTGCACGCCTGCCTCAAGCAGCTGGCGCATGGAAAATTCTGGCAATGCCATGGAAATGGCTCCTTTCCGGTTCTGCCTCCGCGGGGTGCGCGACTGGACCAGCCAGCCACCGGATGGAGCCGCTGCATCAGTGCAGCAGTCCTGGCCCGCGTGTGAATTACGCCCCGATCGAGGCGCGAGCCGGCATATAGGGGGTTTTGGGGGGCGGCGCAAGGGTGACAGCGGGGTGCCGGCGGGCACACGGACTTTCGATGTTGGCACGTGGGGTGGATTGGACGTGAGGACGTCCCCGCCGGCGTTGCGGCCGCGGGTTGATGAGCAGTGAAGCGGGGCCGGCGAGGCTTCAGGCCCCGACGCGGTTAGTCCGCAATAAATGTGAGGCTCTCGCCTCGCCGGCCGGTTGGGGTTTTGGGCGTATGGTACCGCGACCCGGGAGCATCCCGTGCCGCATCGCGAAAAGCGTGGGTGGCCTGGCAACCCGGGCGACCCGGCATTGCCCACCTCTCCCGACCGCCTTATGCATGGCGGCCTTGCTCCTTGGAGCACCCTGCATCGGGCGCCCCGTGCGTTGATAGCGGCTTGGCCAGCGAACTGGCCCATGCCGAGGTACTTTCGGCCTGGCCCGGAACGACTCCCGAGCCACCCAACCTCCCCCGCACCAACCACTCGTCATGATCTCGCTTCGGTGC
>CAIMLX010000233.1 GCA_903842455.1 uncultured Hyphomicrobiales bacterium | reverse complement strand
GGGTCCGCCCTCGCGAATGGCGGCCCGCAGGTCGACCATCGCGTCCTGACCGAGGCACATGTAGAGCTGGCCGGTGGCGGTGAGGCGAACGCGGTTGCAGCTCTCGCAGAAATTGTGACTCATCGGGGTGATGAAGCCGATGATGCCGCCGGTTTCCGCCACCCGGTCGTAGCGCGCCGGACCGCCGGTGCGGTGCGACGTGGGCTCGAGCGTGTACTTCGCCATCAGCCGCTCGCGCATTTCCTTGAGCGGCAGATAGGCATCGACCCGGTCCATCCCGACATCGCCGAGCGGCATGCCTTCGATGAGGGTCAGGCCGAAGCCTCGCGCATGGGCCCAGTGCAGCATCGGCTCGATTTCGTGATCGTTGATGCCGCGCATCGCCACCATGTTGAGCTTGATGGCGAGGCCGGCAGCCGCAGCCGCCTCGATGCCGTCGAGCACCTCGGCGAGGCGGCCGCGCCGGGTGATCTCGGCGAAGCGGTCGGCGTCGAGCGTGTCGAGCGAGACGTTGATGCGGCGCACTCCCGCCGCGGCAAGGCCGCCGGCAAACTTGCGCAACTGGCTGCCATTGGTGGTGAGCGTCAGCTCCTCGAGGCCATGCCCGAGGTGGCCGCCGATGCGCTCCACCAGTTCCATGATGTCGCGGCGCACCAGCGGCTCGCCACCGGTCAGCCGGATCTTGCGGACGCCGCGCGCCACGAAGGCGCTGGCGATGTGGTCGATTTCCTCAAAGCTCAGCACTTCCTTCCGTGGCAGGAAGGTCATGTGCTCGCTCATGCAATAGGTGCAGCGGAAATCGCAGCGGTCGGTAACCGAGATGCGCAAATAGGTGATCTGCCGGCCATAGCGGTCGATCAGCGGCGCAGCGGAGTTCCGTGCTGGGTTGCGGGGCGCGAGGCCCGGCTGTTCGAAAAGAGTGATCGACATGAAACGATCATATCGTAGTTGGCGCCGCAAAACAAAAGGCCGGCCCCGAAGGACCGGCCCAATTCTTCGCGATGGCGCGCCGCTTACTGGTGCACCACCACCAGGGCGCCGACCTTCACGCGCTCATAAAGGTCGGTCACGTCCTCGTTGGTGAGGCGGATGCAACCCGACGAGACGGCCTGTCCGATCGTCCACGGCTCCGACGTGCCATGGATGCGGTACAGCGTCGAGCCGATATAGAGGGCGCGGGCGCCGAGCGGATTGTCCGGGCCACCGGGCATGTAGGCCGGCAGGTCGGGAACGCGCTTGCGCATCGCTGCGGGCGGCGTCCAGCCTGGCCACTCGGCCATGCGGGTGATCTTGTGCTGGCCGGCCCAGCGGAAGCCGTCACGGCCGACGCCGATACCGTACTTCCTGGCCTTGCCGTCCTCGAGCACCAGGTAAAGGCGGCGCTCCGACGTCTCGACGACGATGGTGCCCGGCTTCAGCTTGGTCTCGTACGCGACGAGTTCGATTGGGATGCTGCTGCCACGCTTGTTGCGGGCCTTCACCTGCGTTGCATCTTCCCACGTGTTCGTTTCGGCGTTGTAGACCCGGGCCGCCGAGGCCGGAACTACGAGCGACATGCTCAGGATTGCCGACAACAGCGCGGCAATCACGATTTTTATCTTGGTCATCTTGGTCAAACTGCGCCTCTTGACGAATAAGCCCCAACCGCGGGCCGTCGAAGCCCCACGTGATAGACTGTTCGATACGGTTTCGGAACGGGACTTGCCACGATTCGACCATGCGCCGAACACTCATGCGACATTGTGTTGCGTTGAAGCGACATTTGCCACTGACTTTCGCGTGAGTCAGCGGCTTGACTCGCCCCGCTGCGGGCCGTTTATCGCCTGCACGGGAGGACTTTTAGGTGAGTGACGATTTCAAGGCTGCCGCGGCCCGCGCCGCCATGGCCGAAGTTAAGACCGGGATGCGCCTTGGCCTTGGCACCGGCTCGACGGCGAAACACTTCGTCGACCTGGTGGGCGCCGAGGTAAAGCGTGGGCTCGACGTGCTGTGCGTCCCCACCTCCGAGGCTACCGCCGCGCAGGCGCGCGCGCTCGGCATCCGGCTATCGACCCTCGACGAAACCCCCGAGCTCGACCTGACGGTGGATGGCGCCGACGAGGTCGGCCCCGGCCTGGCGCTGATCAAGGGCGCCGGCGGCGCGCTGCTGCGCGAAAAGATCGTCGCGGCAGCGTCGAAGCGCATGGTGGTGATCGCCGACGCGAGCAAGAAGGTGGATGTGCTGGGCCGCTTCCCGCTGTCGATCGAGGTCAACCCGTTCGGCGCCGCCGTCACCTTCAAGGCGATCTGGACGGTGGTGCATCAGTTCAGCGGCGAGGGGCCCGTCGGCTTCCGCATGCGCGGACAGGAACGCTTCCTGACCGACGGCGGGCACCAGATCGTCGATGCTTCTTTTGGCCGTATTCCTGATCCAGAAGCACTGTCGACCGCGCTGCTGGAGATCGCTGGCGTGGTGCAGCACGGCCTGTTCATCGGCCTCTGCCAGCGGGCCTATATCGCGGGCCCCAGCGGTATCGAGGTTCTGGACGCGGGGGACCCGGTCCGGTAGATGGGCAGGGACGGGGTATTCAAACAGATGGGCCACACGCCGATGACCTTCTCCTTCAAGCGCGCGTCGATCATTGTCGCCGCCATGCTTTCGCTTTCCGTTTCGGCCGGACTGGCCGTTCCCGCCTTCGCGCAGGAGACACCCGCGGCCCAGCCGCAGGAAGTGTCGCCCGAGGCCCTTGGGCTGGCGCGCAAGTATATCGAGCTGACCGATCACGGTGGCATCTACGAGACCACCATCGTCCGCGCCGGGATCAACACCTACCAGCAGCTGCTGCCGCAGAATCCCGAGATCGCCGAGCCGCTCAACGCCGCCATCGAGACGACGATTGCGTCCTACAAGGACCGCAAGGGTGAACTGTTCGACCAGATGGCGCGCCTCTATGCGCTCACCTTCGACATGACCGAACTGCAGGCGATCGTCGATTTCTACTCGAGCCCGGCCGGCATCAAGCTGTCGAAGGCCAATTCCGAGCTGAACCTCTCGATCCAGCGCATCATGAACGTCTACTCGGTGAACCTCTCCAAGGAGTTCTTCGCCAAGGTGCGCGCCGAGCTGAAGGCCAAGGGTATCGACACCTGAGGTCATCCGACCTATCTGCCAAAGGCCCCGCCGGTGCGGGGCATTTTTTCGTGTTCGGGGGTATCGATGAGCGACAGCTATGACCTCGTGGTGATCGGCGCGGGCTCGGGTGGCGTGCGGGCGGCCCGCATCGCCGGCGGCTACGGCGCCCGCGTGGCGATCGTCGAGGAGTACCGCATTGGCGGCACCTGCGTGATCCGCGGCTGCGTACCCAAGAAGCTGTTCGTCTACGGCGCCCGCTTCCGCGACCTGTTCGAGATCGCCCCGAGCTTCGGCTGGACGGTGGACGCCAGCTTCGACTGGCCGACGCTGCTCGCCAACAAGGACAAGGAGATCGAACGGCTGGAGAAGGCCTATGTCTCCGGGCTCGATGGCGCGAAGGTCGACATCATCCGCGACCGCGCCGTCCTCGCCGGACCGAACACGGTGCGGCTGGGTTCGGGGCGGGAACTGACCGCCAAGACCATCCTCGTCGCCACCGGCGCCCGGCCCTTCGTACCCGACATCCCCGGCCGGGAACTCGGCATCACCTCCAACGAGGCGTTCCACCTCGCGCAACTGCCCCACTCCATCCTGATCGAGGGCGGCGGCTACGTGGCGGTGGAGTTCGCCACCATCTTCGCCGGGCTGGGCGTGGCGACCAGCATCGTCTATCGCGGCGAGCAGGTGCTCCGTGGCTTCGACCACGACATGCGCGAGGGGCTGGAGGCCGGGCTGCAGTCGCGCGGCATCCGCCTCATCTACCAGACCAGCATCAAGGCACTGCGCCAGGCGGGCGAAGACATCGTGGCCAGCTTCACCGACGGGGTGGAGGCGCCGTTCGGTGCCGTGATGTTTGCCACCGGCCGCTCGCCCAACAGCGCCGGCCTCGGGCTCGAGACGGTAGGTGTCGGCGTCGATGGATATGGCGCGATCGCGGTCGATGCCTACTCGCAGACCTCGGTGCCCTCGATCTACGCCGTCGGCGACGTCACCAACCGCGCGCAGCTGACCCCGATCGCCATCCGCGAGGGCCACGCCTTCGCCGATACCGTGTTCGGCGACAAGCCGACCGCCGTCGATCATTCGCTCATCGGCACGGCCGTGTTCTCCGAGCCGGAGATCGCGACGATCGGGCTCGCCGAGCATGATGCCGCCACCCGTGGCGATATCGATGTCTACGTCGCCCGCTTCCGGCCGATGATGAACACGCTGTCGTTGAAGTCCGAGCGGACGATTATGAAGCTGATCACGCTCAAGGATGGCGGCAAGGTCCTGGGCGTCCACATCCTCGGCCCCAGTGCCGGCGAGATCGTGCAGATGGCCGCCATCGCGATGAGCATGAACGCCACCAAGGCGGATTTCGACCGCGCCGTCGCCATGCACCCCACCGCGGCCGAGGAACTGGTGACGTTCAAGAAGCCGACCTACGTCTATCGCGACGGGGCGAAGGTCTAGGCGCGCCGAGGCTTCACACCGTCGCGTCCGCCTGATATTCCGGCGCGCGACCGGAGGAATTGGGTATGACGACGAGTAACTGGACACCGCAAAGCTGGCGCGACAAGCCCATCCTGCAGGTGCCGTCCTATCCGGATCAGGCAAAGCTCGAGGCCGCTGAGGCGCAGCTCAAGAAGTTCCCGCCGCTGGTGTTTGCCGGCGAGGCTCGCGAGCTCAAGCATCAACTGGGCGATGTGGCCGAGGGCAGGGCGTTCCTGCTGCAGGGCGGCGACTGCGCCGAGAGCTTCGCCGAGCACGGCGCCGACCATATCCGCGATTTCTTCCGCGTCTTCCTGCAGATGGCGATCGTGCTGACCCACGGAGCCTCCAAGCCGGTGGTGAAAGTCGGGCGCATCGCCGGACAGTTCGCCAAGCCGCGCTCCGCCGATACCGAGACCATCGACGGCGTGACGCTGCCCTCCTATCGCGGCGACATCATCAACGACATCGCCTTCACGCCCGAAGCGCGCATTCCCGACCCAGAGCGGCTGCTGCTCGCCTATCGGCAGTCGGCAGCGACGCTGAACCTGCTGCGCGCCTTCGCCTCGGGCGGCTATGCCGACCTGACCCGCGTCCACGAGTGGACCATGGGCTTCATGAAGGACAGCCAGGCCTATCCGCGCTTCGAGCAGCTGGCGCAGAAGATCGATGACGCCATCGACTTCATGCGCGCCCTCGGGCTGACCGGCGAGAATACCCCCTCGCTGCGCGAGACCAAGTTCTACACCAGCCACGAAGCCCTGCTGCTCGGCTACGAGGAGGCGCTGACCCGCCGCGACTCGATCACCGGCGAGTACTACGCCACCTCCGGCCACATGCTGTGGATCGGCGACCGCACCCGCCAGCCCGATGGCGCGCATGTCGAGTACTTCTCCGGCATCCGCAACCCGATCGGCATCAAGTGCGGGCCGAGCCTCGCTTCTGACGACCTGCTGCGGCTGCTCGACAAGCTGAACCCCGACAACCGTGCCGGCCGCATCACGCTGATCTCGCGTTTCGGCTCGGACAAGGTGCAGGAGCACCTGCCGCGCCTCGTCGAGGCGGTGAAGCGCTCCGGCCAGACCGTGGTGTGGTGCTGCGATCCGATGCACGGCAACACCGTCAAGGCGTCGAGCGGCTACAAGACCCGGCCATTCGAGCGCGTGCTGGGCGAAGTGAAGAGCTTCTTCGACGTGCATCGCGGGCTCGGTACCCATGCCGGCGGCATCCACATCGAGATGACTGGCGACGATGTCACCGAGTGCACCGGCGGCGGCGTGGCTGCGATCACCGAGGCCGGCCTGTCCGACCGCTATCACACCTATTGCGACCCGCGACTCAATGCCAGCCAGGCGCTGGAACTGGCTTTCCTCGTCGCCGAGGAACTGCGGGCGCAGCGACCTTTGCGCGAGCGGGTTGTGGCGGCCGAATAAGCAATTCGCCCTATTAAATTGTAATGCGTGCTCAACCGGAGTGGCTAGTGTTGCGTTGATGGAGCGCCAGGGCGTCCAACCGGACGCGACGCGTCACTGGAGCTTGCATGCCAAATACCCTTTTCCCGCTCGCCGATGAAGCGGTCAGGACAAGTTTGAGCCAGGACGAGATGGTCCGGCTGACCAACGGTTTCGACTGGAGCCGGACCGAACTGGGTCCGATGTCCCAATGGCCCGAGACCCTGCGGACGACGGTACGGATCATGCTCGCATCCGATGTGCCGATGGTGCTGATCGCCGGCCGGAACACCGGTGTGCTCATCTACAACTCCGGCTATGCCGATTTCGCCGGTAGCCGCCACCCCTCGATCTTCGGGCAGCCGGTGCTGGAAGCCTGGCCCGAGATCGCGGACTTCAACGCCGAGAACATGCGGCGCGGCTTTGCCGGGGAATCCTGGTACCTGCCGGACCAGGAACTGGTGCTGAACCGCACCGGCACCCTGCAATCGGCGTGGATGAACCTCAACTATTCGCCAGTCCTTGACGGCGCCGGCCAGGTGCTGGGCGTGCTGGTCATCGTGGTGGAGACCACCGCCAGCTATCTCGCACAGCGCGAGCTGCAGGAAAGTCGCGAGAAGCTCGACCTGGCACTGAGCGCATCGGGTCTGGTCGGGACGTGGGACTGGGACGTAGCCGGCGACGTGGTGACGGCCGATGAACGCTTCGCCCGGCTGTTTGGCCTCAGTCCGGGTGCCGCCGTGATGGGCGTGCCGATCGGCCAGTTCATGCAGGCCATCCATCCGGAAGACCGCGATCGGGTGGGACGCGAGATTGCCGATGCCAGCACGGCGCCGGGGCCGGTTCGGTTCGAGTACCGGCTGCTCAGGCCCGATGGGGAAGTCCGCTGGGTCGTAGCCTCCGGTCGGGTGATCGCCGATGCCGAAGGACGGCCGCTGCGTCTGCCCGGCGTGGTTGTCGATATCACCGACGAGCGGCTGATTGCGGCCCAATTGGCCGAGAGCGAACTGCGGTTCCGCACGCTGGCCGACACCATGCCACAGATGGTCTGGTCGACGCTGCCGGATGGCTTCCACGACTACTACAACGCCCGCTGGTACGAGTTCACCGGGGTGCCGGAAGGAACCACGGACGGCGCAGGCTGGAACGACATGTTCCATCCCGACGATCAGGAGCGCGCCTGGACAGTCTGGCGGCGTTCGCTCGATACAGGCGAGCCCTACGACATCGAGTACCGGCTCCGGCACCATAGCGGCACCTATCGCTGGGTGCTCGGCCAGGCCCTGCCGATCCGCGACGGCGACGGGCGCATTGTTCGCTGGTTCGGCACCTGCACCGACATCCACGAGAACCGGCTGGCGCAGCAGGAGCGCGAGATCATCGCGCAGGAACTGAGCCATCGCATCAAGAACATCTTCGCGGTGATCGGGGGCATCGTCGCGCTGGCAGCGCGGACCTACCCCGAAGCGGCGGACCTTGCCACTGAGCTGCGGGCGCGGATCATCTCGCTGGGCAAGGCACACGATTTCGTGCGTCCCCATTCGCGGGCCTCGGCGTCGCAGAGCAACCCCAATTCGCTGCACCAACTGGTCACCGAGCTGATGAGCCCCTACCGGCTGTCCGGCCAGGAGCGCATCGTGATCACTGGCGACGACGCGCCGATCGACGAAGGGGCGGCAACGCCGCTGGCCCTGATCTTTCACGAGCTGGCAACCAACGCGGCCAAGTACGGATCGCTGTCGAACGCCGGTGGGACCGTATCGATCGAGATCGTCACCGGAGCCGATACTGTCGTGGTCACATGGCGGGAACTCGGCGGCGCGCCGGCTCCCCTTTCCGACAAGCAGGGATTCGGCTCGCGGCTGATGGCGCTGAGCGTCGAGGGGCAGCTCAAGGGCACGCTGACGCGACACTGGGAGCCGAGCGGGCTGGTAGCCGAGGTGACGCTGCCCCTGGTATCACTCAGCCGCAAGGCGACCCTCACGGCATGACAAAAAGGGCCGGAAGTCGCTGACTTCCGGCCCTTTGAATCGGGATGATGTTCAGGCTCACTCGGACGGTTTCATCACCGGCTGCGGCTGGAACAGGGTCAGCCGGGGTGGCGGCATGACGTTGTCCTGCTTGTTGCGGTACGCCACCGCAAACTCCACCGCCGAACGCAGCTCGCGCTCGTTGACGGGCTTGGGCAGCACGCCGATGGTTCCGGGCACGCCCGGCCACAGCTGGGCAGGGTTGGCCGTCATGAACATCACGGTCACGCCTTCATCGGCGAGCTTGCGGCCCACTTCGATACCGGTCGGTCCGTCCACCAGGTTCAGGTCGACGAACGCGAGTTCCGCCTCCTTGGCCAGTTCCAATGCCCTTCGGCTATCGGCTGCAATCCCTACTGGACGGTGGCCGAGCTCCTGAAGGACGCTTTCAATTTCGATGGCGACGAAAATCTCGTCCTCCACCACTAGCACCTTGCAGCTCATTTCCTTTTTCCGTCTTTTCGATACCGGGTCTGACAGCCAAATGCGCCAGGCCGGTCAGGGTTGCACACCACGATTGCATAGGGGCAACGTGCCTGTGGAATACTTAGCAAGAGGTGCATTTTTCAAGTTCTCGCATGCACTTGCAAGCCACCCTGTTGCATATGGCGACTGCGTTTAGCGGAGCGTTAACCCTAACGGAGCATAAAGGACGCAGTAGAGTAGTGTTTGCGGAGTTTGTTCGATGTCGCGCCTGGCACCGAGTATCGCCATCCTGATCGCCGCCTCGGCGGGTCTGCCTGCCATTGCCGCCGACCCGGGCGAGGAGTGGGGTGGAGAAATGGACTTTCGCTCCGGCTACCAGAGCTACGAGCCCAAGGACTGGAACGCCATCGGCGAAGACGACGATGGCATCCACTTCGAAACGGGCCTGCGCTACTGGTACTCGATGGGGACGCAGAACTTCGAAGCCGCAGGGGAAACCTTCGAATCGACCGATACCGCGCATTCGGGCGAAGCCCATCTGCGGATCGAGGATGATGCCACCGCCACCTATGTGAAGGGCTGGTTCGGCTACACCGCCGCAATCGCCGGCGAGTACGAGGACCCCAACGGCGTCGGCGATGTCGTGGATGGCAGCATGACCTATGCCGGCGCCGATTTCGGCTGGAACATGTTCAACGACGGCCAGGGCAATGGAGCGGGCGGCTTCGTCGGCTACAACTACTGGAACAATTCGCCCCGCAGCTCGCGCACCAGCTTCACCACGGCCGAGGCCTCCGGCGATATCAGCTATGACGCCGACAGCGGCATCTGGGGTCTGCCGGGCGACAGCATGGACGACCGCATCGAGTATCACATGCTGCGGCTGGGCCTCAGCGGCAAGGCCGAGTTCAGCAACTTCTTCGACATCTCCGCCGAAGTCGCAGCAGTCCCCTATGCCACCGTCGAAGGTGTGCTGGGCGGCCACGATACCGGCTTTGACGGCTACCTTGGCCCCTATCCGGGCTGCGCGCTGGGCGATCCATGCTCGGCCTACGTCTTCAAGGGCTCGGAAACTTCGGTCGAGGGCTGGGGCTATGGCGCCATGGGCGAGATCATGGCCGGCATCCATCCCACCGAGAACCTGACGCTCCGGCTGGGCGGTCGTGCCTGGTATGTGCAGGGCACCTACGACGCCACCTGGCGTCAGGTCACCGTCGCCCCGCCGGTCGAGCAGCCGCCCGAGGGCGATCCGCCGGCGCCGTCCGACCCGCTCTACTCGGCGCCCGACCTGAGCCAGGGTTACGTCATCTCGACAGAGAACCCGTTCTCCGCCCTCCGCTTCGGCCTCCTCGCCGAGTTGACCTACTCCTTCTGAGCCGCTCCCCTGCGACCCGCTCCCGCCTTGCCGAGCAAGGGGGGAGCGGCTAAGTCTCGCCCCGTTCTCTCCTGCGGCGGACTTATCCCGTGACCGATCGACTTCGCATTGCGCTGGCTCAGTTGAACCCCACGGTCGGGGCCATCGCGCAAAACCTGCAACTGGCGAAAGACACGCTGGCGCAGGCCGCCGCGAGGCAGGCCGATATCCTGCTGTTCCCCGAGCTGTTCATCACCGGCTACTTCCCCGACGACCTGCTGTTCAAGCCACGCTTCGTCGCCGACGCCATGGCAGCCGCCGAGGAGTTTGCGCGCGCCACCGCTGACACCAGCGTAACCGCCATAATGCCCTGCGTCTGGCAAGATGGTGGCACGTTGTTCAACGCCGCGCTGGTGTGCGAGGGCGGCGAGATCATTGCCCGCCGCTTCAAGCGCGAACTGCCCAACGACGATATTTTCTACGAGAAGCGCTATTTCGAGCGGGCCGAGCTGCAGGAGCCGGTGACCATCAAGGGCGTCTCGATCGGCATCCCGATCTGCGAGGATATCTGGCACCCCGATGTCTGCGCCCACCTTGTCGACCATGGCGCGCAGCTGCTGCTCTGCCCCAACGGTTCGCCCTATTGGCGCAACAAGCAGGCCACCCGCTACAAGCTGGTGCGCGACCGCGTCGCCGAGGACAACGTGCCGCTGCTCTACCTCAACCAGGTCGGCGGACAGGACGAACTGGTCTATGATGGCGCGAGCTTCGCCGTCGAGCCCGGCGGCCGGCTGGTCGTGCAGGCGAAGAGCTTCGAGCCCGAGCTGCTGATCTCCAGCTGGCAGCGCACCCCCGATGGCTGGCGCTCGAGCGACGACCGCGTCGAGCAGCTCTCGTCGGTGGACGAAGCGCCGTGGCGCGCCTGCGTGCTGGGGCTGCGCGATTATGTGCTCAAGAACGGTTTCAAGCACGTGCTGCTCGGCCTCTCGGGCGGCATCGACAGCGCCGTGGTGGCCGCCATGGCGGTCGATGCGATCGGCGCGGACAACGTCCACTGCCTGATGCTGCCCTATCGCTACACGTCGCCCGAAAGCCTCGCCGACGCCGAGGATTGCGCCCGCCGGCTCGGCGTGAAGTACGATGTCGTGTCGATCGGCGACCCGGTCGAGGCGGCGCTCGCTGAACTCGCCCCGGTGTTCGGCAACCGCCCGGTCGACCTCACTGAAGAGAACATCCAGTCGCGCATGCGCGGCGTCTACCTGATGGCGGTGTCGAACAAGCTCGGCGGCCTGCTGCTCACCACCGGCAACAAGTCGGAAATGGCGGTCGGTTACGCCACCATCTACGGCGACATGAACGGCGGCTTCAACCCGATCAAGGACATGCTGAAGATGCGTGTCTACGAGCTGGCCGACTGGCGCAACAAGCACAAGCCGGCCGATTGCCTCGGCCCGTCCGGCGAAGTCATCACCCAGAACATCATCGACAAGGCCCCCACCGCCGAGCTGCGCGAGAACCAGAAGGACCAGGACTCGCTGCCGCCTTACCCCATCCTCGACGAGATCCTCGTCGGGCTGGTGGAAAAGGAACTGTCGCTCGCCGAGATCGTCGCAAAGGGCGAGGGTCGCTTCGACCTGGCGCTGGTGCAACGCATCGCGCGCCTCACCAACATCGCCGAATACAAGCGCCGCCAGTCGGCCCCGGGCGTGAAGATCACCCGCAAGGCCTTCGGGCTCGGGCGGCGCTACCCGATCACCAACGGGTATCGCGATACGCATACGGCGGTCGGTGGGACCGAGACGATCGACAGCAAGGGGCTGGAGTAAGTGGGCGTGGCAGTTCGGCAGGCCCTCGAAACAAGCACGATGTCACCCCGGCGAAGGCCGGGGCCCATCCTGAGCGCTACGAGCCAGCCGCGACGTCTCAGGCTGGATCCCGGCCTTCGCCGGGATGACCGAGCAGGTGTGGATGCATCGTGGTCAGAGTGCGAGGTCGCAGAGTGACCACCACCCCCATCGTCCGCTACGCCCCGTCGCCCACCGGCCGCCTGCACCTCGGCAACGCGCGCCCGGCGCTGCTGAACTGGCTCTTCGCCAAGGCCCGCTCCGGCCAGTACATCCTCCGCCTCGACGACACCGACCGCGCGCGCTCGACCGATGCGTTCGCGGCGGGTATCGAGGCTGACCTTGCCTGGCTCGGCATCACGCCTGACCACAAGGTCCGCCAGTCCGACCGCACCGCGCTCTACGACAACGCCCGCGACCGCCTGATCGCCTCGGGCCGCCTCTATCCCGCCTGGGAGACCGAGGAGGAACTGGATATCAAGCGCGCCCGCGCCCGCCTGCTCGGCCGCCCGCCGGTCTACGATCGCGCCGCTCTGAATCTCACGCCCGAGCAGAAAGCGAAATACGAGGCCGAGGGCCGCACGCCGCATTGGCGCTTCAAGCTCGACGGCAAGCCGGTGCACTTCGACGACCTGATCAAGGGGCCGCAGACGGTCAACACCGCCTCGATGTCCGACCCGGTGCTGATCCGTGCCGATGGCAGCTACCTCTACACGCTGCCCTCGGTGGTCGACGACATCGACCTGGGCATTACCCATGTTATCCGGGGCGAGGATCACGTCTCGAATACCGGCACGCAGATCGAGATCTTCGAGGCGCTGGGCGGCGCCGTGCCGTTCTTCGCTCACCACAACCTCCTGACCGGAGCGGATGGGGAGGGGTTGTCGAAGCGCCTCGGCTCGCTGTCGCTGATGGACCTGCGCGAGGCCGGCTACGAGCCGATGGCGGTCGCCATCATGGCGGTGCTTACCGGCACGTCACTGGCGCTCGAGCCCTATCCCGACCTCGCGGCGATCGCAGCGGCGTTCGACCTCTCGACGGTCTCGCTTGGCTCGGCCCGCTTCGACCCCGCCGAACTCGACAGCCTCAACGCGCGCATCCTGCACGCCATGCCCTATGAAGCGGTGGAACCGCGGCTGGCGCCGCTGGGCCTTGCGTCGGAGCCACTCTGGCTGGCGCTTCGGGGCAACCTGTCACGCTTCGCCGACATCGCCGATCTGGCAACCCTGGTGACGGGGCCGGTGACGCCCGTCGTGGCCGACGAGGATCGCGACTACCTCACGACGGCGAAGGACCTGCTGCCCGCCGAGCCGTTCGACGAGACCACATGGTCGGCGTGGACCAGCGCGCTTAAGGAGCGGACCGGCCGCAAGGGCAGGGGGCTGTTCCATCCACTGCGGCTGGCGCTGACCGGCCGCGAGCAGGGGCCCGAACTCAGGGTGCTGTTGCCGCTGCTTGGGCGTAAGGGGTGTCTGGACCGACTACCCTGACCCGCTTGCCGCCGACGCTGACGACCCGCTCGGCCTCGACCGCGGCGACAGTCGCTGCCACCGGCACCGCCACCACGACCGGCGTTTCCCCCGGTGCGGCCGGACGCGGGCGCGGCAGCGGCACATCGACGAAGGTCGCGGCTGCCACGGTCATTTCGGCGGGAGCATCGACGAAGGTGGTGATGTTGCGCGGGTCGCGCACCGGCAGCGGGAAAGTCACGCCCTCGTAGGTGATCATGGTGCGCGTACTGCCGTCGGAAAGTGTGGCCACCGACACATCGCCACCCGCCACCTGCTGCTGGCACTTCGATGCGGTATCGAACTCGGTGCGGAACTTGAACGCGGTCGGCAGCGAGGCGTAAGGCTCGCCGTACTGGTTGACCATCTGCTCGGGCTCCTGCCCGGGATTGTCGTAGTAGTAGAGGTCGACATCGAGCGCCGGGCACATGGCGCGGCACTGCTCGGCGTCGTTGGGGATGTAGTCGGTCAACGTCGAATAGCTGATCGGCCAGTAGAAGCCGTCGGTCTTGCGCACGCACAGGGTGCGGACCGTGTGGTAGTTGCCGTAGGGGTTGAACTCTTCGCCGCGCACCCCGCCCTCGCCATCGAAGCCGTCATCGGTAAACACGTCGAACAGCTGCTCGAAGAGGTTGCCGCGGTTGCGCTCGCGGTTGTCGTTGACGCGCGAGCGGGTCTCGCAGCCAAAGCGCGACATTTCCTGCAGGATCGCCTCGCGCTGCCCGGCGACGGCGCCGGCAGTGTTGACGGTGCTCTCGAGCTGCTTCACCTCTTCGCGCCCGTTCAGCACGCGGCGGGCAATCTGCTGGCACTGCGCATTCAGTCGCCGGCCCGCCTTGGCGTCGGCGTTACAGCCTTCGCGAACATACGAGCTCTCGGCGCGCTGCACCTCGCGCTGCGCCTGCTTCAACTGCTGCGAGTTGCCGCGCGAGTCACGGAAGTCCGAGTTTCGGTCGAGGGTTTCAAGGCTCGAGCGCAGGCGCGAGCAGGCGTTCGACTGCGCGTAGGCGGTGGAAACGTCGAGGGCGAGCCCAGCGAATGCCGCAAACAGCAGCACCAGAGCTTGCAAGAGATATCGCTGGACGAAGTACATCAAATCCCGAACCGGATCCCCGTTTGGCGTCTGTTATCGCCGGTTTGCGCCCAAACCGCGACCACCATCAATCGCAACAAACATTAATGCGCGGTGCAGGGTTCCATTGCAGCCCCCATCAGATAACCAAGCCGTGATGGAATATCTGCTCCTGCGTGATGTTATCCCCCTGTCGCGCCCCGTCCGGCACGGCTACGCTCATCCTCGCATCTTGCCAAGTTGCTGCGGCCGCTGGCGAAAAGCGTCACTTAACTCCCTACCCGAGAAAGTCCGGAGTCCCCACCGATGCGCCTGTCAAAGTTCGTAGTCACCGCCGCAGTCGCCGTAGCCATCGGCGCCGCGGCCTTCACCTCCATCGCGCAGGATGTTGTCATCACGCCCGATCCCGCCCTGTCGACCCTCACGGTCGAGCAGATGGTGGCCAAGCGCCAGGAGCTGATGAAGCTGAACGGCGCCACCCTGAAGGCCGCGGGCAGCCTCACCGGCGCCGAGGCCGTGGCAGCTGCCGATACGCTCATCTCCAACTTCTCGAGTTACACCGTGCTGTTCCCCGAGGGTTCGGGTGCAGGCACCGATGCCAAGCCCGAGATCTGGCAGAACTACGAGGCGTTCCAGGGTCTGCTGACCCAGGGCGTCGTCGCTGCCACCGCCATGAAGGCCGCTGCCGAGGCGGGCGATGCCGACGCCTATGGCGCTTCGATGAAGACGATCGGCGGCCTTTGCGGCCAGTGCCACCAGCAGTTCCGCGCCTGACCGTCGGAAGTTTGCACAGCTCACTCCAGGAGGCGGCCCCATTCGGGCCGCCTTTTTCGTATGAGGTGCTATCAAGTCAAATGCGTGCCGACCGGTGCGCCTGCACCAAGGAGCCACCTCGTGTCCCGCTTTGCCCTCGCTGCCCTGATGGCGGCCTCAGTTCTTTTCGCCATGCCGGCAGCCCAGGCGCAGGATACGCCCGCCGACCTCACCGGCTTCAACCAGTCCTGTGCCGCCGCCGAGGTGTTCCTGCTCGGTGAGGTGCCCGCGGGGACCGACCCGACGACCATCCTGACGCCGCTCTGCGGCTGCCTCGCCACCGGTTTCTCGGAACTCCCGCAGGCCGATATCGACATCCTCGCCATCGACCTGCGCGGCGAGGGGACCGAGGAACTGCATGCTGCCCACGGCAACTACCAGGCCGTCGAGGACAAGGCGCGCGAGGTGCTCAACACCTGCTACGCCTCGCCCGAGGTAATGGCGCTGATGCCGCCCCCCGAGAACCCGCCGCCGGCCGACGCGGAAGCCCCGGCCGAGCCCGCGGCACCGGCTGACCCTGCCGCGCCGGCTGATCCGGCCGATCCGGCCGATCCGGCCACTGCGCCGGCCCAGTAACCACCCGGTTTGGGGGCGCTTCGGCGCCCCTTGCTTTTTTTGCGCCGCCCAGCCATTTTGCCGTCCATGAAAACCGCCGTCGCGATCTGCTGCATTTCGGGCTCGATTATTATCCGCTAGGCAATTGCTGGCGGTGCGGTTTTCTTCATTCTCCTGACTTCTCGACCAGAAGAACCCGCCCCGCGCGACGACACGCATGCGAGGGACTATGGCTTTGGGCGACACTCAGACTTTGCGGCTCTACAACACGCTGACCCGGACGAAGGAGGTGTTTACCCCCATCGATCCGCAAAACGTGCGCATGTATGTGTGCGGGCCGACGGTCTACGACTACGCCCATATCGGCAACGCGCGCCCGGTGATCGTCTTCGACCTGCTGTTCCGGCTGCTCCGCCATCTCTACGGCGAGAGCCACGTCACCTATGCGCGCAACATCACCGACGTCGACGACAAGATCAACGCACGGGCGGTGCGGGATTTTCCCGGCCTCGAACTGAACGAAGCGATCCGCCGCGTCACCGAGACGACCGCCAACCAGTACCAGAAGGATACGAAAGCCCTCGGCGCGCTGAAGCCCACGTACCAGCCGCGCGCCACCGACAACATCCCCCAGATGCAGTCGCTGATCACGTCGCTGATCGGCTCTGAGCACGCCTACGAGGCGGCAGGCGAGGTGCTGTTCGCGGTCGATTCCATGCCCGACTACGGCAAGCTGAGCGGCCGCAACCTCGAGGACAACGTCGCCGGCGCCCGCATCGCCGTCGAGGCGCACAAGCGAAACCCGGCCGATTTCGTGCTGTGGAAGCAGTCGAGCGAGGCCGAACCCGGCTGGCCCTCGCCCTGGGGCAGGGGCCGTCCCGGCTGGCACATCGAGTGCTCGGCGATGAGCGAGCGCTACCTCGGCCAGGTGTTCGACATCCACGCCGGCGGGCTCGATCTCATCTTCCCGCACCACGAAAACGAGATCGCCCAGTCCCGCTGCGCCCACGGCACCCACACCATGGCCAACTACTGGCTGCACAACGGCTTCCTGCAGGTCGAAGGCCAGAAGATGTCGAAGTCGCGCGGCAACTTCATCACCATCCACGAGCTGCTGGAGACCGAGAAGTTCGGTGGCCGCAAATGGCCCGGCGAAGTTCTGCGCCTCGCCATGCTGATGACCCACTACCGCGAACCGATCGATTTCTCGGTGAAGCGGCTGGAGGAGGCCGAAACCAAGCTCCGCGACTGGCAGCGCGCCACGGCCGACGCGACGCGCGGCGCGGTGATGCCGCCGGCCGAACCCGTACTCGAAGCGCTGTCGGACGACCTGAACTTCCACCGCGCTTCGGTGGCGATCGACGCGCTGGCGAAAGCGGCCCGCACCGAGCAGGTCGCCGCCGACACCCTCGGCGCAACGCTCGAATTCCTCGGCTTCGGGCTGGATACGCTGCTGCAGCCGGCCGGCCTCTCGGCCGATGCGTCAGTCGATATCGAGGAAGCAGTGAACCGCCGCCTCACCGCCCTCAACACCCGCGATTTCGCCACCGCGGACGCCATCCGGACCGAATTGCTGACACAGGGTGTCCAACTGATGGACTACAAGGACGAGGACGGCCAGCGCGCGACGAAGTGGGAGATGAAGCGGTGATGATGGCGGAGCCTGCTGCCGGGCAACCTCCGGTTGCCCACCCCTCATCCGGCCTGCGGGCACCTTCTCCCACAAAGGGAGAAGGCGATGGAGCCGCATCCTCTGCGCAGAGAGAGACGCCGAACGTTGACGGTTCGCCTTCTCCCCTTGTGGGAGAAGGTGCCCGAAGGGCGGATGAGAGGTCGTCTCAAGTTAGGAAAGCCAGCCGCAAGCCGGTGAAACCCCGGCTCCGCGCGTTCGCTCGCCGGCTCCGCACCGGGTCGACCGAAGACGAGGCGACGCTGTGGGCGCTGCTGCGCAACCGTCGCTTCGCCGAATACAAGTTTCGTCGTCAGGTACCGATCGACCGCTACATTGCCGATTTCGTCTGCCACTCGGCCAAACTCGTCGTGGAACTCGACGGTAGTCAGCATGTCGAGTCCGAGCGCGATGTCATTCGGGATGCGGCCATCGTGGGCCACGGCTACCGCATTCTCCGCGTTTGGAACAACAAACTGACTCACCATCGTTCAGGCGTCCTCGACGCAGTCTGGCATGCGCTGCAACCCAATGGAGGCCCCCCATGACCAAGCTCGACCACGTCGCTATCTCCACCGCCGACTACCGCACCTCGCTTGCCTTTTACGAAGCCGCTCTGAAGCCCCTCGGCATCACCGCGTTGATGAAGTTCGAGGGTGAGGCGGGAAACACCGCCGGGCTCGGTTCCGACAACCCGTTCCTGTGGATCGGCGATGGCGGCAAGCTCACCGGCGGCCGGATGCATATTGCGCTTAGCGCCCCCAATCGCGCGGCGGTCGATGCGTTCTATGCAGCCGCGATGGCCGCTGGAGGCCGCGACAACGGCGCCCCCGGGTTGCGCGCGCATTACCATCCCACCTACTACGCCGCGTTCGTCCTCGATCCCGATGGACACAACATCGAGGCGGTCTGCCATGACCCCGAGTAACGACGCCTTTTCGGGCGGCTGCCAGTGCGGGGCGATCCGCTTTCGAGCCGAGACGGTCGGGCGCGCTTCGATCTGCCATTGCCGCATGTGCCAGAAGGCGACCGGCGGCTTTTTCGGTGCCTATGTGACCGGCCGCGGTGTCACCTGGACGCGCGGCGCGCCGAGCTATTTCCTGAGTTCGAACAAGATCAAGCGTGGCTTCTGCAGCGCCTGCGGCACGCCGCTTACCTTCGAGCAGCTCGAAGGCCTGCCGCCCGGCCAGGTGGAACTCTCGATCGCCGCCTTCGACGAGCCCACCCGCGTCGCCCCGGTCATCCAGGTCAATCTCGAGGGCAAGCTGGACTTCGTCGACCACCTCGCCGAATTGCCGACGGTGGTGGAGCCGGCGGCGTGGGCCGCCTTCAAGGCGTCGATCGTTTCCAACCAGCACCCTGACCACGATACCGAAACCTGGCCCCCGGCCGGAGGCGCTACCAATTGACCCAGCTCCGCACCTACTACCCCGAGATCGAACCCTATGCCTCCGGTCACCTCGATGTCGGCGGCGGCCACTCGATCTATTGGGAGCGCGTCGGCACGCCGGGCGCCAAGCCGGCGGTGTTCCTGCATGGCGGGCCGGGCGGCGGGCTGAGCCCCAACCAGCGCCGCGTCTTCGACCCCGCCCGCTACGATGTACTGCTGTTCGACCAGCGCGGCTGCGGCAGGTCGCAGCCCTTCGCTGAACTCGAGGGCAACACCACCTGGGACCTCGTCGCTGACATCGAGAAACTGCGCGTGATGGTCGGCGTCGAGCGCTGGCAGGTGTTCGGCGGCTCGTGGGGCTCGTCGCTGGCGCTGGCCTATGCCGAGACCCACCCCGAACGCGTCACCGAGCTGATCCTGCGCGGCATCTTCACCCTCCGCCGCGCCGAGCTGCTGTGGTACTACCAGCACGGCGCCAGCCTGCTGTTCCCCGACAAGTGGGAGCACTTCATCGCGCCGATCCCACCGGCCGAGCGCGACGACATGATCGAGGCCTATCGCCGGCGGCTGATCAGTCCCGACCCGCAGGTGCGGCAGGCGGCGGCGCTGGCCTGGTCGAAGTGGGAAGGCGAGACCATCACGCTCCTCCCCGATCCCGCCGTCAGCAACGCCTTCTACGGCGGCGAGTACGCGCTGGCCTTCGCCCGCATCGAGAACCACTATTTCGTCCACGCCGGCTGGCTCGAAGAGGGGCAGCTGATCCGCGATGCCGGCCGACTGCGCGATATCCCCGGCATCATCGTGCAGGGCCGCTACGACGTCGCGTGCCCGCCGCAGACTGCCTGGGACCTGCATACCGCCTGGCCCGAGGCCGAGTTCATCATGGTCGAGGGCGAGGGGCACGCGCTCAGCCAGCCGGGTATCCTCCACCACCTGATCGAGGCGACCGACCGGTTCGCCGGGAGCGCCTTCATATGAGTGACGAGGCCTATCGCTTCCGCGAGTATTCGGGCGGCTGCCAGTGTGGGGCAGTGCGCTTTCACGCCACCGAGCTCGTCGACAACCCGCACCTCTGCTATTGCCGCATGTGCCAGAAGGCCACTGGCAACCTGTTTGCGGCACTGGTCGGCATCCGCTACGAGCATCTGACCTGGACGCGCGGCGAGCCGGCGCGTTTCCGCAGCTCCGGCGAGGTCGATCGCGGCTATTGCCGCGAGTGCGGCACGTCGCTGTTCTACCACAACACCGAGGGCCGGCACGTTTCGATGTCCATCGGCGCCTTCGACGCGCCCCAGCTGATTCCGGTGCTCTACCAGATGGGCATGGAGGGCAAGCACCCCTCGCTGGTCAGTCTCGACAGCGTCGAAGTCGTCGGCACCACCGAGGGCGCCAATGATCCGGCCTGGGCGAGTGCGATCCGTGCCAGCAACCACCAGCACCCCGATCACGACACGGCCGAGTGGCCCCCGCAGCACTGAGTACCCAGAATGTCCACCAAGGAACGCCTCTACCTCTTCGACACCACGCTGCGTGACGGCGCGCAGACGGCCGGCATCGAGTTCTCGCTCGAGGACAAGATCTCGGTCGTCCGGCTGCTCGAGCAGCTTGGCGTCGACTATATCGAGGGCGGTTATCCCGGCGCCAACATGGTGGACGACCAGTTCTTCGCCGAGTCCCGCACCCGCGACGCCACCTTCACCGCCTTCGGCATGACCAAGCGGTCCGGACGCTCGGTGGAGAACGACCCCGGCGTGCAGGCCATCCTCAACGCCGTATCCGATGCCGCCTGCTTCGTCGGCAAGGCGTCGTCGAAGCAGGTCGAGATGGCGCTCGGCATTTCGGGCGACGAGAATCTCGAGAGCCTGCGCGAAACCATCGAAGCCTCCGTCGCCGCCGGCAAGGAGACGCTGGTCGATTGCGAGCACTTCTTCGATGGCTTCAAGCACGACAAGGCCTACGCGCTGCGCTTCATCGAGACGGCGCTGGCGGCCGGCGCCCGCTGGGTGGTGCTGTGCGACACCAATGGCGGCACCATGCCCGACGAGATCGACGAGATCGTCCGCCAGGTCCGCCGCGTGGCGCCGGGCGACAAGCTCGGCATCCACGCCCATGACGATACGGGGCAGGCGGTCGCCAACACGCTCGCCGCGGTAAACGCCGGCGTTCGCCAGATCCAGGGCACGCTAAACGGCATCGGCGAGCGCTGCGGCAACGCCAACCTCGTGACGCTGATCCCCACCCTGATGCTGAAGCCCGCCTTCGCCGATCGCTTCGAGCTTGGCATCTCGGCCGAACAGCTGGGCGGCCTCACTAAGGTGGCACGCGCCTTCGACGAGTTGCTGAACCGCGCCCCGTCGCGCCAGTCGCCCTATGTCGGCACCGCCGCCTTCGCCACCAAGGCCGGCATCCACGCTTCGGCGCTGGCCAAGGATTTTTCCACCTACGAGCACGTGCCGCCCGAAAGTGTCGGCAACGAGCGCAACATCATGGTCAGCCAGCAGGCCGGCAAGTCGAACCTGCTCGCTGCGCTGGCCCGTCACGGCATCAAGGTGGCGAAGGACGATCCGCGCATCGACCGGCTGCTGCGCGAGGTGAAGGAGCGCGAGGCCGCCGGCTATTCGTACGACGGCGCCGATGCCAGCTTCGTCGTGCTGGCGCACGAGATGCTCGGCACGCTGCCGCAGTTCTTCGACGTCGAAAGCTACCGCACCAGCGTCGAGCGTCGGCACAACTCGCGCGGCGAGCAGATCACCGTCACCGAGGCGGTGGTGAAGATCGTCATCGGCGGCGAGCGCTTCATGTCGGTGGCCGAAGGCAACGGCCCGGTCAACGCCCTTGACCTGGCGCTCCGCAAGGATCTCGGGGTGTTCTCCGAGCGCATCGCCGATCTCGAACTGGTCGACTTCAAGGTGCGTATTCTCGACGGCGGCACGGGCGCGGTCACCCGTGTACTGGTCGAAAGCCGCGACGGCACCGGCGAGCGCTGGTACACGATTGGTGTGAGCCCCAATATCATCGATGCCTCATTTGAGGCGCTTTACGAGTCGATTAGCTATAAACTGATGAAAACCGAGGCAGCCTGATCGCGTGACGTGACCATTGGCACCCCCTCGGCGGACGGAGGCGTGTCTGGGCCGAAATGCCGATCGCGGACCACTGCTGCTCACCCTCGGCGCCGCGGGGGCGACGCTGCTTGTCATGCTGGTCGTGCTCGGGCTCCCCGTCATCAACCTCTGCACTGGTGACGATCGCGGCCTGCTGACCTGCGTCCGCAGCCTTGTCGACGATCGGTTCGAGCTCGGCCTCGAAGCAGATACGGGTCCAACACCCGAGGCCGCGCAGCCCGTCCCCATCGACGCTCCGTCTCCGGTGGACCCCGCGCCGGAGATGCAACTGGCCGAGGCGATCGTGCCGATCCCGGTCATGGAGCCGATGCGTTCCCTGGCCGCACCAGCGCCCGAAAAGCCTGTCGCGCCGCCGCCCGCGCCGCCCAAGGTGATCCCTGCACCTCGTGTCGCGGCGATACCCGACCTGCCAGCCATCGAGCCGGAGGTGATAGCTCCGGCTACCGACGAGATCGACCCCGCGCCCATCGCCGTGTCCACCGTCAGTGAGGCAGTTCCGGTAGAGTCACCCCCGGTCGAGTCACCCCCAGTCGAGGTGCCGGAGCCCACGCCCGATCCAGTGGCCGAACTTCCGGACCTCGCGGATTTCCCCACACTCGACCCTGCTCAGACGCCCGATGCCGATCCCTGGTTCGCGCCGCCAGCCCCCACAGCATTGCCGGGCGGTCCGCTTCCGTTGATCACCGCGCCCGTCGCTGCCGATCCGGAGCCGGTCCCCCCTGAGACCAGGCTTGCCGCGGCCCCGGAGCCGGCGCCCGATGCGGCGCCGGTCGCCACGCCTCCGGTTCTGGAACCTTCCTCCGTCGCTTCGATACCCGGCATCGAGGTTCCGCCACTGCTGCCGGCCCCGGTCGCCCAGCCCGATCCTGCGCTGGTGGAGATGCCGCCCATCCTCCCGCCGGCACCGCCTGCCGAGCCGGAGGCGACCGTCGCCGCCATCGATCCGGTCATCCCCCCCGATCCCGAACCGGCAGCCCTCGTCCTCGCCCCGACCATCGACGCTATCGAGATCGACGGAGACGACAATTTTATCGCTGGCAACGGTCCGGCCGGCGCCACCATGCGGCTCTATGTCGATGGCCTGCCGGTCGGTGTCAGCCCGGTAGAGGGTGGCCGCTGGCTGGTCGAGGGTACCGACCTGCTCACCGAGGAGCAGCAGACGTTGAAGGTCGAGGCACTCGATCCGCTGACCGGTAGGGTGCTGGGCGACGCGGCGATCGTCTTCGAGGGACCCATTCCCCCCGCTGCCGAAGTCCCGGTTGCAGCCGAGGAGGTTGCGCCCCTTGCAGACCCCGTTGCCGAGCCTTCTGTCTCCACCGAGGCCGAGCCCGAGGAAGCGCCAGAACTGCAGGACCCGTCGCCCGACCAGGCCGGGGAGCCGGTCGCCGCTCCTGCCGCGCCTGACCCGTTCCCGCCCATCCGCCCGGTGATACCGAAAGGCGAAAGCCCTTCCGTCACCATCCTCAGGGCCCCCGGCGCCGGTAGCGTCACCATCCTGTCGACCGGCACTGCCTCCGGCGAGGCGGTCGTCACCCTCGATGCCGCCCCGGCAACCCCCGCGATCATCGCGCAGTTCACCTTGCCTGCGCTGGAAGCCGCGCCTGATGTCACGGTGCTGCGCGCCGTCCCCATCGGCGATCCGGGCGCCGGCCGCTTTGTGTCGGGTAAGGCGATCATCCGGCGGGGCGACACGCTGTGGGAAATCGCCCATCGCTTCTACGGCCGAGGCATCCACTACCGCACCATCCTTCGCGCCAACCGCGAGGCAATCGGCCGGCCCAGCCGCATCTATCCCGGCCAGGTAATCCAGCTGCCGCTCGTCTACGACGACTGAAGCGGGGCGTTGCCCTCCGGCCCGGCTTTCAGTACCCCTGTGGCGAGCAGGGGGCGCGTCGGGTGCGGATCGTCAAGAAGCTGAGGCCCGTGGTGGCACGCGCGAAGCGGCGCTACTATACGTGGCAGCTGTCGCAGATTTCGCGCCAGCAGGTCGCGGCCTTGCCGCCCACCACGCGACCCGGCCTCGACGAGGCGACGCGTGCCGAAGCCCTGCAGTTCGTCGACGGCCTGGTTCGGGGCTATCGCGATCTGCGGTGGCACGACGCCTACGCCCAGTCGAACGGCCGTCCCTCTGCGCACTACATGCCCGAGGACATTTTCTACGCTCTCGCCATGCCGGTGCTGAACCCGAAGGACCGCTCGGGCATCCTCAGCGACAAGAACCATTTCGATCTGATGGAGGGGTGGCCGTCCCTGCCGCCGACGGTCGGCCGGCTGATGAACGGCCGCCTGCTCGACCCGCATTTCCGCCCGGCCACCCCGGCCGAACTGGTGCGGCAACTGCCACCCGGCAGCCAGCTGGTGGTCAAGCCCAGCCGGGTCACCGGCTCCGGCAAGGCTGTCGCGTTCGTCGAGGCAGGGTCGCTGGGCGATGCACTCGTCGGCCGAACCGATGCGATCATTCAGTTGCCGGTGCAGCAGCACCGCGAAATCGCCGTCCTCAACTCCAGTTCGCTCAACTCCTTGCGGATCAACACCTACCGCAAGCTCGACGGCGAGGTGGTGCACCTTGGCACCTTCATGCGCATGGGCCGCAGCGGCAGCCACGTCGACAATACCGGCGCGGGCGGACTGTTCTGTGGCATCGACGACAAGCGCGGCGTGCTCAACGCCGACGGCTTCAGCAAGAACGGCCTGAAAGTGTACCAGGCCCACCCGGACAACGGGCTGCTGTTCGCCGACCGCAAGGTTCCGGGCTTCGCCGCCGCCCGCGACGCCTACATCGCCGCGCACCGCCAGCTTCCCTGGATCGACCTTGCGTCGTGGGATGTGGCCATCGACACGGCCGGACAGCCGGTGACCATCGAGATCAACGTCGGCACCACCATCAGCACGCCGCAGATAGCCTCGGGCCCGATTTTCGCCCCGGTGATGGACGACCTGCGGCAACGCATCGGCCGCCGTCGCTACTCCCGCCTCGCTGGCTTCCTCTAGCCGGCATCGCGGCGCCACCCTTGCGCTGCCTGTCGCCGCCGGGCACGAAGCTGCCCCGTTGGGCAGGTCGTTTTGCCTTGCGTTCGTCCACCCCTTCTTCTATCGCTCTTTGACGATGAATACGCTGCTGGACGACGATATCGCGAACCTGATGCGGGCGCTCGGTCATCCCGTGCGCCTCAGCATCCTGCGCATTCTGGCGCAGCGCGACAGCGACTGTTGCTGTACCGACGTCACCCAGATGCTGCCGCTGGCGCAGTCTACCGTGAGCCAGCATATCAAGGTACTGCTCGATGCCGGGCTGGTGGAACGCCACGCCAAGGGCACGCGCAACTGCTACAAGCTGCGGACCGACCGCCTGGCCCAGTTCGGGTCGGCCTGTTCGGGTCTGTTCACCGGCCTATCCGCCGAGCCCGCCCCCGTTAAAGAGCTGGTCTGATGTCGACACATGGCGAGCCTCCGAAGCGTCCCACCGTGGACGCCGCGGAAGCCAATCTCGGGCGCACCGTCGCCAATCTCTGGCAATACATGTGGCCAAAGGACCGCCCGGACCTCAAGTTCCGGGTGATCCTGGCGATCGGCGCGCTGCTGCTCTCCAAGGTCGCGACCACGCTGGTGCCCTTCGCCTACAAGGGCGTCATCGATGCGCTCGACGGCGCCACCCCTGACAACACGCTGGTGATGGGCCTCGCCATCCCGCTGGTGCTGGTCATCGCCTATGGCGTCGGCAACATCATCGATGCCGGCTTCCAGCAGCTGCGCGACGTGCTGTTCGCCTCGGTCGGCCAGAACGCGGTGCGCAAGCTCGCGCTCCAGACTTTCGAGCACCTGCACCGGCTGTCCCTGCGCTTCCACCTGTCGCGCCGCACCGGCGGGCTGAGCCGGGTGATCGAACGCGGTACCAAGGGCATCGAGGCGATCGTCCGCTTCACCATGCTCAACACCGCGCCGACCTTCGTCGAGTTCGCCATCGCCGCAGTGATCTTCATCGTGTTCTTCGGCGTCAGCTACCTCGGCGTGCTGGTCGTTACCGTGTGGCTCTACATGTGGTTCACCATCTCGGCCTCGAACTGGCGCATCGCCATTCGCCGCGACATGAACGAGAGCGACACCGACGCCAACGGCAAGGCCATCGACAGCCTGCTGAACTTCGAGACGGTAAAGTATTTCGCCAACGAGAAGATGGAAGCCACCCGCTTCGACGCCTCGATGGCGAAGTACGAAAAGAGCGCCATCCGCATCTGGACCTCGCTCGGCTTCCTCAACTTCGGCCAGGCGCTGATCTTCTACGTCGGCACCATGGTCATCCTCGTGATGGCCGCGATCGGGGTGATGAACGGGCAGCTGACGCTGGGCGATTTCGTCCTGCTCAACACCTTCCTCATGCAGATCTACCGGCCGCTCAACTTCATCGGGTTCGTCTATCGCGAAATCCGCCAGGGCCTGACCGACATCGAGGAGATGTTCAAGCTGCTCGACCGCGAGCCCGAGGTGCAGGACAAGCCCGGCGCCAAGCCACTGGCGATCAACGGCCCGGTGATCCGCTTCGAGAACGTGCATTTCCACTACGACGCCGATCGCCCCATCCTCAAGGGCGTCAGCTTCGAGGTCCCCGCCGGCAAGACCATCGCCGTGGTCGGTCCCTCGGGTGCCGGCAAGTCGACGATTTCGCGGCTGCTCTATCGCTTCTACGACGTGATCGAGGGCAAGGTGACTATCGACGGGCAGGACCTGCGCGACATCACCCAGCAGAGCCTTCGCGCCTCCATCGGCATGGTTCCGCAGGATACGGTGCTGTTCAACGATTCCATCGCCTACAATATCCGCTACGGCCGCCCCGAGGCGTCCGAGGAGGATGTGCGCAAGGCCGCCGAGCTGGCCCAGATCGGCACGTTCATCGAGAGCTTGCCCAAGGGCTACGACACCCAGGTGGGCGAGCGCGGGCTGAAGCTGTCGGGCGGCGAGAAGCAGCGCGTCGCCATCGCCCGCACCATCCTCAAGGGTCCGCCGATCCTCATCCTCGACGAGGCCACCTCGGCGCTCGATTCAAAGACCGAGGAAGAGATCAAGTCGGCGCTCGACCTGGTGTCGGCCAACCGCACCACGCTGGTGATCGCGCACCGCCTGTCCACCATCGTCAACGCCGACGAGATCATCGTGCTGAGCGACGGCCAGATCGCCGAGCGTGGCAACCATATCCAGTTGCTGCAGCAGGCCGGCCTCTACGCCAACATGTGGAACCGCCAGCGCGAAGCCTCCGAGGTGGAAGAACTGGTCCGCCGCGTCGCCAACGACCCCTTCGTCAAGCGCGGCGCCCCGGCGGCGGAGTAGCCTCCGAAGTTCGCAAACTCCGATCTCGGCCTGGGTCCTCCACCGCGAAGCGGGGGAGGAGGAGCACCCGAAGGGTGGTGGAGGGGGCGGTCCATACTCAGCCCCTGGCAATCGCTGCGTGCGAATATGCCTTCCTCAGCCGAGGTGCTTAGCGACTCGCAGCCTTTCGTCTTTCGCAGTCTCGACCCTATGAGCGAGGGTCACGTGCCCTCGCTCGCCCTTGGTCAGCAGCTTGAGCGGCGTGGCGTCGAGGCCATCCTTGGCGCCGTGGCCGCGCAGTACATCGATCTGCGCCGCATCGGTGAGGCGGCGGACCTTGTGGGCCGAAGATGTCGTCGGGGCCGAACATCCGCGGGATCGGCAGAGAGTGGATGCTGAGCGGGGCGAAGGGGGCGGAGGCCGTCCCATATCCCCGACGTGTCATCCCTGCGAAAGCAGGGACCCACGTCATCACCAGCGCGGATCTTGCGTTGGGTCCCTGCTTTCGCAGGGATGACAGCGTAGCGGAACCGACGGCGCCAGTGACGCAGACCGCGTCTGGGTCAGCTTAGCCACGTACTTTCCATCCTGCTCTGAAGTAGTCGCCGGCATAAAAAAAGGCCCGCGTCGCCGCGGGCCTCTGTAGCTCGTATCGGGCTGAACCGCTTACTCGGCGGCCTGCCGGCTGACCACGGTCACGCCGTCCTGCTCGGTCTCGACCAGGCCCGAGCCTTCCTTCTTGATGAAGCGCTTCGAGCTGTCGACATCGGCGGGAATCTCCACCGTCTGGCCATCCGGCGTGACGGCGGTCTGGGTGGCCTTGCGGCGGAAGATCGGGGCGAAGATGCCGCCGACCAGCCGGCCGATCCAGCCGTTCCGGATGACGCTCGGCGCGGTGATCATCACCGGCACCATCACCAGCGTGAGGGCAGTAGAGACGAACAGGCCCGACACCAGCGCCGCCGACAGGTGGGTGAACCACGAGCCTGCCAGTCCGCCCCAGACGATCTCGCGGCGGATGAAGTCGAACTCGAGGTTGATCGCCATCGGGATCACGCCCAGCGCCGTCACCGTTGCGGTGAGCAGCACCGGCCGCACGCGCTGGCTGGCGGTGATCAGCATGGCCTTAATCGGCTCGACGCCTTCTTCACGGTTGTACTGGTTGTAGGTGTCGATCAGCACGATGCCGTTCTTCACCACGATACCCGCCAGCGCCACGATACCGAGGCCGGTCATGATCGCCGAGAAGCTCATCCCGGTGACCACCATGCCCAGGAGCACGCCGGCGATGGACATCACCACCGTCGAGAGGGTGACGAACACCTGGTAGAAGCTGTTGTACTCGAGCAGCAGCACCATGAAGATGATGAACAGTGCCGCCAGCAAAGCCTGGCCGATAAAGGCGTTGGTATCGCCGATCTGCTCGTCGGCACCGCCGAACACGATGGTCGTGGTCGCCGGGATGTCCTGGGTTCCTACCCATTCCTTCAGCTGCTCGACCTTCTGGTCGGCCGGAACGTCCGGCAGCAGGTTCGCCGCTACCGACATCTGGTAGACGCCGTTCTTGCGGGTGATGTTCGCCACCTTCGGCACCGCGGTGCGGTTGATGAAGTTGGAAACCGGCACCAGCCCCTGCGCCGTCACGATGCGCAGCGAGTCGAGGGCATCGAACGAACGCTCCTCGATCGGCAGGCGCACCTTGATGTCGAGTTCGTCGTCGGCATCGTCCGGACGATAGCTGCCGAGCTTGACGCCCGACGTCACCAACTGGACGTAGGGGCTCAGTTCCCGCACGCCGATGCCGTACTTGGCAGCGGCCTCGCGGTCGATCGTCACTTCCCAGTCGATTCCGGGCGACGGACGGCCGTCTTCGACGTCGATGGTGTCGCCGAGATCGTTCTCGATGTAGTTGCGCAGCTTGGTCACGGTCGGAACCAGGTCGTCGTAGACCGAGCTCTCAACCGACAGGTTGATCGCCTTGCCGGCCGGCGGGCCGTTTTCCTGTGCCGCGATCTGCACTTCGAGGCCCGAGATATTGGCCACCCGGTCACGGATGTCCTGGAAGATGACGTCGGCCTTGACGCGCTCGTTGTAGGGCAGCAGTTGCAGGTTGAACTGGCCGATGGTGTCTGGCGGGCTACCGCCACCCATGCCGCCACCACCGCCGCCACCGGCGAAGGTCATGATCGAGTCCTGGATACCCTGCACCTGCAGGATCTGGTTCTCGACCTCGATCAGGTAGTCGCGGATCTGCGACGGCGAATAGTTGCCGCGCGCGACGACGTTCACCGTGCCGAACTCGGCCTCGGAGGCAGGGAAGGCCTCAACGCCTGTCGGATTGGCGATGTAGTAGCCGAACGAGCCGGCGACTAGCGCAAAGCCGACCGCAAGTGTGATGATCGGGTGCCGCACCAGATGCTGCAGCGTCCGCACATAGACGCCGGTGACGCCCCGCACCTTCTTCACGTCGAACTTGTCGGCGTACATGACGATGTCGGCCGCTTCCTTGGCCTTGGGGTCGACATGGGTGGACGCGATGATCGCGCCGATCACCGGCATGAACACCAGCGCCGAAAGCAGCGAGGCGACCATCACCACGATCACGATGATCGGCAGGTAACTCATGAACTTGCCGATGATACCCGGCCAGAACAGCAGGGGCACGAAAGCCCCGAGCGTCGTGAAGGTGGCTGCTACCACCGGCACGAACATCTTCCGGGCCGCGAGGATGAAGGCTTCCTTCTTGGAGACGCCCTCCTGCAGTTTTCGTTCGGCGTACTCGACCACCACAATGGGATCGTCGACAAGCACCCCCACCGCCAGCACGAGGCCGAACATGATCATCATGTTGATGGTCAGGCCCATCGTCTGGACGACGAGGAACGCGATCATGAACGAGACCGGGATCGAGGTGCCGATCATCAAGGCAGGGCGCACGCCAAGCGTCGCCACGCAGACGGTCATCACCAGCGCAACGGCGGTGAGCACCGCAGCCTCGAGCGAGCGGAAAAGCGACTTGGTCGAGTCCGCCTGGTCAACGAGGAACGAGTACTGGATGCCGCTGGGCCAGGTCTGGGTATACTGGTCCGTCACCGCCCGGACCTGGTCCGAAATGTCGATGACGTTGGTGCCCAGTTCCTTGATGACCCCAAGCGTGATCGCCGGCTGGCCGTTCACGTGGGCATATTCGGTCGCATCTTCGAAGGTGCGGGTGATCGTTGCCACGTCGCCGAACGTCACCACGTTGTCGCCGTCGGTCTTGATCGGCAGCGTGTAGACGTCGGCCGCGGTGCTGATCAGGCCAGGCACCTCGACGTTGAACGAGCCGTTGCCCGTGTCGAGCGTGCCGCCGGCAACCACCATGTTGTTCTTGGCCAGCGCATCGAACAGCTGGCTGGCCGTGAGGTTGTAGGCCTCGAGCCGGTTCATATCGATGGTGACCGCCAGCATCTCGTCGCGCGAACCAGAGATGCTCACCGACTGGACGCTCGGGATATTCTCGAGCTGGCTCTGCAGGTCCTTGGCGCGCTGCACCAGTGTCCGCTCCGGCACCGAGCCGTACACCGCCACCGAGATGGTCGGCATGTTCGTGAACGAGATCTCGCTCACGGTCGGCTCGTTGGCATCCGCCGGCAGTTCGGACGACACGCCGTCCAGCTTGGCGCGAATGTCCGCCAGCGCCTGGTCCTTGTCGGCGTTGACGTTGAACTCGAGGAACACCGAAGCGTGGCCGGTGGTCGAGGTCGAGGTGTAGTTCTCGAGCCCGTCCAGGTCCTTGACGCGGTCCTCGATCGGCTTGGCCAGCAGTCGTTCGGCGTCACGCGGGGCGACGCCGGTCTGGCTGACCGAGATATAGAAATACGGGATGTCGATCGCCGGGAAGCTTTCCTTCGGCAGCGAGGTGTAGGCGCCGAAGCCTGCAAACAGCAGCAGCCCCATCACCGTCAGAACGACCCGCGGCATGCGCAGGACGCTCTCGAGGAAGTTCATCATGACTGCACCCCTTCAGTGGCAGCGGCCGGCGAGGCCCCAGTCTCGGTTGACGGCGTCCCTGTGACGTTCGTTGCATCGACCTTCTGGCCAGGTACCACGAACTCCTGCCCCACGGTGATCACATCCACCCGCGGCGGCAGGCCGGTGACCCACACGCCCTCGCGTGAATCCGATACGATCGTCACCGGGTAGAACTTCACTTCGCCGTTCTCTACGGCACGGATGCCGATCGTACCCTCGTCGTTGAGCGTCAGCGTCGACTGCGGCAGCAGGTGCGCCGGCAGCGTGCCCATCTCCACCATGGCCGTGGCGGTAATGCCCGAGAGCACCGCGCCATCGGCGTTGGGGATCTGGATTTCCACCGGGAACGAGCGGGTGGCGTCGTCGGCGGTGGGCGAGATGTAGCTGACCTCGCCGTCGATCTTCTGGCCGTTGATGGTCTCGATCCTGGCCTTGAGGCCGATCTTGGCGAGGCCGACGCGGGCTTCCGGCACGGTGCCGATGAACAGCATCGGATCAAGCTCCACCACCGTGGCGCACGGCGCGCCGGGGCTGAGTACCGAGCCGACGGTCGCGACCGGGTCCTGCACCACGCCAGCGACGGTCGTCTTGACCGACGTGCGGTCGAACTCGGCCGTCGCCTGGTCGAACTGCGCCTGGGCGGCCTTCAGCCCGGCCTCGAGCGCGTTCGCCGTGTTGGCCGGGGCAAGACCCTTTTCGCGTAGCGACTTGTTGGTCTCGAAATCCGACTGCGCTTGCGCGAGGCTCGCCTGGGCTGTTGCCACGGCGGCTGCCCGGGTGCCCTGGTCGAGGGTGCACAGCACGTCGCCCACTGCAACCGTCTGCCCCTTGGTGACGTTGACGGCGGTGACGATTCCCGAAGTCTCGGGGGTGATCGTCGCCATCGATTTCGCCTTGGTGCGCCCGCGCAACGGCACCTCGATCCGGAATGCCTGGATCTGGTAGGTCTCGGTGCGAACCGACTGCAAGTCCGAGGAAGCGCCGCCCGCCTCGGCCACGCGCTCGGCGATGGTCAGGTGCGGGTCGATCGCGCCCTCGGCGTGATGGCCGCCGCCGCTCGCATCGGCATGCAGCGCCGGGATGATCGGCCGCTCGCCGTTGCCCGGTCCGTTGCCGCCCGCAACAAAGGTGCCGGTGGCCAGCCACGCAGCGCCCGCTACGAGGATGATTCCGGCTACGCCGTAGGAATAAACTGCACGCATCAATCAAGCCCTCTATTCGGCCGCGGCTGCTTCGCCCGTATCGGGCCGAGCCATCGCGATAAGTTCACCCCGGTGCGCCTCGATGTAATTACGCGACGCCTGCATACAAGTGCGGCCGTAATCGATGACCCACGCATCACCTGGGTGACTGTGTTGTTGTTTGAGCCGGTCGAAGTCGGCGAGCTCGGCATCGACTTCTGCAAGTCGTTCGCTCAGGCGTTGTTCGACCAGCGATTGGGGAAGTTCGGTGGCAAATCGGAGAAACAGCAGGAACTCGCTGCGGAACTCGTCCTGGCCCAGTTTTTCGAAAAGCGACTGAATGAACACTGACCGCCCGGCGGCGGTGATCGAGTAAATCTTCTTGGCTGGCTTGCCGTCCTGCACTTCAACCCGTGAAGTGACCAGTCCGTCCGTCTCGAGCCGCGCCAGCGCCGGATAGATCGAACCGTAGCTCGCATCGATGAAATAGGAATACTCGCCCTCGACCGAGAGCTTCCTGATCTCATATCCGGTGGCCTCGCCGTCGTAGAGAATGGCGAGACAGATGGTTCTTACGTTCATTGTTCCTCTATCCGTTCGACATATAACGGACCAGCATATGCCGGGCGTATATATGGATCAGACTAAAGGAGCAACAAGGGGCAGGGAGCGTCTGCCATGCGATTTCGGCATGGCCTTAACGAGGCATTGCGGCTTCAGGCCAGCAAACGCTGCATTTCGGCGAGGCACTTTCTCCCGAGGCTCTCGCTCGCTGCCGCTAGGAAAAAGCCGTTGAGGAACGATTTGTCGCGGTGTCCGCAGGTCAGCGGCTTGCCATCGAGACCCCATACCACGCCGCCCGCCGCTTCCAGCACGGCCTGACCCGCCGCCGTGTCCCATTCCGAGGTTGGGGTAAACCGCGGGTAAAGCTGGGCATCTCCCCGCGCGAGGAGGCAGAACTTCAACGACGAGCCGACCGACACGTCGCGCTCCACCTGCATGGTGTCGCACAGTTCCGCCAGAGCTTCATGCCCATGCGAACGGCTGGCGACGATCCGCAGCGGCCCGGCCGGCTCGACCCGGATCGGTTGCGCGTCCACCACCTCGCCGTCGACGACCCGCGCCGCCGAGGCCCCATCGGCATCGCCCCAGAACAGCTCGCCCGTCGCCGGCGCGAGCACCACGCCCGAGCGCGGCCGGCCGCCATCGGTGAGCGCGATGTTCACCGTGAACTCGCCGTTGCGCTTGATGAATTCCTTGGTGCCGTCGAGCGGGTCGACGACAAAGAACGAACCGTCGAGCGCCGGGATGATGCCCGCCGCGACGCTCTCCTCGCCCAGCACCGGAATGCCGCTCTGCGCCAGGTGCGCAAGGATCACTGCCTCGGCCCGCTGGTCGGCCTCCGTCACCGGTGAGCCGTCGGTCTTGCTTACAGCCGTGAAATCCCGCGCGTACACCGCCATGATTTCGGTCGAGGCGGCGATGGCGGCCCGGATCATCAGGCTGGTGGTCGGGTCGATCATGTCTGGCTCCGCCGGGGTTTCCGGCCGCGCGACGGTTTACGCGCGGCCCCCGGCAAAGTCCATGCTCGTGAGCCTCTGTCGGTCAGTGCCTCTGGTTGAAGCCGCCCGTGACCTTCTGCTCGTCGTCACCGTTGTCGGCGCGCTTGTGCTGGCGCTGGAGTTCGATCAGTCGGCTCGCCTCGTGCGCCCGCTCGGCCTTCGCCGCTTCGTCCTCGGTCGGCTTTACGGTCGCTTCGTCGTCGGTCCCGGTCTCCGTGTCGTTCACGTCGCTTCCAAGCTCGTCCTGACTGTCATCGGTCTGCTTCTCGCCCTGTCCCGGCGGCTTCTGGTGCATGTGCTCGTTCATGGTCTACTTTCCCGGCGCGTCGCGCCGTCCCATCCTGGCAACCGCCGGCAAAAACCGGCGGCGCCTCGTTACGCAACGCCCGACGCGAAGGGCGGTTTCATCGGCGCCCGGCGTTGCGTTTTGCACCGGCCCATCACATTGTGCCGACGATAAGGGAACGAGCCCGGTCAACGGGCAGGGGACTGCATGAAGAACATCATCGCCGCGCTCGATCAGAAGCGCGCCGACGCCCGCCTCGGCGGCGGCCAGCGTCGCATCGACGCCCAGCACGGCAAGGGCAAGCTCACCGCCCGCGAGCGCCTCGACGTGCTGCTCGATCCCGGCAGTTTCGAAGAATACGACATGTTCGTCACCCACCGCGCGGTGGACTTCGGCATGGAGGAGACCATCATCCCCGGCGATGGCGTGGTCACCGGCTGGGGCACCATCAATGGCCGCCCCACCTACGTTTTCTCGCAGGATTTCACCGTGTTCGGCGGCTCGCTGAGCGAAACGCACGCCCAGAAGATCTGCAAGATCATGGATCTGGCGCTGCAGAACGGCGCACCGGTGATCGGCCTCAACGATTCCGGCGGCGCCCGCATCCAGGAGGGCGTCGCGGCGCTCGGCGGCTATGCCGAAGTGTTCTGGCGCAACGTCCAGGCCTCGGGCGCCATCCCGCAGATTTCCGTGGTCATGGGCCCCACCGCCGGCGGCGCCGTCTACTCCCCGGCCATGACCGACTTCATCTACATGGTGAAGGACACGTCCTACATGTACGTGACCGGCCCCGACGTGGTGAAGACCGTCACCTCCGAGATCGTCACCCACGAGGAACTCGGCGGCGCCTCGACCCACACCAAGGTGAGCTCCGTCGCCGACGCCGCCTTCGACAACGACATCGAAACCCTGCTCGAAGTCCGCCGCCTGTTCGATTTCCTGCCGCTCAGCGCCCTGGCCAAGCCGCCGGTAGTGGCGGTGAACGACAGCATCGACCGCGAGGAGCCGAGCCTCGATACGCTCATCCCCGAGAACGCCAACCAGCCCTACGACATGCGCGAGGTGATCGAGAAACTCGCCGACGAGGGGGACTTCCTCGAAATCCAGGCCGCCCACGCCGGTAACATCCTCGTCGGCTTCATCCGGCTGAACGGCTCGACTGTCGGCGTCGTCGCCAACCAGCCGCTGGTGCTGGCCGGCTGCCTCGATATCAACTCATCGAAGAAGGCCGCGCGCTTCATCCGCTTCTGCGACGCCTTCTCGATCCCCATCCTCACCCTCGTCGACGTTCCCGGCTTCCTCCCCGGCGTCGCGCAGGAATATGGCGGCATCATCAAGCACGGCGCCAAGCTGCTCTTCGCCTACGCCGAAGCCACCGTCCCCAAGGTCACGGTGATCACGAGAAAGGCCTATGGCGGCGCCTACGACGTGATGGCGAGCAAACACATCCGCGCCGACGTCAACTACGCCTGGCCCACCGCCGAAATCGCCGTCATGGGCGCCAAGGGCGCGACAGAGATCCTCTATCGCTCGGAACTGACCGACAAGGACAAGATCGCCAAGCGCACCGCCGATTACGAAGCGAGGTTCGCCAACCCCTTCGTCGCC
>CAIMLX010000232.1 GCA_903842455.1 uncultured Hyphomicrobiales bacterium | reverse complement strand
GATCCCGGCCATCGCGCCGAACATCGCGGCAAGCCCATGGGCGCGGCCATAGTTGATGGAGCGGCTGAGCTGCAGCGCCATATCGGGTCCCGGCGTGATGGCGAGCACCACCGTCGCCAACGAAAAGGCGAGGATGACGTGCAAGTCCGGGATGAAAGCAGGCATGGCGGCGCTCGGTTGAATTGCCGTCTTTGACACGACACGAGCCCTCTTGCCAGCCTCCGGGCCCCGGCGCAACAAAGACCCATGTCAGACACCACGATCACGCCTGTTGCCTTCTCCGAACTGCCGCGCGTTGCCGCGCTCGCTCGTCGCATCTGGCCGGAGGCGTTTGCGGGGATTTTGCCGGCTGAGCGGATTCCCGGGATGCTCGACGAGATCTACGCTCTCGACACGCTGGCGTCGGATATTGCCGAGCGCGGCCACCAGTACTGGCTGGCTTCGGGGGATGGGCGGAATCTCGGTTACGCCTCGGCCTACCGCGCAGATGGTCGCGTCTGGATCAAGAAGCTGTATCTGCTCGCCGAATCCCGCGGGCTTGGGCTGGGCAAGGCAATGATCGCCGCGGCCCGGACCCACTTCGGCGAAAGCCTGCCGGTCGCGCTCTATGTCAATGACGGCAATGCTCCGGCCATCGCGTTCTATCGCTCGCAGGGCTTCGAGATCGAACGACACGTCCCGGTGCAGATGGGTCCCTACCAGTTCACCGATTACGTGATGCTGAAGCCTGGCCGGTAGAGCGTGGCCGGTGCTCGCGCAATCGTTACCATTAAAGTGGCCTTAACCCAGCGCTGGCTAGTGTCCTGCATTGGTTTTTTGTATTTTTGAGGCTCGCTCGACGTGAAGCAGCTACCGGTTGATGCCGAGGGCCGCACCGATAACGAACTGCTGCTGAACGCGGCACTGCAAAGCGTGCCTTACGGGTTCTGCGTGTGGTCACCGGATTTCAAGCTGGTGATGTGGAACACGCACTATCTCGAAATCTACGGCTTCCCATCGGGCAAGATCACCAAGGGCATGACGCTCGAGGCGGTGGTGAAGCTGTCGGCGAAGCTCGGCAACCACCCCGACCAGTCCCCCGACGAGTTCCTCGCCGCCTACAAGCAGGAACTGCTCAACAATCGCGGCGGGGCGCGGTCCAAGGTACGCGAACTGCTCGATGGCGGGCGCACGCTGGAGACGGCGCATGCCTACTCGCCCGGCCTTGGCTGGGTGGTGACGCATGAGGACGTGACCGAGGAAATCGCCTCGTCCGAGATCATGCAGAAGCGCAAGCGCGAGCTCGAGCGGCAGAACCTCCGGCTCGATGCGGCGGTGAACAATATCAGCCAGGGCCTCTGCATGTACGACCCCAAGGGTCGGCTGGTGATCTGCAACGAGCCCTACCAGCGCATCTATAACCTGCCGCCGCATTTGCTGAAGCCGGGCACCCAGCTCGACGACATTCTGGGCTACCTGTTCGACGAGGGCATGCACGCGGGGGCCAATCGCGAAGAGTATATCGGCTGGCGGCGCGAGGTGATTTCGCGCGGCGAGCACGCCAAGAACATCCACGAGCTCGAGGGTCGCATCATCATGATGCAGCACCACCCGATGAAGGATGGCGGCTGGGTCACCACGCACGAGGATGTCACCGAGCAGCGCCAGCAGGAAGAGCGCATCCGCCACATGGCGCGCCACGACGCGCTGACGCAGCTGCCCAATCGCATCCAGTTTCTCGAAGAGATGGCGAGCGCCGAGGTATCCATCGACCGCGGCGACAAGGTCGCGGTGCTCTGCATCGATCTCGACCACTTCAAGGGCGTGAACGACACGCTGGGCCATGCGCTCGGCGACAAGGTGCTGCAGCAGGCTTCGGCCCGGCTGTGGGGCACGACGCGCGAAAACGACGTGCTGGCCCGGCTCGGGGGCGACGAGTACGCCTTGCTGCTGCGCGGGATCACAGATCCGGCCGATGCGGCGGCGATTGCCGAGCGCATCGTGCAGACCATCGGGCAGCCCTTCTCCATCGATGGGCACCAGGTGGTGATCGGCGCCTCGGTCGGCATCGCCATCGCCCCGCAGGATGGCCGCACGTCGGACGAGCTGGTGAAGAACGCCGACCTGGCGCTCTACCGGGCCAAGAACGAGGGGCGGTCGACCTACCACTTCTTCGAGGCCGGCATGGACGCGGCGATCCAGAAGCGCCGTTCCATCGAAACGGGGCTGCGGCTGGCGCTTGCCCGCAACGAGTTGCGCCTCGTCTACCAGCCGCTGATCGGCCTCAAGGAAAACCGTGTCACGTGCCTCGAGGCGCTGCTGCGCTGGGACAGCGAGCGCGGCACCGTGTCGCCCGCCGAGTTCATACCGGTGGCCGAGGAAACCGGGCTCATCGTGCCGATCGGCGAATGGGTGCTGCGCGAAGCCTGTCGGCAGGCGGTGCAATGGCCCGATGCTGTGCGGGTGGCGGTGAACCTGTCGGTGGTGCAGTTCAAGAACAGGCACCTCTTCGAAACGGTCGAGGGCGTGCTGCGCGAGACCGGGCTCAAGGCGACCCGGCTCGAGCTGGAGATCACCGAGTCGCTGCTGCTCAACGATAACGAGCCGACGCTCAAGACGCTGCACAAGCTGCGGGCGCTGGGCGTGCGCATCTCGATGGACGATTTCGGCACCGGCTACTCGTCGCTGAGCTACCTGCGGTCGTTTCCGTTCGACAAGATCAAGATCGACCGCTCGTTCATGCGCGACCTGAAATCGAAGGGTGACAGCCTCGCCATCATCAAGGCGGTGATCGGCCTCGGCCACTCGCTCGGCATGTCGACGACGGCCGAGGGCATCGAGACCGAGGAGCAACTGGCGGCGGTGCGCGAGCAGGGCTGCAACGAGGTGCAGGGCTTCCTGTTCTCGCCGCCGGTGTCGCCTGCGGCCATTACCGAGATGCTGGACAAGGAAGCGTTGCGGCCCAAGCTCAGGCGCGTCTCCTGAGTGCGCGGCCCGGCCTATCTGCGGCTCCTCGCGCATGCCCGACGGCACGCCGGGCCCGCTGATGCCGAGGACGTGCTGCAGGAGGCGCTGATCGTAGCGCTGCGCGACGGGCGCGACGACCTCGCCGATACCGGCAACCTCAGGTGGTTGCGCGGGGTGATCCGCAACAAGGCGAAGATGAACCGCCGGAGCACGTGGCGGGCGCAACGCCGCGACAGCGACTGGCAGACGGACCGCCCTCGGCCTGAAACCCCGTCGGCAGAGGCAGCGGTCCTCCCGGCCCTGCCACCGGCGCTGCGGGTCGTGGCCCTGCTGGCGCTGACGGGCCACAGCCGTCACGAGATCGCCTATCTGCTGCACCTGACGGATACCGCGCTGCGCCAACGGGTCGTCGCGCTGAAGCGCAGGTTGAGCGCGGCCGGCCT
>CAIMLX010000231.1 GCA_903842455.1 uncultured Hyphomicrobiales bacterium | reverse complement strand
GAATGCGTCGCGGTGCTTGGCAAGAACGGCGTCGGCAAGACCACCCTGGTGCGTTCCATCGCCGGGCTTTCGAAGCCGCGCAATGGCGCGATTTATCTTGATGGCGAGAACCTTGCGCCACTCAAGACTTACCAGATCATCCGTCGCGGTGTGGCTCTGGTGCCGCAGGGCCGGCGCATGTTTACCTCACTGACGGTGAGGGAGACCCTCCAGATCAGCGCCGAGGCCCGCCGGTTTGACAGCGAGGGTCGCAGCTGGTCTTTCGAACGAGTGTTCGCCGCTTTCCCGCGCCTCAAGGAGCGGCTGGACACGCGCACCGGCTGGTTGTCCGGCGGTGAACAGGAGATGCTGGCCGTTGCGCGCGCTCTGGTGGGCAGCCCGCGGTTGTTGCTGCTTGACGAGCCTTCCGAGGGTTTGTCACCGTTGGTGGTGGAGCAACTGGCTGAAATTTTCACGGGTCTCAAGCGCGAAGGTGCCACCATCGTGATGGTCGAGCAGCAGGTTGCGTTTGCGTTGAAGCTCGCCGACAGGGTGCTGGTCATGAGCAAGGGCGCTTTTGTCTACGAGGGAACCCCGGACGAATTGCTCGGCAACGCCGATGTGCGGGAGCGCTACCTGGGTCTTTAGCGCCGCCCTATATAGCGCCCAAAACCCAGGTCGTGTGACCAGGTTTTCTCATCCGCTTGTAGCAGGTAGGGCGCGAGTTTTCTGGTGTTGTCCACCACACGCGTTGCCTCGGTCCGGAATCTCTCCATTGCCTCGTTGACCGCATTGCGCAGCGTGGATTCGCTGATACTGGTGATCCTGCGCTTTTCCATGATGAGGCGACCATCGATCATGACCGTCTCGACGGCGCGTCCGCACTCGCCGTAGACCAGTTGCCTCGCGGCGTTGTTCAACGGCACAAAAACCGGATCGGCGAGGTCGAACAAAACCAGGTCGGCTTTCATGCCCGGCGCCAGGGTGCCCAGTTCATCTTGCAGTCCAGCCGTGCGCGCGCCTCCGACGGTTGCGGCGCGCAGCATGTCCATAGCCCCGGGCGGTCCCGGCCGCGGATCGCTGATTGCCGCGAGCAGCGAGGTCATTTTCATCGCCTGGAAAATATTCTGCGCGTCGGTGCAGCTGCAGTTATCGCAGCCGAGCGCAAGATTGACACCGGCCTCGATCAGCGGGCGTACCGGCGGGGCGCCGTTCTTATTCTTGAGGTTGCTGACGGTGTTGAGCACGACGCTGGCGCCGGCGCGCCCGAGCATGTCGATTTCGCGCTCATCCAGCCATACGCCGTGCGCCAGAGAAAGCCGGTTATTGAGCAGACCCACCGATTCAAGAAAGCTGACCAGTGAACCACCGTGGGCGCCGAAATTCATACGGGCATTGAGCGCTTCGGCCCGCGAAATATAAATGTGGGTGTAGACCGGCAGGTTGAAGCGGGTGGCGAGGGCGGCCAGTCGGCCGAGCAGTGCCGGTGTGCAGCGCTCGGGGCTGGACGGTGCTATCGCCCATTTAACCCTGTCGCCGTGGCGGCCGCCGCCTAGGCAAAAGGCTTCGATCACGGCAAGGGGGTCGGGCACACCGGCGGCGTCCAGCGGGTAGCCCTTGAGCAGATCGAGCATGGAGGCGGGGATTGTTTCGCGCCAGTAGGGAACGGTGTCGAGGGGGGGGACGTCGGCTACCTGCAGTCCGAGCACCACTCTTACACCCAGTTCGTCGTAGGCCGACAAAACGGCGTCGACGCGGGAAGCATCGAGCGGAAACAGCGTCACCATGTCCTGGATGGTGGTGATACCGGAGCGGACGCATTCGGCCGCGCCAAGCAGGCTGCGCAGCCTGATCTCCTCCACGGAGCGTGGCGCATAACTGCGCGGCAGGGCGTTGAGCACCCACATTTCCAGCGGCGAGGGTTCGAACCATCCCTTGAGGAACACGTCGTGTGAGTGGTAATGCGCGTTGAAAAAACCCGGCGTCACAAGGCGGTCGGTGGCATCGACTATTTGCATGCCCTCGATGGGCGGTTGGCGCCCGCCGCCGTCACGGTCCCTTGGCAGTATCGCTGCGATACGGACACCCTCAATCAGGATGTCCGCGGCGAGCGGTACTCCGTCCGTGCAATTTGCGTCCAGCAGCAAGCCGCCTTTGACGAGGGTGCGATGTGGCGCGGCGGTAGCCATGCTCAAGCGCTCATTTGCCGTGTTGGTCGAAAAAATCAGAGACCAGCACGTTGAAGCGGTCGGCCGCCTCGATCTTGATCAAGTGGGCGCAGCCTTGGAGTACCTCCAGCCGGCTGCCGGCAATAGCCTCATGTATCGGTCCGGCGCAAAGGTCCAGCGGCGTCACGCGGTCCAGGTCGCCGACCAGGATCAGGGTGGGCGCCTTGATCAATGGGGTATCGAGGAAAATATTCCCGCCGCCAAGAATGCGCGCAGCCTGGGCGTAACCGGGAAACTTGATCGATGCCACGACTTCGTGCGCAACGCGCAGCACCTCCGCGGGCGAGCCGGGGGCAACCAGTCTTGCGGCACGCTCATCGGCGAGGCCTTCGGCGCCAAGGCGTTCAAGGTCGGCAATCCGGCCCTTGGCGTGCGCCTCACCCTCACCGCTGGCGTGGCTGCCAAAGCCGGTGGCGGGCGCCGAGAGCACCAGGCTGCGCACTAGCGCCGGATGGTTTGCCGCCAGTTTGGCGCCATAGATTGCACCGAGCGAACTACCCACTACATGCGCGCGCGGCACCCCGAGTGCGGCCAGTAGTCCGGCCGCCGCATCGGCATAGTCGGCGGCCGATGGCGAGTTGTCGGTGAATGGATCCGAACCGCCATATCCGGGCGCGTCCCAGGAGATGATGCGGAAGCGGTTGCTCAAGTTGCGCAACTGGTTTCGATAGCCGGAGGCGTTGGATCCTATGCCGTGCATGGTGAGGACCGCAGGACTAGCTGCGTCACCGGCTTCGCGATAGGCGATACGAAGCCCCGCGGCTTTTCCGGCTGCTGCGCCAAGGGTGACGGTACGAAGCTCGGGGAGGGAACTTGGTCCGTTCATGGCGACTCGAATACGACGGTGGCGCCGAACATAGCACTGGCGGGAACGACGATGCGGGACTTGCCCTGGTGGAAGGGGAGGCCGGCCGCTTTCAGGATGCCGGCCATTTTTACCAGATCGTTGACGGCAAAGGCATAGCCGGCAAGACAGGGTTCGGCCGGGAAGGTGGAGCCGGGAAACTCTGCCGTCATGTCCTTGCAATCAATGATGCTCACGCGCGATACCAGGGGCAGGTCGAATACGCGCCGACGGCCGGTGTGCCGTGCCTTGATGCCGGTGAGCTTCTCATAGCGGCTTTCGAAAGCGTCCGGGTCCGAGGTGGAAAGGTAGACATCGGAGAGTGCGGTCACACCGTTGCGGTGATGCACATAGCGGTCTTGGTGTATGTATTGCGGCGTCAGGTGGTGGGCCGCTTGGATCAGGCCCTCGGGCAT
>CAIMLX010000230.1 GCA_903842455.1 uncultured Hyphomicrobiales bacterium | reverse complement strand
TGTTGACCTGTGGCTCAAGCTTCCAACCGTTACCGAGTCGGACCGTGTAGCTCACGTTCAGATTTGCTGAAAGACCCGGCGCATCCGGCAGCTCGTTACCGTTGCGACGCTCCACCTCCAAGGCGTTGGCGGAGACGAAGTTGTCGACCTTGGATTGCAGGTAGGCGACGTTCAAGCCGATGCGGGCGTCGCGCACCGGATAAGCGACGAGGTCGATCTCGGCGCCATTCATCGTGGCTTGGGCGACGTTCGTACGCACCGCTGTTGTCACCGAGCCTATCTGTCGGATCGAATTGGCCTGCAGGTTTGAGAAGTCGTAATGAAAAGCGGCTGCCGAGAGGCTGAACGGCTTCCCGCGGCCGAAGAGCTTTATGCCCAGCTCCAGAGCGTCGACGGTCTCGGACTTGAACGGCAGAGCCTCGCCACGGGAGAAAATCGTGGAGCCATCAAAGCCCCCGCTCTTGAAGCCTCGGCTGTAGGTGCCGTAGATCAAGCTACCGTTATCGGGACGATAGGAGAGTGACACGCGGCCGGAAACGCTGTTGTCTGCGAAGCTTTCGTCGAACTGCACTGGCAGCGCAAACGCAGAAGAGGCAACGCTGACGCCGTAGGGGTTTCGGTCGACGGTCTTGCCGCGAAAGCTGGCTGTTTCGTCCGTATAGCGCAGACCCGCGGTCAGTGTTGTCTTCGGTGTCAGGTGCCAGTCCGTCTCGCCGAACACTGCCCAACTGGAGCGCCGTTGTTCATAGTCGGTGCCCAGTACCGTGCGCACCAGATCGGACGCATCGAGCGTGCTTTTCAAGAGCACCGAGTCCTGGAAGTAGAAGGCGCCGACGGTCCAGTCAACGGCGGATCGTTTGCCATGCAGGCGGATTTCCGCAGTGCTTTGGCGAATACGGTCGTTGTAATCGAGGTCGAAGCGGCGCCTAGGGTCACCCGGATCGAAGGTGTAGCCGCGATCAAGTTCGACGCGGGCTGCGATCGCCGTAAGGCTCAGGTCGCCGCTGATTTGCTGGTCGATCCTCAAGTGGCCGCCGCTTTGTTTCGAATCAATCTTGGGCAGCAAGTTGGCGTAGAAGGTGTAGGGGTCGGTGTCGGGTTCCTTAAACCCTGTGGCTGACACGCCAAGCACATCCGATTGGCTGTTATCGCCGCGGTCGCGGGCATGGTTTAACTGAGCGGTGATCCGGGTGGTCGTGCTCGGCGTGATGACAAGCGTTGCGCGCTGCGCGCTGAAGTCCGCATCGCCAACGTGGTTCGATTCAGGCACCAGAGGCAACGGCGGGACACCGGTTGCGGGCGACACACCCGCAAACCCCTGCGTACCCTTGTTGGTCATGAAGCCGCCGCCGCGGGCTTGTACTGCTGCGACGCGCACGCCGAGCACCTGGTTGATCGGGCCGCCGACGCCGACTTCTGCGCGCAGCCGACGGTGGCTACCGTATTCGAGATGGGCGTCGGCGCTGAAGGCGTTGCCGGGTTGGCGGCTGATGACGTTGACTGCGCCGGCCGTGGTGTTACGACCATAGAGGGTGCCTTGCGGACCCTTCAGGATTTCGAGTCTATCGACGTCGAAGAAGGCACCACCGATCAGTGCGTTGGAGCCCAGGTAGACCTGATCGGCACTGACAGCGGCGGCCGGATTGCCGTTCGAGCGGAAATCGTCATAGCCGATGCCGCGAATAACGATGCTGGGCGAGGCTCGCCCGGCCACGTCTTCACGCAACACCACACCTGCGGCCACGCTCGACAGGTCTTGAACACTGTTGACGCCTTGGCGGCGCAGTTGATCGCCAGTCACAGAGGTAATGGTTGCCGAGACATCGCTGATGCGCTCGTCGCG
>CAIMLX010000229.1 GCA_903842455.1 uncultured Hyphomicrobiales bacterium | reverse complement strand
CGACCTGTGCTCGCAGCCGACGGTCTCGCGCTGGGAGACCGCACCGGACCTCAAGACCATCATCCGGCTGACCTACGCGCTGGTGGATGCCTGGTGCGACAGCTAAGTCAACGAGCCCGAGGCGGTCACCTCCGCAACCGGCGTGCCGTCCTCAGCCTGCTTGAGCACAAAGGCGATCTGACCCTCAGTGAACTTCGACGTCTTCATGGAACTCTCCTGCTCCCGGCCAGAGGATCATAAATGGTAAATTCCAGCTCAGAATGGTCCGATTTGCGGGAGGCAGGTCAGGATCGTTTTTGTTTTGCATGACACCCCCTTCGCGTTGCTGCATGGCTTTATTCTGGTTCCTGTGCGCCACACGAGACGCATATTCTGCTTGGCGTTCTCCGCCGCTGCCGGTAGTTAGCGGTTCAACCGCCTTGGTGTCCGCTTGAGACCTGCGGCATTGCCTGGAGCCGCCCGGCTATGAAAAAATGCCTAATTCATATCGGCATGGAGAAAACTGGCAGTACCTCCATCCAGCGCCTTCTGGGCCAGAGCAGCGCCATGTTGCGTGAGGCTGGTATCTGCTATCCGCTGGCTGCGCTGACTGGTGTCGAGCTTGCCTTGCCGATACGGCATGATCAGGCGGCCACCGAACGGCTGCGGGCGCAAACGGGCCTCGACATTGTGGCGAACTTTGATCAGGACCCGTGTGGCAAACTCCTGACCGAGGTGAGGCTCTCGCGCTGGGTCAACTTGGAAACTCGGTTAGCCTTCCTGTTCCGCCATCTCTCTGGGCGCTCCGAAACCTTGGACGCTGGGGTGTCAACATAAGTGTCGTCTCCTTCGGTTGATCCACGCGTAAGAGTCGCTGTCTGCGCACTGACCTACCGCAGGCCGGACACGCTGCAGCAGCTGCTTGGAGTTCTTAGGCGACTGTCACGTCCCGATAACTCTGAGGTGTTTTTTGTCATAGTCGACAACGACCCGGCCGCCTCGGCGCGCGACCCCGTGCTCAGTGCTTCCCTGCCGGACCTTTGCTATGCTCACGAACCGCGCCGTGGCATTCCCGTCGGTCGCAACCGCGCCCTGCGCGAGGCTCAAGCCCTTGGGGTCGACCTCCTCTGCTTTGTCGACGACGACGAACTCCCCGATTCCGATTGGCTAGAGCGGCTGATTGCGGCATGGCGAAGGACAGGCGCGCACCTGATTGGAGGTCCGGTCGAAATTCTGCCGCCACCAGACGGCGCCTCTCCCTGGCAACGCTTCGTCAACGCTGGCCTCGCCGAGCGTATGCGCCAGAAGAACCGTCGCACCGCCCGGGCCGCTGTATCTGGCCGCCGCTTCACTGTAGTCACCAATAACTGGCTCGGCGATCTCGCCTTCTTCGTCGATAAGCGAGTCACCTTCGACGAAACTCTGTTGGTTACCGGCGGATCGGATACCAAATTTCACGCTCAGGCAAAACGTGCTGGGGCGACGACCGCCTGGGCACCTGATGCTGTGGTTAGAGAAGCCATGCCGCTTGACCGGTTGACTTTGCGTTATCAGTTAAAGCGCAGCGCTATGCAGTCGATGCAGAATTTTTGTCTGTCTTCACCTCAGCTCACGGCCCGCGCCATCACCGAAGCTGCGCTGATGGTACCGTTGCGCCTCCTTACCGGCGCGTTGTTGCTCGTATTCCCGGTCTATGGAATTGCCTCGCCCGTTATCGCGGTCCGCTCGATCGGCTGGGCCTTCGGCAGAGTTGCTGCCGTTTTCGGCGCTCGGTCTACTCTGTATTCGTAGCAGTTACGTGATCAACCCACGATAAGCTGGCTCAACTGACCGCTCCAGACATCATGAAGCAGCTGACGGCTGACGGATTGCATGCGTCGGCACACTGCATGCCGCTGACACTGTCAGATCGAAGTTCGACGCCGATCACCCCGCTATATGGGGTAACGGGCCGGCGCCGGAGCCGCTACTTTTTCGGCAAGGCGGTCGTCCCTAGAATGATGGTGTTTGAAGCAACGGCGTCGTGCGTTGCCGGACTGGATCGGCGCACACACCCACGCCTTCGTCGCGTTCGGTGCGGTGCCGACGCTGGTCGTATCCGACAACCTGAAGTCCGGGGTGATCCGCGCCT
>CAIMLX010000228.1 GCA_903842455.1 uncultured Hyphomicrobiales bacterium | reverse complement strand
CGAGCCGCCCGGAAGGTACGATATGACCGACGTTGCTCTAGCATCCAATGATGTCGTTTTGACAGACCGCGCGGCCAAGCGCATCGGCCGCATCCTGTCCAAGCAGGGCGAAGGCACGGTGCTGCGCATTGCCGTATCCGGCGGCGGCTGCTCGGGCTTCCAGTACGAATACAACCTCGTCAAGGAAACGCCGAAGGCCGACGACCTGGTGCTGAGCAAGGACAGCGCCACCGTGCTGATCGATTCGCTGTCGCTCGAGTTCATGGGCGGCGCCGAGATCGACTATGTCGACGACCTGATCGGCCAGAGCTTCCAGATCCGCAATCCCAACGCGGTGGCCGGCTGCGGCTGCGGCACCAGCTTCGCGGTAGCCTGACGCTTAGGCCTTTCGGCGGCTTGCGTTCCCGGCTGCCAAACCGTTAGCGTCCTCTCTATTCGGGAGGATATCTATGAGTTTGCAGAAGAATGTGGACGCGGCCATCGACGCCGCGCTGGTCAACCGCATTGTCGGTTGCACCGTGCTGGTCAACCACAACGGCAAGGAAGTCTACGCCCGCACCGCGGGTCTTGCCGACCGCGAGGCCGGACGCTCCCTCGAACGCAACGCCATTTTCCGCCTTGCCTCGATCACCAAGCCGATCGTTGCCACCGCCGCGCTGAAGATGGTGGAAGCGGGGCTGCTGCAGCTCGATGACCCGGTGACGAAGTTCCTGCCCTACTTCACCCCGCCGAGCCCCGATGGCGTGGTGCGCCCCATCACCATCCGGCAGCTGCTGTCGCACAGCTCGGGTCTGTCGTACGAAACGACGCCCAAGGACGTGTCGCCGGGCATGTCGGGCCCGTACATTTCGCTCGAGGAAAACCTGCGCCGGCTGGCCAAGGCGCCGCTCAACTTCGCGCCCGGCACCGGCTGGGTCTACGGCACCAGCATCGACGTTGTGGGCGGCGTGATTGCCGCGATCAACGGCTCGACGGTGGAAGCGGCAGTGAACAAATACGCCGCCGGGCCGCTGGGCATGGTCGACTGGCGCTTCACCCCGACCGACGCCACCCGCGTCGCCGCCAACTATTTCAATGGCGAACTGCCAAAGCCGGCGATCGTGCCGCCGGTCCGCATCACCATGGAAAACAAGCAGACCACCAGCTGGGAAGTCGACCGCATTTTCCGCGCCGACGCCCCGCAGTCGGGCGGTGGTGGCTCGTGCGGCACGGCCGATGACGTGATGAAGATGCTCGAGGTCTACAATGGCGGCAGCTTCCTGAAGCCGGAAACGGTCGAGGAAGCCTTCACCAACCAGATCGGCACCCTGCCGCGGCGCGAAACCGACGCCGGCAAGCGCTTCACCATCCTCGGCGCCATGATCGACGACCCGAAGGCCGCGAAGAGCCCCTGCCCGGTCGGCACGCTCGACTGGGGCGGCGCCTGGGGCCACAACTGGATCATCGACCGCACCAACAAGCTGTCGATCGCCGTGCTGACCAACACAGCACCGGAGGGCTGCAACGGCCCGTTCCGCGAAGAGGTCCGCGACGCGGTTTACGCTTCGCTCTGAGGGCACACGGGCGGGCCGCCAACGCGGCCCGTTCCCACTGCGGTGTCAGCCCTGCGAAAGCAGGGACCTGCCTCGCCCCCAGCGCAGATTTCCAGTTGGGTCCCTGCTTCCGCAGGGATGACCGGTCGGGTTTGTTGGGCGCGTGTGCTTCAATCCCACCACGAAAGGCACTAACGTCGCCGTTCGGAACGGGAGTCTCTTCATGCGCATCGCCACCTGGAACATCAACGGCGTCAAGGCGCGGCACGGACTTCTTCTCAAATGGCTTGAAGAGGCCGCGCCCGACGTCGTCTGCCTGCAGGAGATCAAGTCGGTCGACGAGGCCTTCCCGCGCATGGAGATCGAGGCGCTCGGCTACAATGTCGAGACGTTCGGCCAGAAGAGCTGGAACGGGGTGGCGCTGCTGTCGAAGCACCGCTTCGACGAGGTGCACCGCGGGCTGCCCGGCGACGATGCCGACGAGCAGGCGCGGCTGATCGAGGGGGTGATCTCGGTCGAGGGCGGCGTGGTGCGCATCTGCTGCATCTACCTGCCGAACGGCAATCCGGTCGGCACCGACAAGTTCACCTACAAGCTCGGCTGGATGGACCGGCTGCACGCCTACGTGGAGGAGCGGCTGACCCATGAGGAGCCGTTCATCCTCCTGGGCGACTTCAACATCATCCCGTCGAACCTCGACGCCACCTTCCCGGACAAGTGGGTGGGCGATGCGGCGTTCCGGCCGGAGAGCGCAACGCGGTGGCGGGCGCTGCTCAACCTCGGGCTGACCGACGCGCAACGCGCCATCTCCGACGAGCCGGCCCTGACCTTCTGGGACTTCCGCACGTTCGGCTGGGAGCGCAAGGACGGTATCCGCATCGACCACCTGCTGCTCTCGCCCCAGGCCGCCGACCGGCTGGAGGACGTCATCGTCCACACCGAAGTCCGCGGCTGGGAAAAGCCATCGGACCACGTGCCGGTGGAGGGGGTTTTCACGTTCTGAGGGGATGTGGCGTTTTTGACCGTCCCCTCACCCGGCGCTGCGCGCCACCCTCTCCCTCAAGGGGAGAGGGGCAACAGCGCCCCCCTGGATGAGGCGATGCACCGTCTCCCTTCTCCCCGTGAGGGAGAGGGTGGCGAGGCGAAGCCGAGACGGATGAGGGGACGTCCAGTCAAGCCTACCGAACCTGCACCACCGGAGCACCCAGCACGAGAGCGGGCGGGGCCTCAGCGACCTGCACGGCGTCGCTGCGGACGAGGACCTTCGCTACCGAGGCGCGGGCGACGTCGAAGCTGGATTCGACCTGCGCCACGAGGCCCCGCAGATCGGCGGGGAGCAGCAGGATGGTGAGCAGCATCAGGATGACGGGGATACGCATGGCAGGTACTCCAACGCGGGGTTGTCCCCGTATTGGAGCAGTGCGGTTGAACCCGAACTGAACGGAGTGCTCAGCTTTGCCGGTTAGAGACCGCCGAAGCGGCTGCCGAGCGAGTCGGCCATCAGCACGGCCTCCTGCCGCTGCTCGGCGGAAGCGAGCGAGGTGGCGTCGTTGAGCAGCTCGTTGATCCAGCTCTCGTCGACCGTGCCGACCGCGCGGCGCGAAGCGACGGTGAGCCACATCAGGCCCTCGACCTGGTCAACGGTGATGCCTTCGCCGTTGAACAGCATGGCGCCGAGCTTGGCCTGCGCCCCGGCATGGCCCTTGCGGGCCGCCAGGTTGAGCCAGCGGGCGCTCTGCAGCGGGCTGTCGCCCAGTTCCGTCTCGTCGAGATACATCTCGCCGACCTTGAACTGCGCGTCTGCGTCGCCGAAGTAGGACGCCGCGTGCATGACGAGCTTGTTGGAGTAGGACTCGTTCTTCGGGATGCCGGCTTCCGGCAGGCCGGTGCGATAATATTCGCCGACCTTGAGGAAGCTCTGTGCCACGATGTCGGCCTCGACGCCGCGCGGCGCCGTATCGGCATGTTCGTCGGCAATCTGGCTGAAATAGCCGAACGCCTTGACCGGATCCTTGGCGACGCCTTCGCCGCTCTCGTACATCAGGCCGAGCTGGTAGAGCGCCATCGGTTGGCCGGCGAGAGCCGCGTCTTCGAGTGCGCTGACCAGGTCCCGCGAAGAAATGCCGCCACCGGCACCATCAAGCGAGTTGGCCATGGCGAGCGCCGCATCGGCCGCCGTCTCAGGCGCCGCCGATGGCAGTACCCCGGCGGTCTGCGCCAAAGCCGGCAGGCTTGCGCCAGCAAGGCCGAGCGCCAGCATGGACATGTACACGAGCCCCCTGGCTCCAGTCGTACGCATACTGATCCTCTTCGCCTGCCGCATCGGCGAGTGGTTGTGGAAAGCGGCCTTGATGATGAAATCGGCGCAATAGCGGGATGAACGGTCTGCTGTCCGTTCCGTCCCTTCAGTCAGGTGCCGGCCCATGAGGCGCGACGTTTCGACGTAGTTAGTAACCATTACCTCGTCCTGTTCGCCCAACCGGACGCCCCCGCGCCCTCTGCGAAGGGCGCGACATCGGGCTCAAGTCCGATCAGACACAAGGCGGCAAGCACGCGATAAGGTCGCTGCGGCGCTGATGAATTGCGCCGTTCTCTGCTGGTCGCCCCGTTTGTCCTCTGCTCCTTTTAGGGTCAGAATGTGGCGAGGTTCCTCAGCAAAAGGTTGCCGGCATAGGGTGGTAGCCGGGATTCAAATCGGCTGTTGCAAAAACGTCACGGGCGATTCATCACCCGTTCAGCATGGCGATTGCGGGAGGCCGATTTCAGCAGCTGCGGTACTTCAGCCGGTAGACGATCGCCGTGCTGACATCCTGGCTGCGGATCGAGGCGGAAGCGGCCTTGCCGCCCGATGTGCGGACCATCAGGCTGGTGTTGGTGCGCATCGTTGCCGAGGTACCGCAGGCCGACCAGACGGTGGCGACGGCCTGCGACGAGGCGGTGAACTTGCCCTTCTTCGAGCCCTTGATCTCGCGCGAGAACACCGGCCCCTGCCCGCCCGGCATGAACTGCTCGAGCTTGAAGGTCGCCGAGGCGCCGGACGGCAGGTTGGTGTAGCCGGCGAAATCCACCGCTACGACCGCCACGCTGTAGCCGGCCGGAACCGTGACCGGGATCGACAGCGAGCAGGCCTTGCGGTCGAACGTCTTGCCGGTCGAGCCGCCAGCCGCGACCTGGTACCTGGAGAACTTCACCGTCAGCTGCGTGCCGCCACCGGTGACGGAGGCCGACGCGGTACCGGCCGGGCAACCGGGCCCGCCATAGGCGGGCTTGCCGAGCTTGAGGGCTGGTGCCGCCAGGGCAGGCACGGTGAGAGCAGACAGCACCAGCGTGGTGGCGAGGGCCGTGGCAAACCAGGATTTCATATCGTCTCCCTGCCCGGCTCCTGCCGGGCGCTAGAACTTCATGCTGACGGCAGTGCCGATCTGCGCGTGCGTGCCGGTTTCGGCACCTGTCGAGCCGAGCGCAAACACATCCCAGCGGGCGTTTTCGGCAAACGACCACCCCACTCGGGCGCCATACTCGACGAAGGCCTCGCTGACGCCGCCGACGGTCAGCGGACCGACAAGGGCCACATCGCCCTCAAGGTCGTCATAGGCGTTGAGATAGCCCACTGCACCATGAAGGGTCAGATCGACGTCATCGGCGATGGCTGCCGTCCAGGCCGCCTTGGCCTTTACGGTATCGTAGGTCGAGATGGCATCGTCGATCGACAGCGCGAACGGATTGGTGTCGGTTTGCTCCTCGGCGTAGTCGAAATTCAGCCAGGTGCGGGCGAGGCTGGCGCTGAATACGACCTCGTTGTCCGGAGCAGGCGCGACGAGAACCCCCGCCTCCGCCCAGATACCGAACAGGTTGCCGCTGCCGCTGCCATCGCCGCTGACTATCGTGTCGGTCGCGGTGTTCAGGTAGTCGCGCGAAAAACTCATGCTCATGCCGGGCGCAGCGGTGACGCCGGCGCTGCCCAGCCAGCGGATGCTGCTGCCGTCATCGGGCTGGAGATACGTGGCCTTGCCGCCCAGCAGGACGCCGCTGGAACTGGCGCCGCCGACCGACTGGTTGAACATCGCCGCCCCGCCATCGAGGCTGAAACCGTCGCCGAGATCGAAATGGCCGGTAGCGCCGACGATGTGCGAGCCGACCGCGCCGAACACACCCACTTCGGTGTCGCGCTCGAGCGGCTGGTGGCCGCCGACCAGCAGCCCGGCCGTGGCGTTCAGATGCGTGACGATCGACGTCTGCGCGGTCGAGACATCCTCGAGCGAGAAATACTGGTCATCGACCGTCGTGGTAGCAAGCAGCAGGTAGTCGACGCTGTCGATTTGCGCCGCCAGATCCTGGTCGTTCCCCTCGACGGTCAGCGTGATGTCGGAGTTGAGGTCGCCATCCTCGTCGGTGCCGACATAGGAGTGCAGCATGATGTCGTTGAAGTCGGGGTCCAGCACCACGGTGCGGGTCACGCCGTTCTCGGTGACCGTGAGCGTCGCTGGCCGGTCTGGTCCGACGAAGCCGCGATAGTCGGCCGAGTAGGCAGAAATCTCGCCGGCCGGTGGCACCGGCGCGCCGTCCCGGCCCGGGGTCTCGAGGGCGCAGTTCAGGCTGGTGTCGGATGAATTGACGACAAAGGAGTCGAAGATCACCGACGCTGTCGGTGGGTCGTCCACGTAGGTCGGCGCATTGGGCTGCACATCGACACAGGCGGCAAACGCCGGCGAGGCCATGAGGGTAAAGGCGGCGAAGGTAATGGGCAGCTTCATTTTACGCACTCCTGATACAGAACGGGGGGCAGCCGAGGCTACCCCCCGATGGTGTTCAGGAGCTTAGCACTTCTTCCACTGCAGCTGGTAAACGATGGCCGCGCTCACGTCCTGGCTGTCGACGGTGGCCAGCGCCTGCTGGTTGTTCTTGGTGTTGACGCGGATCGACGAGTTGGTGCGCAGGTTCACGTCCGCACCGCACTTCGACCAGACGATGGTCTGCGCGGTGAGCTGATTCTGGATCAGGTAGTCCTCGTCCTTGGGGCCGACGAACTTCTTGGTGAAGGTCGGGCCACGGGCGCCGGCGAAGAAATACTCGACGTTGAACTGCGAGTCCGAGCCAGCCGAGAAATTGTTGTAGCCGCGGTAGTCGACCGAGATCACCGACACCGAAATGCCCTGCGGCACGTGCACCGGGATGGCGATGTTGCAGCTCTTGCGATCGAACTTCTTGTTCGTCTCGCCGCCGGCCTCGACGATGTAGCCGTCGAACAGCAGGCTGAGCGAGGTCGCATCGGGGCTCAACGTCGCGGAGACGGAGCCAGCGGGGCAACCGGTGCCGCCGTAGCCGGGATCACCCAGCGTGATATCCTCTGCATGGGCAGCGCTCGCGAAGCCGACGGTGAGCGCAAGGGCGGCGATGGCAATGGAAGTCTTCATGGGGAGGCGTCCTCGTTTGGGGCACAGCATCATGCCGTTGGGTGGAGTGATACCGCCCGGCGGCTGACCTTGGCGTGAGCGGAGTATTCATTGGCAGTTCAGGCAGTTGGGTTGTGCAGTCGACTCGCGGCAGCCGCGTGGCCGGATGGCGGCGGAAAAACGTTCTCTTCACGCCGCCGCGATCACATAGATTGCGATCCATTAACGAAGCGCCTCGGCAACCATCCGCTGCCCCCCGAAGCCCCCCTGAAACGAAAAACGGCGCCCGGAGGCGCCGTCAATCAGCTTGAGGTCGGAAGCTCCGCTCAGTGCGGCAGGCCCGAGGTGGCCTCGTCGCCATCGACCGGGGTGGCAGTGACGACGGCCGGCTTGTCGTCGTCGTACTTCCACTCGATCGGCTCGGGCTGGCGGATCAGGGCGCGGCTCAGCACCTCGTCCATCCGGCTCACCGGAATGATCTCCATCCCCTCGGTAACGTTCTTGGGGATTTCCTTGAGGTCACGGGTGTTTTCCTCGGGGATCAGCACCGTCTTGATGCCCGAACGGAGGGCCGCCAGCAGCTTTTCCTTGAGGCCGCCGATCGGCAGCACCCGGCCACGCAGCGTCACTTCACCGGTCATCGCGATATCGTTGCGGACCGGGATGCCGGTCATCAGCGACACGATGGCGGTTGCCATGCCGATACCGGCAGACGGACCATCCTTCGGGGTTGCCCCCTCCGGCACGTGCAGGTGGATGTCGCGCGTGTCGAACAGCGGCGGCTTGATGCCGAGGTCGACAGCCCGGGAGCGCACGTAACCCGATGCGGCGGTGATGGATTCCTTCATCACTTCCTTGAGGTTACCCGTAACGGTCATGCGCCCCTTGCCGTGCGTCATCACGCCTTCGATGGTGAGGATTTCGCCACCCACCGACGTCCACGCGAGACCCGTCACCGCGCCGACCTGCGGCTCGGTGTCGAGCTGGTCGTTGCGGTAGAAGGCAGCACCCAGGTACTCCTCGAGCAGCTCGGCAGTGATCACGACCTTCATGGTCTTCTTGACCAGGATGTCGCGAACAGCCTTGCGCATAAGCTTGGACAGCTCGCGCTTGAGGTTACGCACGCCCGCTTCGCGGGTGTAGTTGCGGACCACGGCCATCAGCTGCTCGTCATCGATGACGAACTCCTTGGGCTGCAGGCCGTTTTCCTTCAGCGTCTCCGGGATCAGGTGACGGCGGGCGATCTCGAACTTCTCGTCCTCGGTGTAACCAGCGAGACGGATGATCTCCATGCGGTCCATGAGGGGACCGGGAATGTTGAGCGTGTTCGAGGTCGTGACGAACATCACGTCCGAGAGGTCGTAGTCGACCTCGAGGTAGTGATCCGAGAACGTGTTGTTCTGCTCCGGATCGAGCACCTCGAGCAGCGCCGACGACGGATCGCCGCGGAAGTCCTGGCCCATCTTGTCGATTTCGTCGAGCAGGAACAGCGGGTTGGACTTGCCGGCCTTCTTCAGCGACTGGATGACCTTGCCGGGCATCGAGCCGATATAGGTCCGGCGGTGACCGCGGATTTCGGCCTCGTCACGCACGCCGCCGAGCGCCATGCGGATGAACTCGCGGCCGGTTGCCTTGGCGATCGACTTGCCCAGCGAGGTCTTGCCGACGCCCGGAGGACCGACGAGGCAAAGG
>CAIMLX010000227.1 GCA_903842455.1 uncultured Hyphomicrobiales bacterium | reverse complement strand
TGCCCAGCGAGGTCTTGCCGACGCCCGGAGGACCGACGAGGCAAAGGATCGGGCCCTTGAGCTTGCCGGTGCGCGACTGCACCGCCAGGTACTCGAGGATGCGCTCCTTGACCTTCTCCAGCCCGTAGTGATCCTCGTCGAGGATCTGCTCGGCGTAGACGAGGTCGCGCTTGACCTTGGACTTCTTGCCCCACGGCAGGGTGAGCAGCCAGTCCAGGTAGTTGCGCACCACCGTCGCCTCGGCCGACATCGGGCTCATGGTCTTGAGCTTCTTCAGTTCGGCATCGGCCTTGGTCCGCGCTTCCTTGGACAGCCGGGTCTTCTTGATCTTGTCTTCGAGCTCGGCGAGCTCGTTGGAGCCCTCTTCGCCGTCGCCCAGCTCGCGCTGGATCGCCTTCATCTGTTCGTTGAGATAGTACTCGCGCTGCGTCTTCTCCATCTGGCGCTTGACGCGCGAGCGGATGCGCTTTTCCACCTGCAGGACGCCGATTTCGCCCTCCATGAGGCCGAGCACCTTCTGCAGCCGTTCGGAAACGGCCGTGGTCGACAGCAGGTCTTCCTTCTGCTCGATCTTGATCACCAGGTGGCTGGCGATGGTGTCGGCAAGCTTGGAGTGGTTGGAAATCTGGCCGACGGCATTGACGACCTCGGCGGAGATCTTCTTGTTGAGCTTGACGTAGTTCTCGAACTCGGACTGAGCCGAACGGGCCAGCGCCTCGAGTTCGGTCTCGTCTTCCTCGGGCTCGGGAAGCGTGGTGGCTTCCGCCTCGAAGTAGTCGACCGTCTGCAGGTACTTGTCGATCTTGGCGCGGCGCAGGCCTTCGACCAGCACCTTGACGGTGCCGTCGGGCAGCTTCAGCAGCTGCAGCACCGAAGCGATGGTGCCGGTGGCGTAGATTTCCTCGGGCGACGGATCATCGTCCTGGGCATTCTTCTGGGTGACGACGAGGATGTGCTTATCGTCGCGCATCACCTCTTCGAGCGCCTTCACCGACTTCTCGCGGCCGACGAAGAGCGGCACGATCATGCCCGGAAAGACGACGATATCGCGCAACGGCAGCACCGGGTACACGCGATCTCGATCGAAGCCGGCGCCGCCTGTGGTCACGTCTGACATTTCTGGTCCTTTCCCAGGATGCGCGCGAGAGGAGGGAGGACCTGGGGCACGCATCCGTCTAGCAATCCGGCTGGTCCCCAAGGCGGGCGGCGAGCCTGATTCTGCTGATTAAATAGGGCGTCAGGACCAAAGGGCAAGTCAACCTGCCCGTTATGGCGGGTATGTGCCGCGCTCAGTGATCGTCCTGTGCCGCATCTGCATCAGCCGATTGCAAGGATACACCAATGTACCGGGCGCGGGGCCGAATTATGGAGGCCGACCGGACCTGCTCCAGCATGTGGGCCAGCCAGCCGGTGGTGCGGGCCAAAGCGAAGATGGTGAGCGGTGCGTCGGGCGGCAGCTCGAAGGCGTCCGTGAGGGCGGCGAGGGCGAAATCCACATTGGGGTAGTCGCCGACCACGGCGTCGGCCGCATCCAGCAAAGCGCGGTAGCCGGCGGGGACGTCGAAGGCGCCGAGCAGCTCGGCGGCACGCGGGTCGCCGAACGGGTAGAGTCGATGCCCGAAGCCCGGGACGACGCGGCCCTCGCCGAGCCAGTCGCGGAGGCCCGCCTCGACGCCCGCCGGATCGCCTTCGATATCGTGCGCAAGCGCCAGCACGGCGCTGGAGGCGACGCCGTGCAGCGGACCATTGAGGGCGGCGAGGCCCGACAGCGCGCCGGCGGCAAGCGAGGCACCGGTGGAAACGGTGACACGCGCGGCAAACGTCGAGGCGTTGAGCTCATGGTCAGCGAGCAGGACGAGGGCGCGGCGGAAGGTATCGACGGCCTCCGGGCGGCCGAAGCGGGCAGCGAGGCGTTGGTGCAGCGGGCCGGTCCCGCGGCCGAGCAGCGCGTCGGTGACGGCGTGGAAAACCCTCGACGCGTCGATTCCGAGCACGAGCGGGCTGCGACCCAGGCTTGGCGGGGAGCTGGCGGTCAGCTGCGCCAAGGTCATGAGCGCAGCGGCGATACCCGGAGCTCCGGCCGCCCCGGCCTCGAGCGGAGCGTCCTGCAGAGGGGCCTCCCACAGCAGTTCGGCAACCTGCTCCAGCGTGGCCGTGCGACTGAGCACGCTGGCGTCGCGGCCGCGATAGGTGAGCCGCCCATTGCTGATGGTGGAGATGGCCGAGGGCAGCACCGGGTCGCCCCAGTTGATCGCCTCAGCGGCAACGGTGGTGGCACTGCGGCGGCCACGGCTGCGGGCGGCGAGGCGGTCGACGTCCTCGGCGCTGTAGAGGCTCTTGCGGCTGTCGGCCGGATCGGATTTCGCCCGGATACGGCCCCGGCTGACGCTGGCATAGAGCGACTGCGGCTTGGAGCCGAGGCGCGACAGGGCTTGGCTGGCGGTGAGCCACATCGGCGCCTCACATTGATCGATTTGGTCAAGATTGACGTCAATCTTGATCATCCTACCTTGCCGGAAAAGCGAGGTGCAAGATGCATGATGGATTGGAAAACGTGGTCGCCGCCGAGACGGTGCTCTCCGATGTCGACGGGCTGGCCGGGCGGCTGGTGATCCGCGGCTTACCGCTGTCGGCGCTGGCGGGGCGCGTGAGCTACGAGCATGCGCTGGGGCTGCTGTGGGACGGATTCTTCCCGGCCCTGCCCCGTGACCTGACACGGTCTCTCGGCGCGGCGCGGGCGAAGGTGTTTGAACTGACCAGCAATCGGTTCGGCGCCGCGTCGGGGCTCGCGCCCTTCGATGCGTTGCGGATGCTGATGGGCGCCCTGCCCGACCGAACCGACCTCGACACTGCCCTGATGATCGCGGCGGCCCCGAGCGTGCTGCTGCCGGCCGTGCTGCGGCAGGCAGAGGGCAAGTCTCCCGTCGCGCCGGAGGCCGATATAGGGCATGCGGCCGATATCCTGCGGATGATGGCGGGCGTCGATGCGCCTAAGGCGATGGCGGATGGGCTCGATACTTATCTCGTCACCGTCTCTGACCACGGACTCAACGCCTCGACCTTCACGGCGCGCGTGGTGGCTTCGACGCAGGCGGGTCTCGACTCGTCGGTGCTGGCGGCGCTCGGCGCCCTCAAGGGTCCGCTGCATGGCGGCGCGCCCGGTCCGGTGCTCGACATGCTCGACGTGATCGGGACGCCCGGGCAGGCTGCCGGCTGGATCGACGCCACGCTGGCGCGCGGCGAGCGGCTGATGGGGTTCGGGCACCGCATCTATCGCGTCCGCGATCCGCGGGCGGATGCGCTCTCGGCGGCGCTCGATCGGCTGAGATCGACCGGCAACGTCGATGCGACGCGAATGGCACTGGCGGGTGCGGTGGAAACCGCTGCGCTTGCGGCGCTACAGCGCCACAAGCCCGACCGCCCGCTGCTGACCAATGTCGAGTTCTATACCGCGTTGCTGCTCGAGGCGCTCGGCTTCCCGCGCGACACGTTCACGGCCGTGTTCGCCATCGGCCGCGTCGGCGGCTGGATCGCCCACTCCCGCGAACAGGCGCTGACGGGCAAGCTGATCCGGCCCAGGTCGATCTACGTCGGTCCGGAAGCGAAAGAGGCGGCCTGAGGGCCGCCCCGATCTCAACTGTTCAGGTCTGCCTCAAGCGGCCGCTTTGGGCGGCAGGTGCTGGCCTGGGGTGGAGAGCGAGATGGCTTCCTCCTCCGGCGACATATCCGCCGGAACGTCGGCGAAAAGCGGGGTGGAGAGGTAGCGCTCGCCGGTGTCGGGCAGCATGACCAGGATGGTCGAGCCTTCCGCTGCGCGCTGCGCCACCTTGAGGGCCGCGGCGAAGGTGCCTCCCGCCGAGATGCCGACGAAGATGCCTTCCTTCTGGGCCAGGTCCATCGAGCACTTCATGCCTTCGGGACCGGTCGTGGTGATGACCTCGTCGATGAGCTTTTCGGTGATCGCGTGGTTGGTGACCCACGGGATGAAATCCGGGCTCCAGCCCTGGTAGGGATGCGGCTTCCAGGCCGGGTGACTGCCGGTGGCGGCGTGGTCGGCCCGTCGCTCCTGCCGCTCGCCGCTCGTCAGCATCGGGGCACCTTCGGGCTCGGCGACGATGATCTTCGTATCCGGCGACTGCTTGCGCAGCACGCGGCCGACGCCGGTCAGCGTGCCGCCGGTGCCGAAGCCGGTGACCCAGTAGTTCAGCGGCTCGTCGGAGAAGTCCTTGATGATCTCGAGCGCGGTGGTGCGCGAGTGCATGTCGGGGTTGGCGTCGTTCTCGAACTGCCGAGTCTGGAACCAGCCGTTCTGCAGGGCCAGTTCCTCGGCCTTGCGCACCATGCCGTTGGCGCGCTCTGCCGCCGGGGTCAGCACCACCTTGGCGCCGAGGAAGCGCATCAGCTTGCGGCGCTCGACCGAAAAGCTCTCCGCCATGGTGAGGACCAGCGGATACCCCTTGGCGGCGCAGACCATGGCGAGGCCGATGCCGGTATTGCCGGAGGTGGCCTCGACGACGGTCTGGCCGGGCTTCAGCGCACCCGACTTCTCGGCTGCCTCGATGACGCCGAGCGCCAGCCGGTCCTTGACGGAGCCGAGCGGGTTGAAGGACTCGACCTTGACGTAGAGTTTTACGTGCGCAGGAGCCAGCTTGTTGATGCGCACCACCGGCGTGTTGCCGATGGTACCCAGAATGTCGTTGAACTTCATGAGGTCCTCCCAAAACTGTCGGGCGGGACCGTAGTACCCGGGTCGTCGGGCGGCAAGAGCGCCGCAGGCGCAGAGGGCGTCGCCGCTAGCCCTGAAAACTGTCGCCCCAGCCGAGCTTCTTCGCCGCCTTGAAGGCCGGCTTGTCGCGGCTCGGCACGACGTGAAGCTCGACCCCCTGCGGCGCGCAGAGCGGCAACGAGACGGAGAACTTGTTCTCCTCGGGCGGACGGATGACCCTGGCCGGGGTGCGCTCGCCGATCCCTGGCCGGGCAACGACGAGATAGCTGAACTTCTCGTCCTCGTAGCCCAGCGTGCCGCCTTTCATATGCATGTGCTCGCGGCTGCGGCTGAGGCGGACGGAGAAGTGGCACCAGTCGGGAGCGACGAGCGGACAAGCCGCGTCGTGCGGGCATGGGGCGAGGACCGTGCCACCGGCGTCGATGAGGCGCGCCCGCACCGCCATCAGGCGCTGGTAGTCGCGCGGCCGGCCGGGCTCGACAATGACAAGGACGCCCGAGGTGTGCTGCCAGAGGCGGTCGGCGGCCGCGAGCGTCGCCGCATCGCCCAGTTCGGTCAGGGCATAGGCGCAGGTGACAAGATCGAAGCTGCGGCCGAGGGCGAAGCTGCCGAGATCGTGCCGCAGCAGTTCGGCAGCGTCGGACAGACCCGCCGCGATCTGTTGGGCCAGATCGAGGAACGTTCGGTTGTGGTCGAACAGCGTCTTGCCAAGGCCATCGAAGGTCTCGCCGGCGGCCCAGGCGGCCGTGCCGGGGCCGGCGCCGGCGTCGAGCAGCGTCGCGGGCGCAAAGCCGGGAGCGCGTTCCTGCAACTCCTCCAGCACGCGGGACACGGCGGCGTAGGTGGCAGGCATGCGGCTGAGCGCATAGGCAATGGCGTCGGACTGCTCGCCGACCACGGCGCTGGACGTGCCCGTACGCCGGTACTGCTCGGAGATGCGGCTGGAGCGGTCGGCAAGCCCGGCATGGCCCTCGGCCAGCGTGCGGATGATGGCGACGAGGCCAGCCGGCATTTCGCTCATTGGGCGCCGCCGCGCTGGCGGAGTTCGGCGATGGCGATGGCGCCGGCTACCGCGCGCTTGAAGGCATCCTTGCCGCCCGAGGCGTGATCGAGGATTTCCCGGACCCGCCAGAACTCGCTGCCGCCGAACGGGCCGACCTCGGCATGCACGTAGACGTCCGGATGGTAGGACGCGACGGTGGCGTCGACCAGGCGCTGCGACATGATCTCGGTGGCGACGACCGCGGCATCGATGGGGTTCGGCTCGCGGATCGCCAGCGTGGGATCGGGCGAACGCTGCACGTCGATGCCGATGGTGACATCGCACTTGCCGTCGATATGGGCGAGCGGCAGCGGGTTGGTCACGCCGCCATCCATGAAATAGCTGCCATTGGCGGCAACCGGCCTGAACAGGCTCGGGATTGCCATCGAGGCGGCGATGGCCAGCCGCAGCGAGCCGGTGCTGAACACCACTTCGCGCCAAGCGTAGTAGTCGGTGGCGATAGCAACGAACGGCACCTTGAGTTCGGCGAAGTCGTCGGGGAAGCCTTCCGGCAGGAAGGCGTGGGTGACCCCCTCCGAATCGACCTGGATCGACAGCCCGGTGCTGAGCAGACGGGTGAGGTTGAAGCTGCTGCGGCTCCAGTAGGTGCTGGCGATCTGCTGCAGGCTGCCCAGCACGCTGAGCGCATGCTCGCGCAACTCGGCGCCGGTCATGCCGTTGGCCCAGCCCGAGCCGATCAGGGCCCCGATCGACGAGCCGGCGATGACCGACGGAGTGAGCCCGAGCTCATCCATCGCCTCGATATAGGGGATGTGGGCAAGACCGCGCGCCGCACCGCTCCCAAGGGCAACACCGATCCGCATGCGCACCTCCTGCCCCGGCTATATGCGACAGCCGGGCGGCAAAGCAAAGGCCCCGCCGGGATGCGGCGGGGCCTTGCGATTGGTCGGTTCGAGCAGCGCGATCAGGCGCTCTGCTCTTCCTTCTTGCGCTCGGCGTAGATGTAGAGCGGACGGACGTCCTTGCCGTTCACCACTTCCTCGCTGATCACCACTTCCTCGACGCCTTCCAGCGACGGCAGGTCGTACATGGTGTCGAGCAGGATAGCTTCCATGATGGACCGGAGGCCGCGGGCGCCGGTCTTGCGATCGATGGCGTGCTTGGCGATAGCCTTGAGTGCATCCTCGTGGAAGGTCAGTTCGACCTCTTCCATCGAGAACAGGCGCTGGTACTGGCGCACCAGGGCGTTCTTGGGCGCCGTCAGGATTTCGATCAGCGCTGCTTCGTCGAGGTCCTCGAGGGTCGCGAGCACCGGCAGGCGGCCGATGAACTCGGGGATGAGCCCGAATTTCACCAGATCCTCGGGCTGCACGTCCTTCAGCAGGTCGCCGACGCGACGGTCGCGCGGATCCTTGACCACGGCCGAAAAGCCGATACCCGAGCCTTCGCCACGGGCGGCGATCAGCTTTTCGAGGCCGGCAAACGCGCCGCCGCAGATGAACAGGATGTTGGTCGTATCCACCTGCAGGAATTCCTGCTGCGGATGCTTGCGGCCGCCCTGCGGAGGCACGGAGGCGACGGTGCCTTCCATGATCTTCAGCAGCGCCTGCTGCACGCCCTCGCCCGACACGTCGCGGGTGATGGACGGGTTGTCCGACTTGCGGCTG
>CAIMLX010000226.1 GCA_903842455.1 uncultured Hyphomicrobiales bacterium | reverse complement strand
TGCTGATGCTGCACCGGATACGGTAGCTTTTCATCAGGCCACGTTACCGCTTCAATCAACTCGATCCGCGCTCACCCTTCCGAGTTTGGCATAGTCGCAGGCATCGGCCGCAACGGCGCCTTGGCGGGGTCTACTATGCCGCAAAAGCTTGAGGCGATGAAGTTGAACGCCGCACCGTGGAGAGCTGCGTGATAACATTTCAGTCCCGGCGTCGCGTCCAGCCCGTTGAGTAGCTACAACTCGCCTACAACTTTTCGCTGCCACCATCCCAAGGCGTCCGGTTTCCGGGCGTCTTTTTTTTCGTTTCGTCCCATCGACAAAGCGCCAACGAAACAGAAACGCCGCACCGGGCGGCATTGTTCGACGATTCCAGATGACCTATGGCTTGGCCGGCCGGCAAGGCCTGCCGCCAACAATTCGCACGGGGGATCGACGATGAGCCAGGACCTGGGCCGCATCCGCGCCTTCGTGCAGGTGTTCGACGCCGGCGGCTTCTCGGCGGCGGCGCGGCAGCACGGCAAGTCGAAGGCGCTGCTCTCCAAGTATGTCACCGACCTCGAGGACTACCTCGGCGTGCGGCTGATGAACCGGACGACCCGCAAGCTCGGCCTCACCGAGGCCGGCGAGGCCTATTATCGCGAAGCGAGCGCGCTGCTGCAGCAGCTCGACGACCTCGACGCCACCATCTCCGACCAGACGGCCGAGCCGCGCGGGCTGATACGGGTGTCGGCGCCGCGAAACTTCGGCGAAACGACGCTGGCTCCCGCCATCTTCGCCTTCATCGCCAGGAACCCGCTGATATCGGTCGACCTGAGGCTCGAGGACCGGTACGTCGATCTCGTCGAGGAGGGGATCGACGTGGCGCTCCGGATCACCACGCTCAGCGACTCCTCGTTGATTGCCCGGAAGATCTCCGACATGCGCCACGCGATCTGTGCCTCGCCCGAACTGATCGCCCGGGTGGGCACGCCGCAATCGGGCGAAGCCCTGCGCAACATGCCCTGCGTGCTCGATACCAACATGTCGTCGCACAGTTCCTGGCGGTTCATCGAGAACGGCCAGCCGATTTCGGTGCAGGTGTCCGGCCCGGCCCGGGTGAACTCGCCGGTCGCCTCGCTACAAGCGGCGCTGGCCGGTCTCGGCTTTGCCGTATTGCCCACCTATCTCGCCGACCCGCATATTGCGGCGGGCCGGCTCGTGAGGGTGCTCGAAGATCGGATGCCGGAGGGCCCGAGCCTGACGGCGGTCTATCCGCATCGGCGGCATCTGGCTGGCAAGGTACGGGCGCTGATCGATCATCTGGTCGGCTGGTTCGAGACCAATCCGATACGCTAGGGGACTTGGGGAATGCGGGATCTGTTTCGGAGCGTGATGGTGGTGGCGGCTCTGGCGCTGGGCGTCGGGGCGGCAGCAGCGCACCCGCATATCTGGATCGATGCGAAGGCCCGGATCACCTTCAACGACGCGGGCGAACTGGTCGCCATTCACAACACCTGGACCTTCGACTCGGCGTTCTCGGTCTGGCAGACGCAGGGCCTCGATACGGATGGCGACGGCATCACTTCCAGCGCCGAGATGCAGGACCTGGCCGACGAAAACCTGAAGGGGCTGGCGGACTACGGGTTCTATACGCTGGCCGGAGAGGGCGACGCGTCGCTGCCATTGGCCGCTAGGGACGAGGGCCGTTTCGTCTACGAGGACGGCCGTTCGACCCTGACCTTCGGCGTCGAGCCGCAGGGACCGTATCGGATCAAGGGCCGGTTCGAACTCGCGATCGCCGACCCGGAGTTCTACGTCGCCATCAACTTCGCCGGCCTCTCCGATGTGACGCTCGAGAACGCCCCGGCCGGCTGCACGCTGGGCATGGACCCGCCGCGCGAACTGTCGCCTGACATCCAGGCGCGGCTCGGCCAGCTTTCGGCCGATGTCACCACGCTGCCGCCCGATCTCGAGGCCGCGGTGCGCGGCGCGCAGGGCGCCATCGTCATCGATTGCAGCAGTGTCGCCGCCGCGCCCGCGCCGGCCGCTACCGCGCTCGAGGCGGTGACGCAGGTGGCCGAAGCGACGCCGGCGACGCCGTTCGGCGGACCGCCGCAGGAGCCAGGGTTTCGCATCGATCCCAATGGTCCGCTGGGCTGGATGGTAGCGGCGCAGGAGCAGTTCTACCGCGCGCTGACCGGGGCGCTCGGACAGCTCAGGACCGACTGGACGGCGTTCTGGGTTCTGGGCAGCCTGAGCTTTCTCTATGGCGTATTCCATGCCGCCGGGCCGGGCCACGGCAAGGTAGTGATCGGCAGCTACATGCTCGCCAATGAGCGGCAGATGCGGCGCGGCATCGCGCTGAGCTTCGGCTCCGGCCTGTTGCAGGCGGTGGTGGCCATCGTCGTTGTCGGCGTGATTGCGGCCATGCTCCAGCTCTCAACCGCCGCGATGGACCTGGCGGTGGTGTGGATCGAGCGGGGCGCCTATTCGCTGATGGTGCTGCTGGGGCTGTGGCTGGTGATGCGCAAGCTGTTTGGCTGGGGGCATAGCCACGACGAACCGGCTGCGGCGACGGCGCAACCACACCAGGACAAGTCTGGGCACGCGCTACTCGCCAGACGCGGGCAGGCGTTCCAGTTCCGTCCTGCCGTCGCCACGGCGGGCGCGTCCGGTGGCCTCGATGCCCATGGGCGAGCCCCGGGGCACGCCCACTATGGCCACGACCACGGCGATGACGATCACGGGCACCACCATCATCATCATGTGGTCACGGCCGACCAGACCGGCGGCGACTGGCGCGAGCAGCTCGGGGTGGTGCTGAGCGCGGGGCTCAGGCCCTGCACCGGAGCGCTGCTGGTGCTGGTGTTTTCGCTGAGCCAGGGCCTGTTCCTCGCGGGGGTGGTCTCGGCCCTGCTGATGGGTCTGGGAACCGCGATCACGGTCTCTGTCCTCGCCGCGGTGGCGGTGTCGGCCAAGGGGCTGGCGCGGCGCTATCTCGATGCCAATGGCAGGCTCGGATCGCGGCTGGTGAGCGCCGCCGAACTGCTGGGCGCGCTCGTGGTGCTGGCTTTTGGGCTCGCCCTCCTCTCGACGAGCTTCTGAGGCCGATCACAAGCGTGCAGCCGCGACATGGTCGCACTTGTGTTGTCACGGTCGCCGACTATGGTGCGCCGCCTAGAACGCTTCCAAACTGCGAGCCATTCCGTTGACCGAACTTCCAGCGGGGCATCCGCCAATCCGCCAGCCCAAAGTCGGGGTCCTGCTGCTCAACCTGGGGACGCCCGACGGGACCGACTACTGGTCCATGCGGCGCTACCTCGGCGAGTTCCTGTCCGATCGCCGGGTGATCGAGGCCAATCCGCTCATCTGGCAGCCGATCCTGCAGGGCATCGTGCTGACGACGCGCCCGAGCAAATCGGGCGCGAACTACAAGCGCATCTGGGATCAGGTTGAGAACGACAGCCCGCTGCGCGTCATCACCAAGCGACAGGTGAAGGCGCTGCAGGCGCGGATGCCCGAGGTGATGGTCGAATACGGCATGCGCTACGGCAATCCCTCGACCGCCGTCGGGCTGCAGGCGCTGATCGATGCCGGCTGCCAGAAGATCCTGTTCGCGCCGCTTTACCCGCAATATTCCGCAACGACCACCGCCACTGCCAACGACAAGGCGTTTGAGGCGCTTAAGGCCCTCCGCTGGCAGCCCGCAGTGCGGACGCTGCAGGCCTATTTCGACCAGCCGGAGTATATCGCGGCGCTGGCGACCAGCATCCAGGACGGCGTGGCGAAGCTCGACTTCACGCCCGACCTGATCCTCACCTCGTATCACGGCATGCCCAAGCAGTACCTGATGTCAGGCGACCCCTACCACTGCCAGTGCCTCAAGACGACGCGGCTGGTGAGGGAGTACCTCGGTTGGCCGCCGGAAAAGCTGCGCGTCACCTTCCAGAGCCGGTTCGGCCCGACCGAGTGGCTGCAGCCCTATACCGACGAGACGCTGATGGCGCTGCCGGGACAGGGGATCAAGCGGGTTGCCGTCGCATCACCGGCGTTCTCGGTCGATTGCATCGAGACGCTGGAAGAACTGGCGATCACCGGCCGCGAGGAGTTCGAGCACGCCGGTGGCGAGAAGTACGCCTACATCCCGTGCCTCAACGACAGCGATATCGGCATGGACATGCTCGAGTCGGTCGTGCGGCGCGAGCTGATGGGTTGGATCTGACGGGCGTCAGGCGTCGTCGATCCCGGCTTTCTCTAACATCGCCTTGGTGATCGACTGCCTGAGCTTGAAGTAGTCCGGCCATGGGTCGGGCTCCTTCGCCCTTGCAGTAGCGGTCTCCAGCCTGAAGACGTTGGCGTGGGGCAGGGCATCGAGCTCGTCCCACGCGACGGGCATGGCGCAGGGGATGCCCGTCCGGGCGCGGGTAGAGAAGGGGGCGATGGCGGTCGAACCGCGCTCGTTGCGCAGGTAGTCGACGAACATGCGGCCCTTGCGCTTCTCCTTGCGGATGTTGGCGGTGAACTGTTCCGGCTCGGTCTCGGCGAGGTCGTCGGCGATGAACCGGCAGAACGCCTTCACCTCCGGCCACTCAGCGCGCGGCGTCAGTGGGGCGATGACGTGGATGCCCTTGCCGCCGGTGACCATTGGCACGCTCTCAAGGCCCCAGTCCTTCAGCACGGCGCGGATGTGGCGGGCGGCGTCGCGGACATTGCCGAAATCGAGGCCCTCGTCGGGGTCGATATCGAAGACGATGCGATCGGGCTGCTCCAGCGCGTCGATGCGGCTGCCCCAGATGTGGAACTCGAGCGAGGACATCTGCACGCCGCCGACAATGCCGGCCAGGTCGGTGACGTAGAAATGGCTCTCGTCGTCCGATTCCTTGAGCTTGATGTCGACGTGCTTCATCACGTCAGGGAAGCCGCCGCTGTCGTGCTTCTGGAAGAACGGCTTCGAGCCATGCGGCACGCGGACGAGGCTGAGGGCGCGGCGCTCGATATGCGGCAGCATGCGCTCGGCGACCGCATCGTAGTAGGCGACGAGCTGTGCCTTGGTGACCGTCTCGTCGGGCAGCACGGCGCGTGACGGGCTGGTGAGCCTCACCTCGAGGCGCTCCGCAACGGCGATCCCGATGTCGTCGGTCAGCTGCATGAACGGGAGCCTAGCGGGACCGCGCGACTTTGTCTTGGCCGCCCCTGCAACAATTCTAGGGACGGTGTCGCCTCAGCAAAGCCCGAGCGACGAATGTTCCGGTGTAGACGAGACCCAAAGATTGCGCCGGCGCGAGACGTCATTACATATGTAAGGGCCTGCGAATCTGGGTGGACGGGCGCCACGGGAGGATAGACGATGGATTTCGGACTCGACGGGCTGAGCATTGCGCTCATCCTGCTTGGCGTGTTGCTGGTGCTGGTGCTGTTCGCCGGCGCCAAGACCGTGCCGCAGGGCTACAATTACACCGTCGAGCGGTTCGGGCGCTATATCCGTACGCTGAAGCCGGGGCTCAACCTCATCATTCCGTTCGTCGACGGCGTCGGCCGCAAGATGAACATGATGGAGCAGGTGCTCGACGTGCCGCACCAGGAGGTCATCACGCGCGACAACGCGTCGGTTACCGCCAACGGCGTGACCTTCTACCAGATCCTCGATGCCGCCGCGGCGGCCTACGAGGTCGACAGGCTGGAGAACGGTATCCTCAACCTGACGATGACCAATATCCGCTCGGTGATGGGCTCGATGGACCTCGACGAGCTGCTCAGCAACCGCGACGAGATCAACAACCGCGTGCTGCGCGTCGTCGATGCCGCCGTCGGCCCGTGGGGCATCAAGATCACCCGCATCGAGATCAAGGACATCGATCCACCCAAGGACCTCGTCGACTCGATGGGCCGGCAGATGAAGGCCGAGCGCGAGAAGCGCGCTTTGGTGCTCGAGGCCGAAGGCAAGCGGCAGGCGGCGATCCTTACCGCCGAGGGCGAAAAGGCCAGTCAGGTGCTCGAGGCCGAGGGCCGCCGCGAGGCGGCGTTCCGCGATGCCGAGGCGCGCGAGCGTTCGGCCGAAGCAGAGGCCAAGGCGACCGAAGTGGTGTCGAACGCCATTGCTTCGGGCAGCGTGCAGGCGATCAACTACTTCGTCGCCAACAACTACATCAAGGCGCTCGAGGCGCTGGCCAAGTCGCCCAACCAGAAGATCCTGATGTTGCCGGTGGAAGCTGCCAGCGTCATCGGGGCCCTTGGCGGCATCGCCGAAATCGCCCGCGAGACCTTCGGCAACGAGAAGCCGGCGACACGCCCGACCGGCGGCGGCCGCCCGCCGTCGACGACGTAACTTCATCCGGCAGCCCGCGCGGCTGAGAGGAGGCATGCATGCAGGTCCTCGAATTCATTGCCAGCTATGGCGCATGGAGCTGGGTGGCCGCCGGCCTCGTGATGCTCGGCCTGGAACTGGTCCTGCCGGGCGGCGTGTTGATCTGGCTCGGTGGGGCCGCGCTGGTCACCGGCGGCCTGTCGCTGCTGATCAATATCTACTGGCCGCTGCAGTACGTGGTGTTCGGCGTGCTGGCGCTGGTCGCCATCTGGCTGTGGCTCCGCATCCGCAAGCAGGAACAGCCGACCGACCGCCCGTTCCTCAACCGGCGGGCCGAGCGGTTCATCGGGCACGAGGCTGTGCTCGATGAGCCGATCCACGACGGCGCCGGTCGGATCGCCATCGGCGATACCACCTGGCGGGTGACTGGGCCGGACCTTCCGGCGGGCGCTCGCGTCCTGGTCGTGGATGCGGACGGAGCCATGCTGACGGTGGAAGGTGTCCCGGCGCAGTAGAAAAAAGAGCCGCCCCGAGGGGCGGCTCCTGAACAGTGGCGATGGCTCGCTTACTGGTTCGCTTCGGCAGCGACCACCACGCCAGGGGAGTAGACCACGGTGCGGTCGCTCAGCTTGACGAAGTACACCCGGTCGTTGGTGTAGAAGTAGGCGTAGTCCGGGTCGCCCTCGATGGCGTACAGTTCGACCTCTTCAGGTACGACGAACCCGACATCCACATCGCCTGTGATGACCACCGGCTCGGTAGGATTGAGGCGCACGTATTCGATCGAGCTGTCGCTGACGGCCTCGGCGCCGATCACGGCACCCGTGAAGCCGCCGATGATGGCCCCGATAGGCCCGAAGATCAGACCGCCGGCCACGGCGCCGGCAACGCCCCCGGCAGTGCCGCCCACAGCGGTCTCGGTATCGTTGTCCTGGGCGAAAGCCGCTCCGGACGAGAGCGTCAGGACGGCGACGGTTGCGAGAAGCAGGTTTTTCATTTTGATACTCCTTTTCGTTCTCGGCATCGGCTGGAAAAGCGTTTGCGCGCCCCAACCGTTCCGGCCGGCGGCGATTATTTGCTGGGCGGCAGCCATGCGCGGGACGCGCGAAAGCTTCCTTAACCATAAGCTGCAAGGCTTCGTTCACCGGTTGCGTTGGAGTGCGGGCAGTGAGCAGGACGTGGACGATGGCGGCGGCGGCGGCTCTGGTGGCTATTGCTGCCCCGGTGCTGGCGGCTGAGTTCAACCCGCTCGGCGATGGGTCGGACTACAACAATGCCGACCTGCTGCGCGACGAGACCACCGGTTGCGAGAATTGCCAGCAGCAGCCCACCGAATGGAACGAGCCGCCGTTCGAAATCGACTGGCAGCTGGGGCTGCGCGGGGCGGTGACCGAGGGCGACGGCGGCACCAGGGTCGAGTTCCTGGCCCTGCCCGAGGTGACGCTCACGCACAACACCATGCGCGGCAGCTATGCGGTCGGCGCCTCGTCGGAACTGTCCTACGATCTCGACGGCAACGCCCGTGTCGGATCGCTGACCCTCGACAGCAGCGCGACGTACGATTTCGATGCGGTGACGAGCGCCGGGCTGAAGGGCAGCTTCACGCTATCGCAGGACGACGCGAGCGACCCCGACTATGCCGACAATGTCGCGTCGGCGCCCTTGGTTCTGAGCGGGTCGGTCGAAGGTGACGTCAGGCGCGAGTTCGGCCAGTTCGAGGGTGAACTGCGGGCCAATGCCGGTCGCACCGTGTTCGGCGAGACGACCTATGACGACGCCTCGACCGCTTCCAACGACTTCCAGAACACCACGGTGGCAGGGCTCGGCTCGCGGCTGGGCTATCAGATGACCCCGGGGATCACGGCCTTCGTCGATGGCGAGGCGAACTACGAGGCCTATGACGAGGCTTCGCCGACGCTGCTGGTGAACCTCGACAACGTCACCTACGAGGGCCGCGCCGGACTTAATGCGCGGGTGCTGACGGTGCTGGAGCTCGAAGGCTCGCTCGGCTTCGGCTACCGCGACTTTGGTGACGGATCGCTCGATGACTTTGCCGCCGTGCTCTATGACGGCAGGGCGATCTTCCGTCCCGACGAGACCCTGACGCTGACCGGCACGTTCTCCACCGCGCTGCAGTCGCCCGGCACCACCTCGGGTGCCACTGCCAAGCTCACCTACGCGGCGACGGGCGAGGCGGCCTACCAGGTCAATCCGTGGCTGCGGCTGCGCGGTTCAGCGGGCTGGAGCGAGGCGCACTACCAGGGTATCGCCACCGACGAATACAAGTGGAACCTCGGCGTTGGCGCGGACTACCTGCTCAACGAGCATATGGATGCCACGGCCGACTACACCTACTCGCAGTCGACCACGACGCCGGCGGCGGCAGTGGATGAGCAGCGGTTGATGCTCGGCCTCACCATCCACCGCTGATCGGGACCGCACCGGAACCCCTGCTAGAGCAGGTGGGCGACAGCCTTGCGGAAGTCGTCCGCCAGGTCCGGCCGGTCTAGGGCAAACACGACGTTGGCGGTGAGGAAGCCGATCTTGCTGCCGCAGTCGAAGACCTTGCCGTCGTATTTGACCCCGGTGAACACCTGCTGGCGGATCAGCGTCTGCATCGCGTCGGTCAGCTGGATTTCGCCACCGGTGCCGCGCGGCTGCTCGGCCAGCAGCGTGAAGATCTCGGGCTGGAGGATATAGCGCCCGGAGATGAAAAGGTTCGACGGCGCATCCTTGGGCTCCGGCTTTTCCACCATGCCGGTGATGCGGAAGCCCGAATCCGGGCCCTCGCCGCGCGCCACGATGCCGTAGCTTGCGGTTTCGGCCGGATCGACCTCTTCGACGCCGATAATGTTACCGCCAGTCTCCTCGTAAGCCTGCATCATCTGCTTGAGGACGCCCGGCGTGGCGCGGAAGATCATGTCCGGAAGGAGCAGGGCGAACGGCTGGTTGCCGACCAGCTCGCGCGCGCACCATACGGCGTGCCCCAGCCCCAGCGGCTCCTGCTGGCGGGTAAAGCTGGTCCTGCCGGCCGAGGGCAGGTCCTTCTGCAGTTCGCGCAGCGCCTCGGTCTTGCCGCGCACTTCCAGCGTCTGCTCGAGCTCGAACTGGCGATCGAAATGATCCTCGATCACGCCCTTGTTGCGGCCGGTCACGAAGACGAAGTGTTCGATTCCCGCCTCGCGCGCCTCGTCGACGGCGTACTGGATCAGTGGCCGATCGACCACTGTCAACATCTCCTTAGGCATCGCCTTGGTCGCCGGCAGGAACCGGGTTCCGAGGCCTGCGACAGGAAACACTGCGGTGCGAACACGTTGCGGCACGAAAATCTCCCAAGTTCAGAGGCGGTGGCTTAAGCCGTTTCTTAGCACCTGCTGAATACCCTCTATCCCATTAAAATCTCGCATCCGGGAGTCCTCATGGCTGTCCTCGTTACCGGCGGCGCCGGCTATATCGGCAGCCACATGGTGCTGCGCCTCGCCGATGCCGGCGAATCGGTTGTGGTGCTCGACAACCTCACCACCGGATTCGACTGGTCGATCGACCCTCGTGCCACCTTCGTGGCTGGCAACGCCGGAGATATGGACCTGGTTGCGCGCGTTATCGCCGAGCACAAGGTCGATGCCATCGTGCATTTCGCCGGCTCGATCGTCGTGCCCGAATCGGTCGCCGACCCGCTGAAATACTACGGCAACAACACGGCCACTTCGCGCAACCTGATCGAGGCGGCCGTAAAGGGCGGGGTGAAGCACTTCATCTTTTCGTCCACCTCGGCGGTCTATGGCTCGGCCGGACTCGAGCCGGTGAGCGAGGAAACCCGGCTCGCGCCGGAATCGCCCTATGGCCGCTCCAAGATGATGACCGAGATGATGCTCTCCGATGTCGCCGCGGCGCACCCGATCACCTATGGCGTGCTCCGCTACTTCAACGTGGCCGGGGCGGATCCCAAGCAGCGCAGCGGGCAGAGCGCGCCCAATGCCAGCCACCTGATCAAGGTGGCGCTGCTCGCGGCACTCGGTCGGCGAGCCGATGTCGGGATCTTCGGCACCGACTTTCCGACTCCGGACGGCACCGGCGTGCGCGACTATATCCACGTCACCGACCTGGTCGAGGCGCATGCGCTGCTGCTGCAGTATCTGCGGGGCGGCGGGCGTTCGACGACGATGAATTGCGGCTATGGTCGCGGCTACTCGGTCCGGCAGGTGATCGATACGGTGAAGGCCGTGTCGGGCGTCGATTTCAAGGTGGTCGAGCAACCCCGGCGGGCGGGCGATCCGGCCTCGGTCGTCGCCAAGTCCGACCGCGTGCGGCAGGTGCTGGGCTGGCGGCCGGCGCACGACGATCTCACCGAGATCGTCACGGCCGCGATGAACTGGGAACGCTATTTGGCCACGCGCAACCGCTAGGCTTCAGCGATTCGTCCCCTCACCCGCCTCGCTTTGCGAGGCACCCTCTCCCTCAAGGGGAGAGGGGAGATGGTGGCTCAGGCGGACGGCGATGCAATGAGGCGCTGGTGCCCCTCTCCCCTTGAGGGAGAGGGTGGCCGCGCAGCGGCCGGGTGAGGGGACGACCAGAATGCTCCGAGTGTTTGCCTTTCTCGCGCTCCTTCTTGTCACCCCGGCCGTGGCGGCACCCATCGAATCCTTCGACGCCTTCCTGCGCAACTTCGAGGCGAAGGCCCTGTCGGCCGGCGTGACGCGCGACACCTGGCGCACCGCCACCGCAGGGCTGACGCCCGACCCGGCCGTGCCTAACCTCGTCGAGTCGCAGCCGGAGTTCACGACGCCGATCTGGGACTATCTCGACAAGCGGGTCACCGCCGGGCGGATCGAGCGCGGGCAGGCGGCGATCCGCAAGAACCGGGCGCTGTTCGAGGCCGTCGGGCAGCGTACCGGGGTTGATCCCTACATTCTCGGCGCGATCTGGGGGATGGAGACTGACTATGGCGCGGTGCTGGGCAACGCCAAGCTGATGCGGCCGATCATCCGTTCCCTGGCGACGCTGGTGCACCAGCGGCGCGGGCGGCTCGAGGAGGACGCGGCAGACTTCATCGCGGCCCTGCTGCTGCTGCAGCGCAACCGCATGGCGCCGGCGGAACTGGTTGGTTCATGGGCCGGGGCGATCGGGCACCTGCAGGTGAACCCCTCCAATGTCATCGCCCATGGTTCGGACGGCAATGGCGACGGGCTGGTGGACCTGCATGGGTCCCTCAGCGACGCGCTGGCGACGAGCGCCAAATTCCTGCTCGATCTCGGCTACCGTCCCGGTCTCGACTGGGGATTCGAGGTCGATGTGCCCGATGGGTTCGACTATCTCCTCGCGACGCGCGACGAACTCCGGCCGGTGGCCTTCTTTGCCGAGCGCGGAGTGCGGCGAGTGAAGGGGCGGGAGTTCCAGGCACTCGATACGCCGGTGTTCCTTTATGCCCCGACAGGGGCGCAGGGACCGAAATTCCTGATGACCGCCAACTATCTGGTGCTCAAGGGCTACAATTTTTCGGACAGCTATGCCCTGTCGGTAGCGCACATGACCGACCGGCTGAAGGGTGGTGGCGATTTCGTCGCCAGTTGGCCGCGCTCGACGAAGTTCCCCAACCTCGAGCAGCGCAAGGCGATCCAGCAGGCGCTGCTGCGGCTCGGGCTCTACGAGGGCGCGGTTGATGGGCGGATCGGTCCGGTCAGCCAGGCCGGCTATGCCCGCTTCCAGGCGAGCCGGGGCGAGGTGGCCGACGGGTTCATCACCCTGCGGACGCACGACGAGCTGGTGGACGCCGCGGGCCGGTAGATTCTGCGCGAGGCGCCTTCAAAACACCGCAGCCGATGGGCTACATGGTGCCCATGCAGAACAAGTCGAACAAGTTCGTCATCTGGATCGTCGGCCTTGTCGTCGCGGCATTGGTGCTGACCGACCTGCTGCCGACCTTCGCGTACGCACGCGAGGTGGTGGCGCCGCTGGCTGCCATCGAGCGGCTCGACGATGGTCGCGTTCTGGTAGCGCAGACCGAACAGCGGCCGCGGAAGCGGCGCACGCTGATGGACATGCTGTTCGGCAACGACGAGGAAGAGGAGAAGGCCCCGGTCGTCGAGCAGCCGGTGGTGAAGGCGAAGCCGAGGAAGGCCGCCGACCTGCCGCCCGCCAAGCCGAAGATCGAAAAGGCCGAGGGCGCGACGCGCCTCGCCGTGTTCGGCGACTCCATGGCCACCGACGTCGCCAAGGCGCTCGACCGATTCTATGCCGAGGACCCCAACATCGCGATCATCGACCAGAGCGTCGGCGATTCCGGCATCGTCCGGGTCGATCACTTCGACTGGCCCAAGAAGATCGGCGAGAAGATCGCCGACAACGACTTCGACATCGCGGTGATGATCGTGGGCATCAACGACCGGCAGAAGATGTCGCTCAATGGCCAGAGCTATGCGTCCTTGTCGCCGGAATGGCTGGCCGAGTACTCGGTACGCGTCCAGTCGATCGTGCAGCAGCTGCGCGCCGCCAACAAGCCGACCATCTGGGTCGGCCTGCCGCCGATGGAAGCGCCCAAGTTCGGGCAGACGATGATCCAGATCAACGAGATCGACCGGCTGGCGGCCTTTGGCGGCGGCGCGGAGTTTCTCGACATCTTCGAGCGGTTTGCCACCGAAGAGGGCAAGTACACGCGCAACGGCCCCGATCTCAACGGCAACAATGTGCGGATGCGCAAGGATGACGGCATCCACCTGTCGACGGCGGGCGCCGACAAGCTGGCCTTCTACCTCAGCCAGTCGCTGCGCAACTACTACCGCGGCGGCGGCACGGTGGGAGTAGCGGTGGCCGACCCGCTGCTCGGCACCGACGCGCAGCTGATGGTGCGACCGCCCTACCAGGGGTTGGGACAGATGACGCTGCTCGAGGTTGCAGGCGCCGTGATCTCGCTCACCCACACGCCGAGGCGTGCCGCCGACCTCGTGACGGCGACGAGCATTGCCGCGACGGCAGAGGATGTCGATCCGGTCGGCTTCGACTCCACCCAGCTCATCTACGCGCCCGTCGGACGGGCCGATGCCTTCGGCGTTGGCGTCGTGCCGGTAGCCGAGGATGCGGTGGCCGAGGCCGCGCTGCAGTAGCAGCACAAAAGGGAAGGGGCGCCGGAGCGCCCCTCGTTTCGTTTTCCAATCCAGTCGATCAGCGTGGCAGGTTGGTGCTGCCCATCAGGAACTCGTCCATGGCGCGGGCGCACTGGCGGCCTTCGCGGATGGCCCAGACGACCAGCGACTGGCCGCGGCGCATGTCGCCGCAGGAGAAGAACTTCTCGCGGCTGGTCTGATACTTCACCGTGTCGGCCATGACGTTGGAGCGCTTGTCGGTGGCGACGCCCGCTTCCTGGATCATGCCTTCGTGCACCGGGCCGAGGAAGCCCATGGCGAGCAGCACGAGGTCGGCCTTGAGCTGGAACTCGGTGCCCGGGATCGGCTGGAACTTGCTGTCGGCGCGGGCGCAGTTGAGCGCGGTGACCTTGCCGTCCTTGCCCTCGAAGTTGAGCGAGGCGACGGCGAAGTCACGGGCCACGCCCTCTTCCTGCGAAGACGAGGTGCGCAGCTTCAGCGGGTAGTTCGGCCAGACCAGCGCCTTGTTCTCCTTTTCGGGAGGCATGGGCATGATCTCGATCTGGGTGACCGAAAGCGCGCCCTGGCGGTTCGAGGTGCCGATGCAGTCCGAGCCCGTGTCGCCACCGCCCACCACCACGACGTGCTTGCCCTGCGCGAGGATCGGGTTGACGTTCTGCAGCGGCTCGCCGGTGACGCGGCGGTTCTGCTGGCCGAGGAATTCCATGGCGAAGTGCACGCCATCGAGCTCGCGGCCCGGGATCGGCAGGTCGCGCGGCTTCTCGGCGCCGCCGGCCATGGCGATCGCGTCGTACTGGCTCGCGAGTTCGTCGACGGTGATGTCCTTGCCGACATGCACGCCGGTATGGAGCACCACGCCTTCGGCGATCATCTGCTGGACGCGGCGGTCGATGATCTTCTTGTCGAGCTTGAAGTTCGGGATGCCGTAGCGCATCAGGCCGCCGAT
>CAIMLX010000225.1 GCA_903842455.1 uncultured Hyphomicrobiales bacterium | reverse complement strand
CCTGGTCAACGACGGTACCGTGATCGACGATCTCGACAACATCGGGACCTTCACCAACAACAGCGACTACATCGCCGACGTCGCCAGCAATACCGGCACCATCGACAACCGGCAGCCCGGCAAGTGGACCGGCAACATCGAAACGAACGACGGCAGGATCGTCAACCACGTGGGGGCCACCTGGACTGGGGCGGTAGAAGGCAACATTGGTGCTATCACCAATGACGGCACCTGGATCGGCGGCACCGTCACCAATGGCTATGCCGGACGGGAGGCGATGCTCGATTTCGGCAAAATCATCTACAACAACTACACCGCCACCTGGGAAGGTGACATCGCCGCCAACTATTCCTGGATTCTCAATGCCGGCGGCACCTGGACCGGTGACGTTTTGTCGAACCGCGGACTGGTCTGGAACGACAATCGCAGCGACGAAACCGGCACGGGCTACTGGATCGGCAATGTCGTCGACAATCATGCCAGCGTCTTCAATGGTGGCGGCGGCAATTGGACCGGCGACGTGCTGGGTAACCACGGCTACCTGAAGAACGACGGACTGGCCTACTGGGCCGGCGATGTCTACGCCAACGACTGGGCGCTCGAATCCTTCGGCACCTGGGAGGGCGATGTCATCGGCAACGCCGACACCATCTGGAATGGCGGCGCGTGGAATGGCGACGTCGTCGCCGCCGGCACCATCACCAACGCGAACACCGGCAACGCCCCGAATATCGGCAATGCCGGATACATCCTCAACATCGGCGGCACCTGGACCGGCACCGCCGAGGGCAATACGGGCACCATCAGCAACGCCCCCGATGAAATTAACAACGTGATGAGCGGCCCGTCGACCTGGGTCGGCAACGTGCTCAGCAATGCCGGCAATATCTACAATGCCGACGGCAGCGAGTGGGATGGCAATGTCCTCGCGAACACCGGTACCATCATCACCAGGGGCCTGTGGACCGGCGGCATCACCAGTTCTGGCCGCCTGGCAGCCGGCGGCAGCATCACCGGCGCGGTGGTCAATACCGGCGTGCTCAGGCTCGTCGGCGACCTCACCGTCGGCAGCGCCAGCTTTGGCGACGACGCCTTCTTCGACGTCGATCTCGAGGCGGCAGGCGTCGGCGAGACCATGACCAGCACGGGTGTGGCGCATCTCGACGGCACCGTCCGGGTCACCGCTGCCTCGACCATAACCAGCGGCGACTACCTCACCAGGTATGACATTCTCACCGCGTCGGAACTCGACGGCGCATTTGATGGCGTCACCACCGACCTCGCCTTCCTCGCCCCGACCCTGCACTACACCTCGACCACCGCCTCGGTGACGCTGCAGCGCAATTTGGTGGACTTTTATGCCGTTGGCGTCACGCCCAACCAGCAGGCGGTGGCCGCGCAGGTCGAAGGCCTCGGCGAGGACAATGCACTCTACGGCGCCATATTGTGGCTGACGAACGAAGAGGCGCAGTCGGCGTTCGACCAGCTGTCGGGCGAAGTCTACGCCTCGGCCGAAGCAGCCGCAGCCCGCAAGGCGATGGTTGTCGGCGACATCGGGCTCGACCGTGTCGACAAGGCGTTCGACGGCCTCGATGCGCGCGGCAGCGCCAGCGGCTACGCCTCGAGTTCGACTGATCTCTCGGACGGCTCGGGCAGCACGGCGATGTGGACGGAGTTCTATGGTGCCTTCGACCGGGCCGATGGCGAAAGCGGCACCTCCGCGATCGACAGTACGGTCAGCGGCGTGGCGCTCGGCCTCGACGGCCTGCTCGGCGACTGGCGTCTGGGCATGATGCTGAACGCCGGTACCGGCGACACCAACGTTGCGGCGCTCGGTTCTACGATCACCGGCACCAGCTACGGCCTCGGGCTCTATGGCGGCACCAACTGGGGCGATACGCGCCTCGCCCTCACCGGCACCTACGCCCGGCAGGACAATGCGAGCACCCGCACCGTCGCGTTCGGCAACTTCACCGAGGAACTGTCGGCCGACTACGCCTCGACCACCATGCTCGCCAGCGCCAGGCTCAGCCACGAGTTCGACCTCGGTGCCGTCTCGCTCATCCCCTACGCCAGCGCCGCCTATGTCGACCACCGGACGGACGGGTTCAGCGAAACCGGCGGCGCCGCGGCGCTGACCTCCGACGGCAGCCATGCGGCCACCACCTTCGGGGCGATCGGCGCCACCGTGAGCTACCAGATGCTGCTGGAAGACGGCGTGCTGGTCACCGCCACTGGATCGCTCGGCTGGCAGCACAGCTTTGCCGAAGGCGACGGCACCAGCCTGGCCCTGGCCGGCGGCACCCCGATCACCATCTCCGGCACCAGCCCGGCCGGCGATGTGGCGGCAATTGCGGCGGGCGTGAACTTCGACCTGAGCGACACCACGATGCTCGACCTCGCCTATGACGGCCAGATCGGCGCCGGCACGGAGACCCACGTCGTGTCCGGCACCTGGGCAACCAGGTTCTAGCGCCACGCCCCGGTGTCGCGACAGTCACCGGGGCGTGGCGCCTCCCCGTACGCAGCGCGCTCACGCCCGGGTTGGGCTCACTGCCCCCCGCCTAGCTATGCCCGATGACCCCGCTCGCCCGCGATCGGGATGGGTTTGGACGCCCGCCTGAGCCGGTGATCGCGGCCCCCCCCCGGCCCAGGCCAACCGAAGCGCACTTGCGCTCCCCGCTCCGGCAAAGCCGGTCGCCGCTTCCTCTCCATCCCGCATCGGCACGATCGATCCCCGAGGAAGGGGTTTGGTCTTTGGTCGCATTCCGCTCCCGCTTGACATCCCCCGGGCCGCTCCCATACCGTTCTCAATATGGGACGCACGTTCCATATCTGGAACGACGCAAAGACGTCGCGGGAGGACTGCATGGAGAGCACCACTGGTGCATCGGCTTCGCCGGTGCTCGAGGCGCGTCACATCAAGCGGCATTTCGGTGCAGTGGTCGCGCTCGCCGATGCGTCGATGACGCTCTACCCGCGCGAAGTCGTCGGCCTCGTCGGCGACAATGGCGCCGGCAAGTCCACGCTGCTGAAGATTCTCTCGGGCATCCTCGCGCCCTCCGACGGCGAGATCGCCATCGACGGCAAGCCGGTCACCCTCAGGCGCGCCCAGGATGCCATGGATGCGGGGATCGAGACCGTCTATCAGGACCTCGCGCTCGTCGACACGATGAGCGCCTACCAGAACGTCTACCTCGGCCGCGAGCAGCTCTCGAAAAACCCCATCGCCCGCCTCTTCAACCTCGTCGACGACAGGGAAATGCGCGCCCGCGCCCGCGAGGTCCTGGACTCGCTGAAGGTGAAGGTCCCCTCGATCAACGTCTCGGTGAAGGGCATGTCCGGCGGCCAGCGCCAGTGCCTCGCCATCGCCCGCGCCCTGCTCTGGGGTCGCCGCATCGTCATTCTCGACGAGCCGACTGCCGCGCTCGGCGTCCGCGAAACCGGCCAGGTGCTCGAAGTCATCGCCGGCCTCCGCGAGCAGGACGTCAGCGTCATCATCGTCAGCCACAACATGCAGCAGCTGATGACCGTCGCCGACCGCATCACCGTGATGCGCCTCGGCCGCTCCATCGCCACCCGCACGGTCAAGCAGACCGACGTCTCCGAGATCGTCGGGCTGATCACCGGCGCCGTCCCCGGCGACAGCCCGGAGGCCCGGGCAGCACAGCAGATACCGGCCTGAAGCCGGCGACTACCGAATACCACCAGGAGGAGAGAAGACATGCATACTATGAAGCGGGCCATCGCCGTCATGGCGCTCGCGACCCCCGCCGTCCTCGGCTTCGTCGGCATTGCCGAGGCCCAGGACAAGTTCAAGCTCGGCATGGCCGTGGGTGGCAACACCTGCTGCGAGTGGATGAAGGCCCAGGGCGACGTCGCCCGCGCCATCGCCGAACAGAACGGCTGGGACTACGTCGAGCTGTCCAACAACAACGATCCGGCAACGGCGCTCAAGAACGCCCAGATCTTCGTGCAGGAAGGCGTCGACGCCGTCATCCAGTTCAACGGCCAGCCCTCGTCCAATCCGGCGATCTCGGCGGTCATGAAGCAGGCCAACATCCCGATCGTCACCTACGACATCGCCGACCCCGGCATGTACTTCGTCGGCATCGACAATCTCGGCGCCGGCATTGCCGGCGGCGAGGCCCTCGGCAAGATCATCAAGGAAAAGTGGAACTGCGAGCCTGACCTGGTCATCTCGTCGGAGGGTGCCGGCGCCGGCATCGTCAACGAGTGGCGCACCGGCGGCATGCGCACCGGCGTCAAGAACATCTGCCCGGATATCCCGGCCGAGAAGTACGTCTCGTTCGAAGGCAGCGGCGACGCAGCGGTCGCCCTGCAGCCGGCGCGCGACCTGCTCGCCGCCAACCCCAACGCGGTCAAGATGGCCGTCGTCGGCATCAATGATGGCGGCGTGCTCGGCCTCATCAACGCTGCCGAGCAGCTGGGTCGTGCCGATGAAGTCATCGGCTGGGGCCAGGACGGCGCCTTCATCACCGGCGACAACGTCAACCCGCACCTCGTGGGCTCGGTGTTCTACTTCCTCGAAGGCTACGCCGTTTACGCCGTTCGCGACGTGATCAAGCCGGTCGCCGACGGCAACACCCCGCCGCTGAAGGCCGATGCCGGCGATCCGGCTTCGAAGGTCCAGCCGTGCCCGGTCACCGCCGAGCAGGCCAAGTCGGTGCCCGACATGCCTGAGCGCGTCGCGCAGCTTCTCGCTGCCCCGGCCGGCACCACCGCCTACGACCTGTTCTGCCCCAACAAGGGCTGACCTCAGCTCCTCCCCCCTCTCCCCACCGGGGAGAGGGTCGGGGTGAGGGGCAGTCCCGTTTGACCTGCCCCTCATCCGTCTCGCTTGCCTCGACACTTTCTCCCCATCGGGGAGAAGGAAACCCGCCCCGTCCGGAATCCTGCCGATGTCCGTCAATCAAGCCCTCGATACCGCGCCCCCTGCGGCGCCGCTGAAAGTCCGCTTCGGCGGGCTCGGCACCGGCCTGATCCTTGCTGCGGTGTGGATCGCGCTGATCGTCGCGACCGGCCTCTACCGCCCCGATTTCTTCGCGCAGCAGACCCTGCTCGCTGTTGCCTTCACCATGTCGATCGTCGGCGTCCTCGCCATCGGGCAGGGCATCATCGGCATGTCGGGCGGCTTCATCGACCTTTCCCAGCCTGCCGGACTGATCAGCGCCAGCCTCGTCGCCGTGCGCCTCTCCGAAGCCGGGATGCCCTTCCCCGTCGTCATCCTCGGCGCCATCCTGACCGGCATGCTGTGGGGCGGCTTCAATGCGCTGATCATCGTCTTCGCCAAGCTGAACCCGGTGATCGTGACGCTCGCCACCAATTTCATCGGGCTCGCTGCGCTCTACCTGGTGTTCCAGCTGGCGCAGGTACCACTCAATTCCGACATCTACGTCTTCGGCCGCCAGAGCTGGCTCGGGCTGCCCGCCATCTTCTGGCCCATGCTGGCCCTCGTGCTGATCGTCGGCTTCCTCGTGCCCCGCACCCGCTACGGCCGCCGCATGATCGCCGTCGGCGGCAACCGCGCTGCCGCCAAGGCCCGCGGCATTTCGCTCCGGGCCACCCGGTTTGCCACCTTCATCATCGCCGGCGGCTTCGTCGGCTTCGCCGCGGTGCTGTTCGCCGGCACCGCCGGACCGTTCAACCCGTCATCGGCAAATACCCTGCAGCTCAACATCATCGCGGGCGTCATCCTCGCCGGCATCTCGCTGAGCGGCGGGCGCGGCAATTTCTGGATGCTGCTGCTGTCGATCGGCTTCCTCAGCACCATCCCCACCTCGTTGGTGTTCTTCGGGCTGAGTTCGGACACCCAGTCGATCTTCCAGGGCATCATCCTCATCATCGCCGTGTCCATCGACGGCTACCGCGCGCTCCGGAGGACTCCGTGACCGATACTGCACTCAAGTCCGAGCCGGCAGACTACGTCCTGCCGCACCATCCGGTGCGCGACTTCCTCACCGGTTCGGTCGCCTCCATCGGCATCACCTTCATCCTGGTGCTGGCCGTTGGCCTGTTCTGGGTCGGCCCCAAATTCGTCTCGTTCGGCAATGTCTCGATCATGGGCACCTTCCTGATCGTGCCGCTGATCGTCGGCGCCTTTGCCGGCTTCGCCCTGCTCTCGGGCGTCGTCGATCTGTCGATCGGTTCGATGGTCGGCTTCTCGTCCGCCATTTTCGCCCTGCTGCTGTCCATGGGGTGGGACCCGTTCTCGGCGGCCGCGGTTACCCTCGCCTTCTGCCTGTTCTTCGGCGCCATCAACGCGGTGGCCATCGTCGGCTTCGGCGCCGAGCCGATCGCCGCGACCCTCGGCATGCTGGTAGCGCTGCGCGGCATCACCTGGGTGCTGCTCGGCACGCAGGGCGCGATCTTTGCCTTCAACATCGAGCTGTTCAATCTCGTTTCCACTCAGGTTTTCGGCCTGCCGCTGTTCTTCCTCCTCGCCATCGGCCTGACCCTCTTGGCGGCGCTCATCGTCACCAGGACCCGCATCGGCCGCCACGTGCAGGCGGTGGGCGGTGACGACAAGGCGGCGGCCCGCGCCGGCATTTCGGTGAAGCGCGTCCGCGCCGGCGCCCTGCTGCTCTCGGCCTTCGGCGCCGGCCTTGGCGGCATCGTCTTTGCCGGCCAGCTCGGCTCGGCAGCTCGCGCCACCGGTCTCGGCCTCGAGTTCCAGGTCTATGCGGCGCTGATGATCGGCGGCTATTCGATCCTGCGCGGCGGCGTCGGCAACCCGATCGGCGGCGCGCTCGGCCTGCTGGCCGTGGCCGGCGTGTCCAACATCCTCGATCTGCTGGCCATCAGCCCCTACTACGTCAATATCATCGTCGGCCTGCTGCTGCTCGCCGCCGTCCTTCTCGACCGCCTGCGCGGCGGCGACGCCTTCGAATAACCGCGACCACTCAAGGGACCCGTACCGTGAAAATCTCGGACATCACCATCAAGTCGTTCCGCACCACTGCCGACCGCTTCGACGTGGGCTATGCCCGCCCGATGCCGGATACGCCGATGCTGCAGACCGTGCTCACCATCCACACCGACGAAGGCGTCACCGGCAACTATTTCGGCGGCGGCTCGCATGGCGATGCCGAAGGGCTGAACATCGTTGACCAGCAGATGATCCTGTGGCGGATCAAGGACCTGCTCGTCGGGCAGGACCCGATGGATCGCGAGATGATCTGGAAATGGATGTGGGTCGCCAACATCCAGGAAAATGTCGCCTCGGTGATCGACAACGCGCTGTGGGACCTCGCCGGCAACTACGCCAAGCTGCCGGTCTACAAGCTGATGGGCGGCGCCCGCGACAAGGTGAAGGCCTACGCCTCGACCTACCCCAATATCGGCAAGCCGCAGGTCTATGCGGACCATGCGCTGCAGTGCAAGAACGAGGGCTACCTCGCCTACAAGATCCACCCGCACTACTTCTGGAATCCGGCCACCGGCACCCCGACGCCCGGCCGCCCGTCCAACATCAAGGCCGACATCGAGACCTGCCACCTGGTGCGCGAAGCCGTCGGCCCCGACTACGTGCTGATGTTCGATCCCTGGGGCACCTACATGTCCCTCGAGGAAGCCATCCAGGTCGGCCGCGAACTCGAGAAGCTGAACTTCTACTGGTATGAGCACCCGATGCCGGAATACCGGGTCGAGAGCTATGTGCGGCTTTCGAAGGAACTGTCGATCCCGATCCTGAGCCCCGAGATCGTCGCCGGCGGCGTGTTCTCGCGCGCCGAGTGGATCCTCCGCGGTGCGGGTGACATGAGCCGCATCGACGTCGTGCGGGGCGGCATCACCGGCGCCCGCAAGACCGCGATCGTCGCCGAGGCCTATGGCCTCCGCTGCGAGATGCACATGGCCGGCTGGGGCAACCTGCAGGTCTGCGGCGCCACCTCCGAAGACACGTCGGAATACTACGAGAAGGGCCTGCTGGCGCCGGGCGTCGACTACGACAAGCCCCACCCCTACCTCAAGGACATTGTCGACAAGATCGACGCCGAAGGCTACGTGCACCTCCCCAAGGGCCCGGGCATGGGCTACCAGATCGAGTGGGATTACATCAACGACAACCTGATGGACCCCAACGTCACCACCAAGAAGACCCACTGGTAACAACGACGAGGAACGACCGCGCATGTCCGCCATCACCCGATCCGTTCAGGCGATGGACCTGCTGGCCCGCAAGGGTCCGCTGGGGGTGCGCGCGGTCGCCCAGCAACTGAGCCTGCCCCTCGGGTCGGTCCACCGCCTGCTCCTCGACCTCAGTGAGGAAGGCATCGTCGACCGCACCCCGTCGGGCGAATGGGAGCTGAGCTACCGCCTGCTCGAGATCACCGGCCTGCAGCTCGAGCGCATCGAGCTGCCGCGCCTCTTTCGCCCCTTCGCCGAAACCATCGCGGCCGCCACCAGCGAGACGGTCAACCTCAACGCCCTTTACGGCCGCGCCGGCGTCTGCATCGACAAGGTCCGCGGCAACGAGGGCATGCAGCTCGATAACCGCATCGGCTCGCGCGGGCCGCTGAACTGCGGCGGCGCTGGCAAGGCCATGCTCGCCTTCATGGACGAAACCGAGCGCGAGCTTGTCTACGCCGCTCCTCTCGAATCCCTTACCCCCTTCACCATCACCGACCCGGCGCTGCTGCGCGACGAAATCGGCCGGATCCGCGAGCGCGGCTATTCGATCGACGACCAGGAAGTGGTGGTCGGCGTCTACTGCGTCTCGGTTCCCATCCTCGATCGGCTCGGCCACGCCGCCGGAGCGATCAGCATCACCGGGCCGTCGGTGAAAAAGCCCGGCACCGAGGTGCTGCCGCTCGTCGCCATGCTGCAGGACGCTGCTCGACACGTCAGCCACCGTCTCGGCTATTCCGGCCCCTGGCCGGGCGATCTTGGCACCACGGCCGTGCCCAGGTCACTCATCGGCGCCGCCTAGGAGAACATGGAATGACGCACCGTCTCGCCTGGGTCATGCGGCTCAAGCCCGGCAACGAAGCCATCTACAAGCAAAAGCACGACGAAATCTGGCCCGAGATGCTCGAGAACATGAAGCGCGACGGCGTGCGCACCTTCTCGATCTACCTGCACGGGCTCGACCTGTTTGCCTACATGGAGCGCGACACCGCGCCCAACCCCGCCGACAAGCCCACCGATCTCACCTGGCGCTGGTGGGAAATGATGGCGCCCTACATGGAAACCAACCCCGATTTCTCGCCGGTTCAGTACCCGGTGCAAGAGATGTTCAACTTCGAGAACCGCTAAAGGTCACCCACCCCATGAGTTCCGTCATCGAGGGCGTCGTCCCCATCCTGATCACGCCGTTCTTCGACGACGGCCGCATCGACGAGGCGAGCCTGCGCTCGCTGATCGACTTCAACGTCGATGCCGGCATCGACGGCCTCGGCGTGGCGCTCGGCTCGGAGGTGTTCAAGTTCAGCGAGGCCGAGCGCGCCGAGATCGTCCGCATCGTCGTGTCGCAGACCAACAAGCGCGTCCCGGTGATCATCAATACCGGTGCCGCCGGCACGCACCTTGCGGTGCAGCACGCCATCGCCGCCGAAAAGGGTGGCGCCGATGCGCTGATGATCATGCCGCCGACCTTCTTCCCGGTCGGTGCCGACGAGATCTTCGACTACTACAGCGCCATAAACGCGGCGGTTTCGATACCGATGATCCTGCAGGACATCCCGCAAGCCCCGATCTCGCCCAGCCTGGCCCTTCGCCTCGCCGACAACTGCAAGAACATCAAGTACATCAAGGTCGAAACCCTGCCGATGACCCAGAAGGTCGCCGACATGGCAAAGGCTGTCACCGGCCGCCTGACCATTTTCGGCGGCGCCGGCGGCGTCTATTTCATCGAGGAACTCCGCCGCGGAGCCCGCGGCACCATGCCGTTCTGCAGCCAGCCGGCCGAATACGTCGCCGTCTGGAACCTGTTCAACAGTGGCGACGAAAAGGGCGCGCGAAAAGTCTTCAACGACGCCTTCATCGGCATGAACCGCCTCGGCGGCCAGGGCGGCGACCTGTTCTACCACGCCCACAAGCAACTGCTGGTCCGCCGCGGCATCATCCGCACCGCCCATGTCCGCAGCCCGACGATGAAGATCGACCCCCTCACCCAGCGCGAAATCGACGACGTCCTCGCCGAGATCGTCCCGACGGCAAAGACCTTCGCCGGCTGAGTCCCACGCATGGACCACCGTCCCAGCAACCACATCCCCTCTCCCCACGGGGAGAGGGTCAGGGTGAAGGGAAGGTCATCCACGCCCTCTCAGCGCACAGCTTACGCCGCCGGCACCGGTGCATCGGCCACGATCAGCCCCTGCGCCTTGAGTTCGGCCCAGAACTCCGCCGGGATCGCCTCGGTGAGGTACTTGAGGTTGGAGGTCACTTCCTCCGGCTTCGCCCCACCGGGAATCACCGACACCACCGCCGGATGCGCCAGCGGGAACTGCAGCGCCGCGGCCTGCAGCGACACCCCGTGCCGCCCTGCCACCGCGAGTATCCCCCGCGTCTTCTCCTTGGTCGCCTCGTCGGCGAAGCCGTAGGCGTAGCGCGCCCCCTCGATCGGCCCGGTAGCGAGAATGCCCGAGGCATAAGGCGCGCCGATCACCACCGAAATCCCCTCGTCGACGCAGCGCTGCATCCCGGTATGGAGCGAACCCTGGTCGAGCAGCGTGTACGGCATCGCCACGATGCAGAAATCGAGCGGCACCAGCGGCGCGATGTTCACGAGCGAATCCGCCGCGTTCATCCCCATGCCGATGGCCTTGATCTGGCCGGAGGCCTTCAGCTCCTCGAGCGCCTTGATCCCCGTCGTCGCCATGTCCTTCATCCGCGCGGCATGGTGTTCGCCATGCCCCTGCGGCTCCGGATCGTGGATGAACAGCGCGTCGATCGTATCGAGCCCCAGCCGCAACAGGCTCTGCTCGTAGCTCCGCATCACCCCGTCATAGGAATAATCCCAGACGATCTCCATGTTGAGCCCGCCGCCCCAGCCGCCGCGATCGAAGGTCTTGGGGTCGGCCGGCCGCTTGAAGTAGCGCCCGATCTTGGTGGTCAGCACGAACTGGTCGCGCGGCTGGTCCATCAGGAAATTGCCGGTCCGGTGCTCGGAAAGCCCCAGCCCGTAATAGGGCGCGGTGTCGTAGAACCGCACGCCGCCATCCCACGCCGCCTGCAAGGTGGCGCGCGCCACCTCGCCGGACGGGCGGCTGTACATGCCGCCCAGGTGCGCCGTGCCGAAGCCGAACGGCGGCAGTTGCAATGTCGTCTTGCCGGCCTGCCGCCGGTCGGTGAGCTTGTGCGCCATCTCTGGTCCTCAGTGCAAAATCAATAGGTCGCCCGGCCGCCCGAGAGGTCGAACACCGAAGCGGTGGTGAACGAGTTCTCTTTCGACACCAGCCAGCTGACCATGTTCGCGGCTTCCTCGACCTCGAGGAAGCGGCCGCGCGGAATGCGGCTCAGCATGTAGTCGATGAACTCGGGCTTCAGCTCGTCGAGGATGCGGGTCTTAGCCGTCGCCGGGGTGATGACGTTGATGGCGATGTCGTACTTCGCGCATTCCTTGCCGACGGCCTTGCTCATGCCGATCACGCCGGCCTTTGCCGCCGCATAGGCGGAGGCATTCGGGTTGCCCTCCTTGCCGGCGATCGAGGCGATGTTGACGATGCGCCCGTAATTGCGCGCCTTCATCCCCGGCAGCACGGCGCGGTTGACGTAGAACGCCCCGTTGAGGTCGATCTCGATCACCCGACGCCATTCGTCGAGCTCGTACTCGTCGAGCGGCGCGTTCTTGCCGGCAATGCCGGCCGAGTGGACGAGGATATCGAGCTTGCCGAGCTTGCTCTCGACCTCGGCGACGGCTGCGGCGATCGCATCATAATCTGTGATGTTCACCGCAATGGTCGACGCCGCCTCGCCCAGTTCGGCCTTGGCCTTGGCTAGCAGCTCGGCGTTCATGTCCCACAGCGACACCTTGGCGCCCGATTTGACGAGACGCGAGGCGATGGCAAAGCCGATGCCCTGCGCGCCGCCGGTGATGACGGCCACCTGGCCGTTGAGATCGATCTGGTTCATGGTCTCTCCAAAACCCCTTACGAAACTGGAGCCGCCTGCGGCGGCCTGAAGACGGACGCGACATCCGCGTCCGGCGAAACCGGCGCGTCGCGATAGAGGAAGCATGTCGCCAGCCTCTGTGCGTCCGGCATATATTTTGGCGGCGGCGCCTGCCAGCACTGATCCATCACATGCGGGCAGCGCGGCGCGAATTTGCACCCGTTATTGGTCCGGGCGGCATTCGCCTCGGTCACGGGGATCTCGTCCGCCCCCCAGGCCTTGGACAGGTCCGGCAGCGGAATCGAGGAGACCAGCAGCTGCGAGTAAGGGTGCTTCGGCCGGCCGATCACCTGCTCCACCGCCCCGGCTTCCGCAACGCTGCCGCGATACAGCACCACGATATTGTCGCAGATCTGGAATGCCGTCGTCAGGTCGTGGGTGATGTAGACAATCGAGATGCCGAGTTCGCGGTTGAGCGTCCTCAGCTCGTCGAGAATGGTGGCGCGCAGGCTGGCATCCACCATCGATACCGGCTCGTCCGCTACGATCAGCTTGGGCCGCAACAGCACGGCCCGTGCCACCATCACGCGCTGCCGCTGCCCGCCGCTCAGCTCGTGCGGAAACCGCCCCAGCGTATCCTGGGGCCGCAGCCCGACGCGCTTCAGCGCATCCTCGATCAGCGCCTGCGCCTTGGCGTCGGTATCGGCGAGCCGGAACCGCTTCACCGGCGTCGTCAGTACATTGTCGATCCGGTAGAACGGGTTGAACACCTCGAACGGATCCTGGAACACCGGCTGCACCTCGCGCCGGAATGCCCGCTTCTCGCTGGCGCTCATGGTCGCGACATCCTTGCCGCGATACTCGACCGACCCTTCGGTCGGGTCGATGAACCCCAGCATCATCCGCGCCAGCGTCGTTTTGCCCGATCCGGATTCCCCGGCAACCGCGGTCATCGACGGCTCGCTGTCGCTGAGCGTCAGCGTCACGTCGTCGAGCGCCGTGAACGATCCGTAGCGCTTGGTGACGCCCTTTGCTTCGATCAGCGCGCTCATGCGTGCAACTCCCGCGTGGCGCGCGCCGGCAGCGGCGGCAATTCCTTGTGGTCAGGGTAGAGGTGGCAGGCCGCGAACTGGCTCGGCACCACTTCCTGCAGCTGCGGCGTCTCGCTGCGGCAGCGGTCGAAGGCGAACGGGCAGCGCGGGTTGAAGCTGCAGCCCGTCGGCAGGTTCACCAGTGGCGGTGGCAGGCCGGGGATACCCACCAGCGCCTGCTTCACCTCGATGCCCGGCAGGCTCTCGACCAGGAGCTTGGTATAGGGGTGCTTCGGCGCTTCGATCATCTGCCGCACCGGCCCGATCTCGACGATCTTGCCGGCATACATCACGCCCACCGTATCGGCGAACTGCGCGATCAGCCCCATGTCGTGCCCGATCAGCACCACCGCCGCGCCAAGCCCGTCCTGCAGGCGCCCCAGCGTCTGCATCACCTGCCGCTGCACCACCACGTCAAGCGCCGACGTGGGCTCGTCCGCGACGATAACCTTGGGGCTCAGCGACGTGGCAATCGCCATCGCCGCGCGCTGCTTCATGCCGCCGCTTAGCTCGTGCGGATAGCGCCGCGCCACTTCGGGCTCCAGCCCCACCTGCTTGAGCAGTTGCTGCACCCGCGCATCGAGTTCCGGCCGCTTCAGGTTGGGCACGTGCGCGACGATCGCGTCGATCATCTGCTCCTCGAGCCGCATCACCGGGTTGAGCGAACTCATCGCTCCCTGCGGCATCAGCGCGATATCGCGCAGCCGCACTTCCCGCAGGTCCTTGTCGGAGAGCTTCAGCAGGTCCTGCCCGTCGAGCTCGACGCTGCCCGAGACGATCCGCCCCGGCGCCCGGGTCAGCCGCATCAGCGCCGTCGCCATGGTGGTCTTGCCCGAGCCGCTCTCGCCGATCAGCCCGAGCCGTTCGCCGGGCCTCAGCGAGAACGACACGTCGTTCACCGCCTTGGCCGGTCCCTTGCCGGTGTCGTAGTGGACGTTGAGGTCCTTCACCACGAGGATCGGCTTCTGTGTCATGTCAACGGCCATCAGCGCCTCGCCAGACGGGGGTTGGCGAACCGGTCGAAGCCGACCGAGGTGAGGAACAGCCCGATGAAGATCAGCGCGATCATCACGATCGGCGGCCCCCACCACCACCAGTAGCCGCGCAGCACCGCCGAGCTCTGCTGGCTCCAGTAGATGGTGTTGCCCAGCGTCATCTCCTCGAGCGCGCCGAGACCCAGCGCCTCGAGCCCGATCACCGCGAGGATCGACCCCGACACGGTGCCGACGAAGCTCGCGACGATATACGGCATGATGTTGGGCATCACCTCGCGGAACAGGATTTCCCACGGGCCTTCACCGTTCACCCTTGCCACTTCCACATAGGCTTTTTCGCGGATCGACAGCACCTGTGCCCGTACCGTGCGGGCGGTGAACATCCAGCCCAGCGATGCCACCACCAGCGCCATCACAAAGGTGCTCATCCGGTCGATATTGCCAGCGATGATCACGAGGATGGCGATGGCCGGCACGGTCAGCAGCGAATCCGAGATCACCCGGATCACCGCATCGATCCAGCCGCCGAATTGCCCGGCGATCAGCCCGAGCACGGTGCCGAGCCCGACCCCGATGAAGCCGGCGATCAGGCCCATCTTCAGCGTGTTGGGCGTGGCGTAGATCAACAGCGTCCACATGTCCCGACCCTGCGAGTCGGTGCCGAGCAAGTAGTCGCCACCGGGCGGGCGGCGCGGCCGCACCGCGCCCACCTGGGCGTTTGTTGCATCGGTGAAGAACGGTCCGATCAGCCCGAAGAGCACGACGGCGAGCAGGATGCCGAGGCCGACGATCAGCAGTGGACTGATCCGTCCCTGCTCGTAGTTGCGCCTGAGATTGGCCCAGAAGCGGTTCATCGCCGGATCCTCGGGTCAAGCAGCGGATAAAGCAGGTCGACGATGAACAGCAGCACCGCCAGTGAGACGATGAGCATCAGCACCACACCCTGGATAACGAAATAGTCCTGTCCGCGGATGGCCACGTAGAGCAGCGAACCGAGGCCGGGATAGTTGAAGATCACCTCGACCAGCACCGCACCCGACACCACCGAGCCGAGGCTCAATGCGAGTGCCGTTACCTGGGCCAGGAGCGCGTTGCGCATGCCGTACCAGACGAAAATGCGGCGCGGATGCAGGCCCTTGGCCTCGGCAAACGTGATGTAGTCCTCACCCAGCACGTTGACCATCTGGCTGCGCATGCCGAGCGCCCAGAAGCCGACATTGCCCAGCACGATCGCCATGCACGGCAGGAATGCGTGTTCGAGGATGTCGTAGGTTGTGGCCCAGTCGAGCCGCATGATGCGCGTCGTGTCGACGCCGCCCGCCGGTGGAAACCACTTCAGCACCACCGCGAAGAAATAGATCAGGATGATCGCCAGCAGGTAGAACGGGATCGACGTCAGGACCATCAGGAAGGGCACGAGCGACTTGATCCCGCGCCCCGCCGTCGGCCAGGCGAGCCTCGCGCCGAGCAGCGAGCCGACCGAGAAGGCGATCAGCGTCGCCACGGCCAGCAGCGTCACCGACCACGGCAACGCGTTGCCGATCATCGTCGATACCTTCTCGGGGAAGTTCGCGAACGACACCCCGAGGTCCAGCGTCAGCAGGTCGCCCCAGTAATTGATGTATTGCTGCCAGACCGGTGCATCAAGGCCGTAGCGCGCCCGATAGGCCGCCGAGACCGCCTGGATGTCGACATTGGCCGCGCCACCGCTGGTCTGCAGCCGCGCCAGCGCGGTCTGCACCGGATCGCCCGGCAGCAGCCGCGGAATGATGAAGTTGACGCTCACCGCCACGAACACGACGACCAGCAGCTGGCCGAAGCGCGTCGCGATGTAGCGCACGATTTCCTTGCTCATTGTTCTATCCGCATCCGTCGACCGGGCACGCTCCGTCGGGTCACTGAGGGGGACCGTTCCCCAACGTTGCCATCCCTGCGGAAGCAGGGACCCAACTTGAAGTCGGCGCTGGTGGGGAGGTGGGTCCCTGCTGTCGCGGGGATGACACGTTTGGAAAGGTGCACCGTTTCGGTTCCACAGAAGCGTTCAGGAGGTGCGGGCGGCGGGGAAGACGTCGCCGCCCGCTCGGTCGGGAGGACCGAAGGCTTTTTGCCTTTACTGCGCGCCGGTCGGCTGCAGCTTGTGGATCACCACGTTGAAGGCTTCCCACGGGGTGTACGGCGCCACGTACGGATCGGCAGCCGACGGCCAACCGGTCCAGTAAGTGTTGTTGAACGTCACCACATGGTACTCTTCGAGCATGTCGATCTGCGGCAGGTCGCGCAGCGCGATGTCGAGCGCCGCCACGGCGTTCTTCATGTACTCCGAGTCCGGATCCGTGCTGGCCGGGACGGCGTCCATGGCATCGATCAGCGCGTCATACTCGGGGTTCATGTAGCGCGAGGCCGCGATGGCGTTCGGGATGTTCTCCCCGAGCGGCCGCGCGAACTTGCTGTGGTAGTGCTGCAGCGTCTCCAGCGGCTCCGACAGCGAACCGCAATGCACGAAGATCATCGTGTCGAAATTGCCGCTCTGGATGTCGGGAAGCCAGGTGTCGTCGACCGGTGCCTGAACCGCGTCGAAGCCGGCATTCTTCAGCTGCTGCGTCAGCGGCGCCAGCACCGGCTGGATGAAGGCCGGAGTCCGCACCGTCACCTGCAGTGCCGTGCCGTCCTTGGCCCAGAGGCCGTTGGCGTCCTTGGCGTAGCCGGCCTTGGTCATGTATTCCTCGACCTTGGCGGGATCGGGGTTGTCGAGGTCGTACTTGTCCAGCACCGCCTGCAGCGGGCTGCCTTCACCCAGCCAGGTGCCGGCCATGTAGTTGGAGAACGCGAAGGTCACGGGCCTCTGGCTGCCCTCGTACCCGATGTCGTTCAGTCCATCGCGATCGATGGCGAAGTTCATTGCGTAGCGCAGGTTGACGTCGTTCCACGGCGCCTTCATCTGGTTGAAGACCAGCGAGTAGTCGCAGCCGTCCGGGGCACCCCAGTTCGGACCTTCCGGGTTCCACGAGGCGAGCTTGTCGTTCTGGGCCCGTGCGGCCTCGAACGTACCGATCAGCAGCTGGCGGCCGCCGTCGATCTGGTTGGCGATATGCAGCTGGCCCATCGCGTCGTCCGACGAGACCGGCACCAGGATGATGCGCTTGGGCGCCGGCAGGTCCTCGAAGCCGACCTTGGCTCCCCACCAGTCGTCGCGGCGATCGAAGATTTCCTGCTGGTTGGTCGAGAGCACGAGCTTGTAGGCACCCGTGCCAACCGGCCAGCCCTTGGCCAGATCGTAGTTGGTAAAGGTCGTGATGTCCTGACCTTCCCAGATGTGCTTGGCGAGGACCGGGTAGTGGTTCTCGTGGCCAAGCGCCAGGAAGTCCCGCACGAAGCGCGGCGCCGACTTGTTGAAATTGATCTTGAGGTTCAGCGCATCGACGACCTCGACGTCCTTCACCCATTCCTTGAACGAGGCCGAGCCGTTGATTTCCGGCGGCGCGTCGCGCAGCGTCTCGAGGGTGAACTTCACGTCCTCGGCAGTGAACTTCTGCCCGTCGCTCCATTCCACGCCGTCGCGCAGCTTGATCGTCGCCGACATGAAGTCGGCTGCGTTCTCGTAGCTTTCGGCCTGCCAGGGGATCAATTCGCCCGTGTTGAGGTTGGTGTAGAACAACCCCTCGTTGACGGTGATCTGCATCGCGTCGCGCTGATGCGTCACCGAGGTCAGGTAGGGGTGCCAGTTCTCCGTGTTGGCGAACTGTGCCGGCTGGTCGCCCCAGGGGGTCAGCACCAGCGTTTCGTTACGCGGCATGTCGGCCACCTGCGCCATCGCAGTGGTCGCCATCAGCGAACCGGCCAGCAGCGCCATCGCGCTGCCAGTCAGGATTTTCTTCAGTCCTAAGTTCATTCGGATTTCCTCCTCCAGGATCTCGTTCAGAAGTCGTTCGTCTACTGTTCAGGCAGGCCGCCAGATCGGGGCAGGCCCGCTGACCATCCTCAGACCACCATCTTCTCGATGGCGTCCTTGCTCAGTCCGTGGCCGAAGCCCGGCTCGTCCGAGACGACGACGTAGCCGTCGACCGGCACCGCCATCCCCGGATAGTTGTTGGTCTCCTTGAGCGGCTGCCCGACGGCGCCGCCAACGAAGAACTCACCCCACTTCGACGCCGTTGAGGCGATGGTGAAGTGCTGGCCGTAGGGCGTGTTCATGCCCGCATGGCAGTACATGTCGAGCCCGGCATACTCGGCGATCGACGCGATCTTCTGGCAGGCCGTGAAGCCGCCGACCCAGTGGATATCGGGCTGGAAGATGTCCGCGACGCGATCCTTTGCCGCCTCGAAGAAGGTGTAGGGCGTGTACCAGTGCTCGCCGGTAGCGATCGTCTGCCACGGCAGCCGCTCGCGCAAAGCCTTGTGGCTGCTGTGATCTTCCGGGATCAGGCAGTCCTCGATCCACTTGAGGTTGAACGGCCGCAGCCGGTGCGCCAGCCGCACCGCGAACTCCACATCGAACGCCATCCAGCAGTCGAGCATCAACTCCACATGCGGTCCGATCAGCTCGCGCGCCTTGCCGACGAAAGCCTCGTTCTTGTCGAGCGCATCGAGCCCATCGGCCGTGCCGTAGGGGCACGCCAGCTTCGTCGCCTTGAACCCCAGCTCCATGTGCCAGTCGGTGTCGTTGCCGGTGGCGTAGCAGAACTGCTTGTCCCGCGCCGCGCCGCCCGCCAGTTCGTATACCGGCAGCTTCAGCACCTTGCCCTTGAGGTCCCACAGCGCCAGGTCGATGCCCGACACGGCGTAGGACGCGAGCCCCGACGCCGAGTACGGCGACACGATGCGCATCATCATGTCGTAGAGCTTCTCGGTCGCCAGCGCGTTCTCGCCCTCGAGCAGCGGCGCGATGTGGTCGTTGATGATCGACACCGTCGGCTGGCCGTAGCCCGTGGTGCCGAAGCCCCAGCTGCCATCGTCGGCGGTGACGATCACGCCCACTGCCGGGAACTTGGCGTTCCAGCTGGCACGCAGCGCCTTGTAGCGCGGGTAGCGCGACATCGGGTTCGCCACCTCGGCATCCTTGGTCCACGGCGGCCGCCGCGCACTGCCCCGCTGCTTGGCTTCCTCGTAGGTGCCACCGGCAATCGGGTTGGTGATGGTGAAGGCTTCGATGCTCTTGATCTTCAAGGTAATTCTCCTCCGCCGTCAGGCGGCAATGCGGTAATATTTGCGGGCGTTATCGCGGAAGAGGCCGGTGCGCTCACCCTCCGAGAACCCCTTGGTGATCGCGTCGAAGGCGCGCCAGACCGTCACAAAGTCGGTGTATTGCTTGTCGACCGGGAAGTTGGAGGCGAACATGGCGCGCTCCGTCCCGAACGCCTCGAGGCTCTCGAGCACCAGCGGCCGGATGCTCTCGGTGGTCCAGCCAGTGTCGAGCATGCCGAGGCCACTGATCTTGGCGACGATGTTGGGTCGCGCGGCGAGCGTCCGCATCCCCGCCTTCCACTGCTTCCAGCCGCTCAGGTCGCGGTCGGCCCACATGCCGGCGTGGTTGAGGATGATCTGCGTATCCGGCGCCTGTGCCGCGAGGGCCGCCGCGGTGTCCATCTGGTGCGGATAGAGCTGCAGGTCGAAGCTCAGGCCGCGCCGTCCAAGCTCGCGCAGCCCTTCGAGGAACTGCGGCTCCGCCATCAGGTCGCGGCTCGTGTAGCTCCGCTTGGGGTCGGGATGCATGTTCACGACCTGCCGGATGCCCCGGAAGATCGGGAACGCCTGGTGCCGGTCGAGCAGCGCCGGGAAATCCTTCGACCCCAGGTCGCCATTGCCGACGATCACCAGCGGCAGCTTCTTGGTATCGGCCACTGCCTGCAGCGTTTCGGTTTCCTTGATAGGATCGGTCGGGAACGCCTCGACATGCACCGCCCCGACGATCTCGAAGTCGTCGCGGCCTTCTTCGAGGTACTCGTCGATCAGGTAGGAACGGCAGATCGTTGCGCTCGCGCCGCCCGGGCCGGGCTTTTCGAAATGCGGGTAGATGCGGGTCCAGAGGTCCCACAGGTGGATATGCGGATCGACAATCTGCAGCTTTGCCATGGCGCGCCTCAGTCCATCCGGAAGACGAGATTGACGGGCCACGATTTCGGCCGCGCGTCCTCATGGGTTTCCATGTGCGGCTCCATCCACTTCCACCACTTCAGCACCACCGGATCGACGCCCTCGGTCTGCGACGGCGCGCCGTCGGGCTTTTCGAGGTAGGCGAACAGCAGCAGGTCGTAGGCGTAGATCGAGTAGTTGGTGACGCCCTGGCTCTTCAGCAGCTCGACCATCTCGGGCCAGATCTCGTCGTGCTTGCGCTTGTATTCGGCCTCCTGGCCGGGCTTCAGCTTCATCACCCATGCAGATCGGATCATCGTCTTCCTCCCTCAAACGGCCACGAGCGGCGGCGCGACCACGTCGCGCGGCGGCCAGGCCCCCACATATCCAAGTCGCTTGCTGACCTGCCCGCACGCCTCGTGCAGGCGCTTCACCAGCAGCTCCAGTTCGGCGCCGGGCGTCTTGGGCGTCGGGCCCGAAACGCTGATCCCGCCCACCGGCCGGCCGATGCGGTCGAGGATCGGCACCCCGACGCAGAACACGCCCAGCACCAGTTCCTGGTCGTCGATCGAGTAGCCGCGCTCGCGGATGCGGCCCAGTTCGATCAGCAGCGCCGTTGCATCGGTGAGCGTATGGGACGTGAAGCGGGTCTTCGGGCCGTTCGCCACCCGCACCTGGTCGGCCTCGCTCATGAAGGCCAGCATCGCCTTGGCACTGCCCCCGGCATAAAGCGGGCCGCGCGAGCCGATGCGCCAGTCGAGCTGCATCCCCTCGTTGCCACGCACCTTGTCGATGCACACGCAGGCGTCGCCGCTCAGCACGTTGACGTTGACCGTCTCGCGCGTCACCTCGGCGATGGCCTCGCAGTACGGCCGCGCCAGGCGCGGGAAGCCGACGCCGTCGAGTTGCAGGTCGGTGATTTCCAGCAGGCGGTATCCCAGTTGCCAGGCGCCATCGGCATTGCGCTCGACGACGTTCTCTTCGGCGAGTTCCAGCAGCAGGCGGTGCACCGAGCCGACCGGCAGGTCGAGCTGCTGGGCGATGCCACGCACGCCCAGCGCACCCTTGCGGGCGAGCAGGTCAAGCACATGGATGGTCCGCCGCGGACTGGACAACCGGAAACTCCTCCCCTGGGCAGCGACTTTTGTCGTCTTGCCGTGCGTTCCATTGGCGGAACACGCTGTCCCACCAGTGAGAACCGGCGGGCTGCCCAAGTCAACCGGGAATGACAGCGTTGGCGGTAAAACGTTCGTAGGGGGAAACGATGTTCAACTGGCTGAACGTATTATGACTCCCGCAGGTCCGACCCGCGGGAGCTTCGATCCATGCGAAGGCGCTGACGCATCAGGCCTTCTTGTAGAACTCCAGCATGCGCAGCAGCCCCTGCAGGTAGCCGATGGCATGCGAGCGGCCGCGATGGTTCCAGTCGCTGTCATTGTCCATCTTGGGGACGTGGTCATCGAGCAGGAAGCCGCCGAAGCCGTTCTTGTCGAGCAGCGCCACCACTTCGGCCGGGTCGAAATTGCCGTCGCCGATGAAGCATTCGGTGAAGTTCGGCACCGTGCCCTGCACGTCGCGGAAATGGATGTAGGAGATCGCACCCTTGGGCGCGAAATACTCGATCATCTCGGTGACGTTGGTCTTGCCGCCCGGCATTTCCGAGCAGCAGCCGAGGCAGAGATCCAGCGACCAGCTCGGCGAGCGGCCCAGCATCTCGTAGGCCTTCTTGAAGTTGGCGGGCTTGTAGAACAGCCGCGCCACGCCGCCCAGCATCGGCACCGGCGGATCATCCGGATGCAGCGCGAGCTTCAGGCCCTCTTCCTCCGCGACCGGCAGTACTGCCTTCATGAAGTACTCGTAGTTGGACCACATCTGCTCTTCGGAGATGAACGGGCCATCCTTGCCGAACAGCGGCATCGAGGAGGCGCGGCCCAGCGTCGTCGGCATGAACGAGCGCAGCAGTTCGAGATTGTCGATATTGGCTTCGACGATCGACATGTCGAACTTGCGGGCGGTCGCGCCGCCGCGGGTCTGGCCGTTGCGGTCGGTGGTCCACACCGAGTTGGGCATGAAGTGCAGCCCCAGCACCGGCACGCCGGCCCGCGCCACCGCGCGGATCGTCGCCTGGTAGTTCTCGATCTGCTCGTCGCGCCCATCGAGGCCCATCATGGCCTTGTGGTAGAAGTGCGTGGGCACGTTCTCGATCGCCTCGAACTTCAGCCCGGCCGCTTCGACCTTGTCGACCAGCGCCTTGACGTCCGCCTGTTCCCAGCGGTGATCGCCGGGAAGCGTCGGGTTGTTCATCTGCAGTCCGTTGACGCCGATCTGCGCTGCAAAGCGCAGCCTGTCCTCGGTCAGGTCGTGGAACTGCCCGACCGCTACCCTCATGCCCATAATGTGTATTCCTGTGTCATCGTTGAGTGGTTCCGTCAGCCCTTCACGGCGCCTTCGGCCATGCCGGCCACCATGAAGCGCTGTGCGACGAAATAGAGGATCATCAGCGGCACCGAGGAGATGACGGCACCCGCCATCAGGGGTCCCCACGGCAGCACGTCGCTGGTGATGAGATAGTTGAGCGCCAGTGGCGCCGTCCGCACGCTTTCGGACGTGGTCAGCACCAGCGCGAACAGCAGCTCGTTCCACGCGCCGGTGAAGGTGAAGATGGCGACGGCCGCCAGCCCCGGCGCCGACAGCGGCAGGGTGATGCGGATCAGCGCGCCGAACCGCGTCAGCCCGTCGATCATCCCCTGCTCCTCCAGTTCGCGCGGCACGCCGCGGAAATAGCCCTGCAGCAGCCAGGTCGAGAGCGGCAGCGAAAAGGTGAGGTAGACGAGGATCAGCCCCTGCAGCGAGTTGCCGAGCCGCAGTTGCGCCATCACGATCGAGAGCGGGATGAACAGCAGCGACCCCGGCGTCAGGTAGGCGAACAGGATCAGGCGGCCGAACACGCCACGGAAGCGGTAGCGGAACCGCACCATCGAGTAGGCGGCAAACGACGAGATGATCACCGAGATCACCGTCACCGTCGTGGCAACGATGGCGCTGTTGCGGATGGCGAGCAGGAAGCTGCCATCGGCCAGCAGCTTGTCGAAATTGGCGAGCGTGAACGTCTGCGGCCACAGCGCCGGCACGCGGTAGATCTCGCGCGGCAGCTTCAGCGACGTGATGATCATCCAGTAGATCGGAAACAGCACCAGGATGACGGCCACTGCTAGCAGGGCGTAGCTGACGATCCGCGCGGTGATAATGCGGCGCTGGGCCGACGCCGTACCAACCGGCGCAGCGCTGGCGACTTCCGCGAGCGTGGCCATTATTCTTCCCTCCGCATCATCAGTGATGTCGCGAAGATCACGAGGACACCCAGCACCGGCAGCATGTAGACCGACACCGCCGCCGCCTCGCCGATGCGCTGCGTCTGCATCCCGTAGTAGGCGAGCACCGGGAACACCATGGTGGCATCCGACGGCCCGCCGGCGGTCAGCAGCCAGACATGCTCGAAGCCGTTGGCAGTCCAGATCGAGCTCAGGAGCGTGGTGACGATGATCACCGGCATCAGGCTCGGAATGGTGACGTTCCAGAACCGCTGCCAGGTCGAGGCGCCATCGACGATCGCCGCCTCGTAGAGTTCCTTGGGCACCGACTGCAGTGCGGCGAGGATGGAGATGAACCAGAACGGGAAGCCGCGCCACACCGAGGCGACGATCACCGAGCCCATAGCGGTCGAGCGCGAGCCGAGGAAGTCGATCACCTCCGGGTAAAGCCCCGTCTGCGTCAGGATCAGGTTTATACCGCCGCCGATCGGCTGGTACAGCACGCGCCAGGTGAGGAAGGCGACGAAGGCCGGCATCGCCCAGGGCAGCATCAGGAACGAGCGGAAAATCCCGCGCCCCGGCAGGTTCTGGTGCACCAGCAGCGCGAGGCCCAGCCCGATCCCGAGCTTCAGCACGTCCGACACCAGCACGATGACGATGGTGTTCCAGATGGCGCTGTAGAACGTGGCGGTGCCGGCGAGATATTCGAAATTCTTGAAGCCGACGAAGTTGCCGACGCTGCCCACCACCATGTCGGTGAACGACACCCAGATGGCAAACAGGAACGGGTAGGCGACGAGGCCGCAGATCAGAAGGATCGCCGGCGCCACCAGCAGGTAAGCGAATGCCTTGATGCGGACATTGCCGGGAAGCCGGCGTCGCGGTTTCGCGGGGATGGTGTCAGCCGCAACAGACATCGCGCATCCGCTCCTGAATTATTCGGGGAAAGGCCGCGGCCAGCCTCGTGACCGGCCGCGGCAGAATGCTCAGTACTTGTCGTAGATCGCCTGGCCCTGGGCCTGCGCTTCGGCGATGGCCCGGTCGAAATCCCAGCCATCCACCACGACGCGCTGCGCCAGCTTGGGGATGATGAAGTTCGAGCCGAAATCGGCGAAGGCGGCATTGTTGACGTCGGGATAGGCCGGCGCCGTGCCGTTCTTGGCGAGCCCGAGCAGGCCGACGAGGATGGTGTTGGTACCATCGAACGCCGGCAGCTTTTCCTGGTCCGCCAGCACCGGACCATAGATCGCCACGTTGAAGTAGGCGTTCATGAACTCGGGCGAGGAGAGGTGCTCGAGCAGCGCCATGGCCTCGGCCTGCAGCGGGCTGGCCTTGGTGATGGCGCGCAGCTGCACGTCGATCGGCGAGACGATGCCCTTCGGACCGCCCGGCAGCGGCGAGAAGGCGCTGGCCTCGAACAACTCCATGTCGTCCTTCTTGGCCGCAATACCCACCGAGCCGGTATTGGCGATGAAGGCGGCCTGGCCCGACAGGTAGGCCTGGTTGTCGCCGGCCCCGTCCCACGTGGTGTTGCCGGCCGGGAACAGCTTCTTGTCCCAGGCGTCCTTCACCCAGGCGAGCCACTCGCGCGTCTCGGGCGTATCGAGGGTCACGGTCTTGCCGGCATCGTCGGCGATGCGGCCACCGTAGGACTGCAGGATCGCCACCTGCAGGTTCGCGTCGCCGACGTTGGAGAGCGCGAGGCCGAGGCCGGAAACGGGCGCCTTGTTGACCGCCTCGGCCTGCATCTTCAGCTCGTCCCAGGTCTTGGGCGCTTCGGTGAAGCCGGCGGGCTCCAGCAGGTCCTTGCGGCGCAGCAGCAGGTTGCCATTGACGCCGAACGGGATGCCGATGCGCGCCACGCCGCCATCGGCGGTCAGGTCGGTGGCGGTATCGGGGCCGGAGAACCAGCCGCCCTGTGCATCACCGATCTTCTTGTAGAGCGCGCCGACATCGGAGAACACGTTCTGCCGGCCCAGCAGCCGCAACAGGCCGAGGCCCGTATCCATGGCGTCGGGCATGGTGTTGGACGAAACCGCCGCCGAGACCTTCTGCGTGGTCTCGTTCTGGTTGATCATTACCACTTCGGTCTCGACGCCATTGGCGGCGCCCCAGGCGGTGATGGTGTCGGAGAGCAGCTTGTTGGCGTCGTCCGAAAAGATCAGGCCGCCCCAGTAGGTGAGCTTCTTGCCCTGCGCGAGCGCCGGCATGGGGAAGCCGGTGGCCGCCGCGAGCGCGACGCCCGAGGCGGCAGTCGCGAGCACGCGGCGGCGCGACCACTTGTTGGAAATGCTGTCGGTCATTGAATTCCCTCCCTGAGAAACCAATAGCCCTGGCGCCTTCGTGACACCTTCGGGCGACTACGTTGGAGCGGGCCGCACCAGTGGCGGCAGACGCCCGGTTTTCCTCACCCTTCGCCCGGCAACGCTTGAAAGCTATCGCCGCTGGCGGATTAAATATATCTTATCTGCTTGTTTCTGAGCGTATAGGCTGCGAATAATCGATGTCAACGCTCTCCGGGTGCCATCTTTGGTTGGATAGCGAGCAATTTCAGCGGACCAGGACGGGGAAGTTCTTGAACGGCGGCATCGACAATTCCGGCTATCACGCCTTCTTCGAGGCGCTGATCGAAGGCCGGCTCAGGCTGGGGCAGACCCTCAGGCAGGAGGAGCTCGGCGCCGTCCTTGGCCTCTCGCTGTCACCGATGCGCGAAACGACCACGCTGCTCGAGGCCGAGGGCATGATCACCGTCCGCCGCAAGGTCGGGATTACCATTTTCTACCCGGACATGAACTTCGTCGGGAACACGTTCCAGTTCCGCGGCCTGCTCGAGAAGGAGGGGCTGCGCAAGTTCGCCACCACCCTGCCGCCCGGCTGGATCGAGCGGATGCGGCAGAGCCATGAACGCATCATGGCCTTCGTCCGCGAGGTCAACGACCTCAACACCTACCGCATTCCGGTCAAGGCGCTGGAGCGCGAGTTCCACGAGAGCTTCATCGCGGCCTACGGCAACAACCACCTCAGCATGGTCTATGCCCGGCTGATTCAGAAGATGTACCTGATCCGCCTGCACAACCTCGATGCGGTCGGCCCGATCCACACCATCACCTCGATGCGAGAACACCTCGACATCATCGATGGTCTCGCGGCCGGCGATATCGAGGGCGCCATCGACGCCCTCGACCGCCACCTGAAAGGCGTGCTGCACCGCACGCTGACCTACTGAGCCCTTTTCAGTACGTCCGGTGGCCGCTGACCATCAGCCGCACCGCGTAGAGCGAAGTGGTACCGCAGATGTAGAGGATGTTCCGCTTGGGGCCGCCGAAACAGACATTGGCCACCACTTCGGGCACCTTGACCTTGCCGATCAGCGTGCCGTCCGGGTCGTAGCAGTGGACCCCGTCCCCCGCGCTGGTCCAGATGCGCCCGTCGGTATCGAGGCGGAAGCCATCGAACAGCCCGGCCGTGCATGCGGCGAACTCGCGGCCGCCGCTCAGCGTGCCGTCGGCACCGACATCGTAGACCTTGATGTGCTTGGCGTGCGCCGCGCCATGCGTCAGGCCGGTATCGGCGACGTAGAGCTGCTTTTCGTCACGCGAGAACGCGAGGCCGTTGGGCCGGACCATGTCGGTGACCACCGGGGTGATCGAGCCGGTCGCCCGGTCGACCCGGTACACGTAGCACGCGCCGATCTCGCTTTCGGCCTTGTTGCCTTCGTAGTCGCTGTCGATGCCGTAGGTCGGGTCGGTGAACCAGATCGAGTCGTCCGACTTCACCACCACGTCGTTGGGCGAATTGAGTCGCTTGCCCTCGAACCTGTCCACCACCGTCACCACGGTGCCGTCATGCTCGGTGCGGCTGACGCGCCGCCCGCCATGCTCGCACGAGACGAGCCGGCCCTGCCGGTCGAGGGTATGGCCGTTGGTGTTGCCGGCGGGCTGCCGGAACACCGACACCGAGCCGTCGGTCTCGTCGTAGCGCATCATCCGGTCGTTGGGGATGTCGGACCACACCAGATATTGCCCTGCGGCAAAATACGCCGGGCCCTCGGCCCAGCGGCAGCCGGTCCACAGCTTGTCGACCTGGGCATTGCCGTTGAACAGCCGCCCGAACCGCGGATCGAGCACTTCGTAGAAATCGCTGGTCGCCATGCCGCCTTCTCCCTGTTTGTGCCCTGCCGTGCGATGCCGGCTTGCGGGCGCGCGAGATCAGCATGTCCGTGCAGCGCTTGCAAAGCCCCTACCCGGGCCTGCCGCGCGCAATCCCAAAGAATGTACGAAAACGATACAGATAGTGTATTGTCGGTCGTTGACTCCGCTCAAAGCCCGTGCAAGCGTTAGAGAAACAAGGAAAAACATGGACCGCTCTGGGAGGAGTGATCCGGTTTGGGAGAATGCCGGGCCCGTCGAGGCGGGTTTTCGCACGATATTTTACCGAGAAATTCTAGCGACCAGCGCCGATCCGACTGCATCCGCAAGGGCAGCCGATGGCGTGAACCCGGGATTACCGGGGTGCGTGAAGACGCAACGGGGTGCGTGAATACGCTTGGGGCACTGAACAAGGACGGCTGCTTTGGTCGGCCGACGAGGAACACGGGCGGAAGCCTGTGAGCGAAGGTTGCGCACAGAGCGGACCTTTCGTGGGAGTGATGACGAAGCGGCAGGCTGTCGCCTGACAATTGGGGGCTGGAGACGACTTGACTCTCCCTTCCTGCCGCACCGGCACCACGAACGAACCATGTGACATGGGAGGATATGTCTTATGATGAATCTGAAACTGGCTGCAGCCGCCATTGTGGCGGTCGTGGCCTTTGCGGCGCCGACGGTCGGCTACGCGCAGGATACGGTCGCTGCCAGCGATATCGTGCCTGCTGCGCTCGGCGAAGTGCCGCGCAACCAGACCGTGCAGCTGGGCTGGGGCGTGTCTGGCGGCTCGTCCGTCGGCACCACCAATCCCTGGGTGCTCCCGGGCTATACCCATCAGGAAGGCAACAACCTGATGTGGGAGCCGCTGATGTACTTCGGCATCTACAAGAACGAGTACATTCCGTGGCTTGCCGACTCGATGGAGTACACGGACGACACGTTTACGACCCTCGAGATCAAGCTGAACGCTGGCGCCAAGTGGTCTGACGGCACCGCCGTCACCTCTGCCGACGTCAAGTACACCTTCGACGGCCAGATCCAGTACAACACGCTGCCCTACCACACGCAGTTCTCTGATCTGGTGGAAAGCGTGACGGCCGTGGACGATCTCACCGTCTCGGTGAAGTTCAAGGCTCCGTCGCCGCGCTTCAAGTTCGAAGTTCTGACCCAGAAGTTCGATACCGGTATCCCGATCGTCCCCGCTGCCTACCTGTCGGCTCAGACCGATCCGACGAAGGCTCCGGGCCGTGACGAGATCCCGCATTCGGGTCCGTTCGATATCGTCGCCTGGAACACCAACCAGAAGATCTTCGACCTGCGTGAAGACTGGTGGGCTGTTGCGGCCGGCCGCATGGCCCTTCCGGCCGTCAAGCGCGTCGTGATCGTCAACATCCTGAACCAGCCGATCGACACCGTTGCCCAGCGCATCGTCAACAACGACTTCGACTCCGCGGTCGACATGCGTGCGCAGATCATCCAGAACATCCTGCAGCAGAACCCGGAAATCCAGTCGTGGACTGGCTCCGAGTCGCCTTACGGGTACCTGGACTGGTGGCCGAACTCGCTCTGGATGAACACCCAGCTCGAGCCCTACAGCGATCCGAACGTCCGCAAGGCCGTCAGCCTCGCCATCAACCGTGACCTGATCAACGAAGTCCTCTACGAGGGCGCTGCGATCGCCACCATCTACCCGTTCCCGCTGTACCCGAACCTCCAGGCGTTTGCTGACTCGCCGGCCGTCAAGGCCGAAGAAGCCAAGTACGAGCCCGGCAAGTTCGATCCTGAAGAGAGCGCACGCCTCATGCAGGAAGCCGGCTTCGCCCTGAACGGCGACGGCCTGTGGGAAAAAGACGGCGCGACCTTCGACGCCACCATCCAGGCCTTCGAAAGCATCCACGGCGACATCGCCCCGGTGCTGGCTGAAATGCTCCGCCAGGCTGGTTTTGACTCGAACGTGAACTTCGGCACCGACGCCTACCAGAACATGGTCGACGGCAAGGCCGGCTTCTACATGTTCGGTCACGGCGCTTCGCTGTTCGACCCGTTCGAAGCCATGAACCTCTTCCACGGCAAGTACTCTCAGGCCATCGGCTCGGGTGCTGGTAACAACCGGTTCTCGCGCTACAAGAACCCTGAGTACGATGCGATCCTCGACTCGATCGCCTCGCTGTCGTCGGACGATCCGGCGTTCCAGGAAGGCGCCGCGAAGGCTCTGGGCATCTACTGGCGCGACACGATCGACGTGCCGGTCATCCAGTGGCTGCACCGCATCGCGTACAACAACCACTACTGGACCAACTGGCCGTCGTCGACGAACGTCGGCGTTGGCGCCAACGGCGCCTTCTGGGCCCATACCGGCATGCTCGTTGTTGCCGGCCTGCAGCCCTCGGGCGCGCAGTAACAGTCCAATCAATGGGGCGCGCGCTACGGCGCGCGTCCTACTCGCCGACCTGATGACAGGTCGCGAGCCTTTTGGGGCCACGGCCATCGGGAACTCCTGAATTGAACGTCAAAGTCATCGTCAAGCGCCTGCTCTTCTTCGTTCTGGTCGTCTGGGCCGCATCGACCATCGTCTTCTTCGTCCCGCGGCTCTCGACCCGCAACGCCATCCGCGAACGCTTCGGCGAGCTGGCCCGTTCGGGCGGTTTCTCGCCCGGCGACATCGAGAAGCTCATCGAGTCGATGAACAAGTCCTTCGGTCTCGATAAGCCGCTGCTCGAGCAATACTGGCAGTACCTCAACAACATCGTTCACCTTGATTTCGGCTACTCGCTGTCGAAATACCCCTCCACGGTCACCGAGGTGATCGCGCAGGCCCTGCCGTGGACCATCGGGTTGCTGCTGGTCACCACGGTTCTCAGCTTCGTCATCGGCACACTGCTCGGCGCCGTCTCGGCCTGGCCCAGGGCGCCAGGCTGGCTGCGTGGCATCGCCACCCCCTTCATCCTGCTGACCGGCGTTCCCCCGGTGATCATGGGCATCCTGCTGGTGTTCTTCATCGGCTTCCGCCTGCAGTGGCTGCCGCTTGGCGGCGCCTACTCGCCGGGCGTGGTTCCAACCTGGAGCTGGCCGTTCTTCTTCGATCTGATGCAGCACCAGGTGCTTCCGGCCCTGTCGCTGATCCTCGGCTCCGTCGGCGGCTGGGTGCTGTCGATGCGCGGCATGGGCATCACCATCCAGGGCGAGGACTACGTGAACTACGCCGAGCACAAGGGGCTGAGCGCCGGTCGCATCTTCCGCGACTACTACCTGCGCAACGCCCTGCTGCCACAGGTGACCGGCCTCGCGCTGGCGCTGGGCACCGTCATCACTTCGGCCGTCGTGGTCGAGGGCCTGTTCGGCCTGCCGGGCATCGGCACCGCCCTCAACCTCGCCATCCGCGCCAACGACTTCCCCGTAATCTACGGCATCGTGATCTTCATCACCCTCGCCATCGCCCTGCTGATGCTGATCCTGGAGTTTGTCTACCCGCTCCTCGATCCCCGCATTCGGGACAGCTAAGGAGAGCCCTATGACCATTGTTTCCAACGCTGCGCCCGATATCGTTCGTCAGCCTTCCAACGTCGTCCTGTTCTTTCGCTACCTGCGCCGCAACAAGGGCCTCGCCGTCGGCGTCCTCATCCTCGTTGCCCTGACGCTGTTCACCGTGATCGGCATGTTCGTGGTGAACCCCAAACATGCCTACCCCCTCGCGGCCGCCCTCAAGCAGCCGCCGAGCCTGAAATACCCGTTCGGCACCGACTTCTTCGGCCGCAACCTGCTCGTCGCCATGGTGATCGGCATGTGGCAGACCGCGCTGATCGGCCTGCTCGCGGGCGGCATCGGCACCCTCGTCGGGGTCGTGCTCGGCTTCACCTCCGCCTATTTCGGCGGCTGGATCGACTCCGTCATCCGCACCGTCTGCCAGATCCTCACGCCGATCCCGGTGCTGCTGATCCAGGTTGTCGTCGCCGGCTCGCTCGACAAGCGCGACGTGACCATCTTCACCATGGCCATCATCGTCGCCATGCTCGCCTGGATGGGCCCCACCCTCGTGGTGCGCGCCCAGGTGATGACCATGAAGGAGCGACAGTTCGTGTCGGTCGCCAAGCTCTCCGGCGTGTCCGACATGGGCATCATCTTCAAGGAAATCCTGCCCAACCTGCTGCCGTTCATTGCCGCCTCGTTCGTCGGCCAGGTGTTCGGTGCGGTGTTCGCGTCCTTCTACCTCGCCGTGCTGGGCCTCGGCCCGCTGCGCGAGCCGCTGCTCGGCAACCTGATCTGGGCCGCCCAGAGCCAGGGCGCCTTCTTCAACGGCTGGTGGTGGTGGCCGCTGATCCCCGCCTTCGCCATGATCCTGATCCTCGGGGCACTCGCCCTCGTCAACATGGGCCTCGATGAACTGGCCAATCCCCGCGTGAGGCGTACTGAATGACTATTGATAGCACTCCCCTGCGCGAGAAGAAGGTCGGCAGCGCCAACCGGAACGTCACCGAACCGGTGCTGCGCGTCGAAGGGCTCGAGGTCACCTATTACACCGACCTCGGCCGCGCCAAGGCGCTCGACGATGTGAGCTTCACCCTGAACTCGGGTGAAAAGCTCGGCATGGTCGGCGAGTCGGGTTCCGGCAAGTCCACTATGGCGCTCGCCATGATGCGGATGATCAAGCCGCCGGGGCGCATCGAGGGCGGCAAGGTCATCGTCGGCGGCACCGACCTGATGAGCCTCCCCGAGCGCGACATGCGCAAGGCGCGTCTCAACAAGATCGCCTACATCCCGCAGGGCGCGATGAACTCGCTCAACCCGGTGATGCGCATCGGCTCCCAGATGGCCGACGCCATCAAGTCGCATCTCACCGGCGAGACCAAGTCCTCCATCGAGGACCGTCTCTCGCACGCCCTGCGCTCGGTGGATCTCGATCCGGGCGTTGCCCGCATGTACCCGCACGAATTGTCGGGCGGCATGAAGCAGCGCGTCTGTATCGCCATCGGCATCCTGCTGCAGCCCAACGTCATCATCGCCGACGAGCCCACCTCGGCCCTCGATGTGGTGACGCAGCGCCAGGTGATGGAAACCATCACCCGGGTGCAGTCGGAGATCAACGCCGCCGTCATCCTCATCGGCCACGACATGGGCCTGATGGCGCAGGCGGTCGACAAGGTCGCGGTGATGTATGCCGGCCGCCTCGTCGAGCTGTCGACGGTGCGCGAGATGTTCACCGATCCCAAGCATCCCTATTCGCAGGCGCTGATCAGTTCGTTGCCCAACCTCGACAACAAGGGCGTCTTCAACGGCATCCCCGGCCTCGCGCCGTCGCTGTTGCGCCTGCCCTCGGGCTGCGCCTTCCACCCCCGCTGCCCGCATGGGCAGCGCGAACTGCAGCGTTCCGTGCGTCCGGAGGCCCGCATCCTGCCGGGCGGCCGCATGGTGACCTGTCACCTCTACGACGAAGAAGGCCACGCCCATGAGTAAGAACCTGCTCGAGATCCGCAACGTCTCGAAGGTCTACCAGCGCGGCCTGCTGAGCACGAAGGCGACGATCGCCCTCAAGGAATACTCGCTGACGATGCCGGAGGACGATCCGTCCATCCTGACCGTCGCCGGCGAATCCGGCTCGGGCAAGACCACGCTCGCCATGCTGCTGCTGGGGTTCATCACCCCGACCACCGGCCAGATCATCTACCGCGGCAAGGATATCCGCGGCCTCGAAGGCAAGGAAAAGCTGAACTACCGCAAGGAAGTGCAGGCGGTGTTCCAGGACCCCTTCGCGGTGTTCAACCCGTTCTACACGGTCGATCACCTGCTGACCGTGCCGATCAAGCACTTCAAGCTGGCGAAGTCCGGCCGCGACGCCCGTGACAAGATGGACGAAGCGCTCAACTCGGTCGGCCTGCGCCCCGAGGACGTGCTCGGGCGGTTCCCGCACCAGCTTTCGGGCGGCCAGCGCCAGCGCATCAATGTCGCCCGCGCCCTGCTGCTGAAGCCCCGCCTGCTGATCGCCGACGAGCCGGTATCGATGGTGGATGCGTCGCTGCGCGCCAACATCCTCGAGTCGCTGCGCAATCTGCACCGCGACCACGGCGTCACCATCATCTACATCACCCACGACCTGACGACGGCGTATCACGTCTCCGACAACATCATCGTCCTCTACAAAGGCGACGTGGTGGAGAAGGGCGACGTCGAGAGCGTCATCCGCAACCCGCAGCACGCCTACACCCGGCTGCTTGTCGACTCGATCCCGTGGCCGGACCTCAACAAGAAGTGGGGCGACCCGCTCAAGCCGCGCGAACCCGTCTGATCCGCCAGAACTACCCGACCGGGCGCATCGCAGGCCGATGCGCCCGGTTGTCCATCCCCGTTGTCAATGATGGCCCCGCCCCCTGTCGGCCGCCCCAATAGCAAGTCCGGTAAGATGCTCGAGATCGCTGAATTCATCCCCCCGACACCAAATTCCGTGTGGAAGCTGGCCAAGCAGGCCGGCGTCGACCTGGCCGTGGCGGGGTTGCCCTTCGACATGCTGCAGGCCGGCGAGCGCGTCAGCTCGCTGAGCGCCCTGCAGCGCATGAAGGACCGCTACACCGAAGGCGGCTTCGACATCCGCGTCATCGAGAGCCGTCCGCCGCTCAACCTCGCCAAGCGCGGGCTCGAGGGTCGCGACGCCGAGATCGACGTCGTCTGCGAACTGCTCACCAACATGGGCAAGCTCGGCATCCCGGTGTGGTGCTACGAGTGGATGACCGACTTCAACTGGGTCCGCACCAACATGGCGACCCCCAGCCGCGGTGGCTCGGTGGTGACGGCATTCAACGTCGACGACGTGCCCGACAGCATCACCTCGAACCCGCCCATCAGCGAAGAAAAGCTGTGGGAGACGCTGGAATACTTCCTGCGCCGCGTCATCCCGGTCGCCGAGAAGGCCGGCGTGAAACTCTCCATGCACCCGGACGATCCGCCGATCACCCCGATCAAGGGCGTGTCGCGCATCATGCGCACGGTGCCGAACTACCAGCGCCTCGTCGAGATGATCCCGTCGGACTACAACACCATCACGCTTTGCCAGGGCAACTTCACCCTGATGACCGACGACCTGCCCAAGGCGATCCGCGGCTTCGGCAAGAAGATCAGCTTCGTCCACTTCCGCGACGTCGAGGGCGTGCCGACCAATTTCCGCGAAACCTGGCACGATGCGGGCAAGACCGACATGCTGGAAACCATGAAGGCCTATCGCGACATCGGCTTCGATGGCGTGCTGCGGCCAGACCACGTGCCGACGGTCGAGGGCGACAGCAATGAGAATGCCGGTTACTCGGCGTTCGGTCGCCTCTATGCCATCGGCTATATCCGCGGCCTCCACGAAGCCGTCTACGCGAAGTAAGGTGAACTGACATGAAGATCGCCCTCACCGGTTCATCCGGCGGCGTCGGCCGCGCCATCATCAAGGAAGCGAAGGCCCAGGGCCACGAGCTAGTCTGCATCGATCGCGTCGCCGCGCCCGAGACAGAAGAGACCAAGGGCCTGCATTTCATCCAGGCCGACATGGACGAGTACGAAAAGCTCGTCGCCGCCTTTGCCGGCTGCGACGCGGTCATTCACATGGCCGCCATCCCCTCGCCCGGCCGCCACCCCGACCACGTCGTGCACAACAACAACGTGGTGGGCAGCTACAACGCCCTGCAGGCCGCCGTCGACAACGGCATCATGCGCATCTGCCAGGCCTCAAGCGTCAACGCCATCGGTCACTCCTACAGCCGCGATCCGCACTACCACTACCTGCCCATCGACGAGGAGCACGCCAACTACTCCGAGGAGCCGTACAGCCTCTCGAAGTGGATCTGCGAAGCGCAGGCCGACGCCTTCGCCCGCCGCTGGGCCGACATTTCGATCGCCTCGATGCGCTTCCACTGGGTCGTGCCGGAGCGGGCGCTGGCTGCCAGGAACTTCACCCTCGACAGCGAGCATCCCAAGAAGCACCTGTTCGCCTACACGCTGTTCGATGCGGCGGCGCGCGCCTGCCTGCTGAGCCTCGAGGGCAAGTTCAAGGGCCACGAAGCCTTCTACATAGTGGCGCCCGACACCACCGCCGATCTACCGAGTCTCGAAGTGGCCGCCAGGCTGTTCCCCGGCATCCCGATCAAAGGCGACCTTTCGGGCCGCAAGGCATTTTTCAATTCATCCAAGGCCGAGCGCATCCTCGGCTGGAAGCACAACCTTTAGGTCAAACTGTGAGGCGGGCATTTCTCGCCCGCTTCACGCCTGCCGCGACACACTGATTTTTCCGGGAACCCAACCGGCACCACGGCGGTTCGGTACCCCGACCATAGCTATTTGGAGGGACACCCATGAGAATTGCTGCCGCCTTGCTGACCCTGACTGCGCTCACCCTGCCTGCCCTGGCGCAGGATACGCCGGATGCGGCCGTCGCGGGCACCAAGCAGTTCGAAATGACGGTGCTGGCCGATGGCTTCGGAGCCCCCTGGGAAATCAGCTGGGGCCCCGATGGCTGGCTGTGGCTCACCGAGCGGACCGGCGGCAAGATCACCCGCGTCAACCCGGCCGACGGCACCAAGCAGGTGGCGATCGATATCGAGGAAGTCTCGGCCCCCGGCGGCCAGGATGGCCTGCTTGGCCTTGCCCTCGATCCCGGCCTGCTGCAGGGCACCGGCAGCGACTACGTCTATGCAGCCTACAGCTACGTCGACAAGTCGCGCGAGAAGCACCCGTGGGTGGCCGATGCCTTCAGCCCCTACGCCAACCTTTTCGTGAAGATCGTCCGGCTGACTTACAACGAGGCGGATGGCACGCTGGGCGAACCGCTCGAGCTGGTCGCCGGCCTGCCGGGTCAGAACGATCACAATTCGGGCCGCCTCAAGATCGGCCCCACCGACGGCAAGCTCTACTACACCATCGGCGATGGCGGCAAAGGCCAGCTCGGCAACTGGTGCATCCCCATCGAGACGCAGCGCCTGCCGACCGCCGACGAGATCGCTGTTCCCGACTACAGCGCCTATGAGGGCAAGTCGCTCCGCCTCAACCTCGATGGCAGCATTCCGGAGGACAACCCGGAGATCGACGGCGTCCGCAGCCACGTCTTCACCTATGGCCACCGCAACATGCAGGGCATCGACTTCGCGCCGGACGGCACGCTCTACGCCTCCGAGCAGGGTCCCAAGACCGATGACGAGGTGAACATCCTGGTCGGCGGCGACAATTACGGCTGGCCGCATGTCGTCGGCTTCAGGGACGACATGGCCTACCAGATGGCCCGCTGGGATCTCGCCACAACCCCGTGCGACCAGTTGCGGTTCTCCGACATCACCATCGATCCCTCGGTGCCCGTCACCGACGAGAGCGAGTGGCCCGAAGAACAGCACGATCCGATCGCTACCCTGTTCACCGTGCCGAGCGACTACAACTTCACCGACAATGCCTGCAACGGCATCGACTTCATCTGCTGGCCGACGGTCGCCACCTCGGCCATGCAGGCCTACTTCCCCGAGGCCGGCGAAGGCATTCCCGGCTGGGAAAACTCGCTGCTGATTACCACGCTGAAGCGCGGCTCGATCTACCGCGTGCCGCTGGGCGAGGACGGCCAGACCGTCTCCGGCCCCATCGAGCGCTACTTCCAGTCGGAGAACCGGCTGCGCGACATGGCACTGAGCCCCGACATGAAGACCATGTACGTGGCAACTGATGCCAGCGGCCTTGTCGGCACCATGGATGGCGGCGCCGGCACGACGCTGCAGAACCCCGGCGCCATCCTCGTCTACACCTATACCGGCGAGGGTGACGGCAACGTCGCGGCCACCACCGACCAGCCGGCCGCCGAGCAGGCCGACGCGGCGGCCGTAACCGACGGTATTGCCCCGACGTTCACGGCCGAGCAGGCAACGCGCGGCAAGACCACCTACGATGCCAACTGCGTCTCCTGCCACGGGCCGGACCTGATCAGCGCCAATTACGGCCCGCCGCTCGCCGGCCCGTATTTCGACGGCAAGTGGCCCGGCCAGACGGTGGGCGCGCTCTATGCCCACACCCATGACCGCATGCCGCCCTCCCGTCCTGCCAGCCTCGGCGACGAGACCTACGCCGACCTCGTGGCCTACATGCTGCAGGTGAATGGCGTGGCCGCCGGCGATGCGGAACTCCCGGCCGACCGCGACGCGCTGAACCAGATGGTGATCCCGAACTGAGGGGTGGAAGCCACTCGCTTCCGCATGCATGCCACCCAATTGACCGCCGGGGCTAACGCGTCGCGTTGACCCCGGCCGGTTTCGGCCTATCTGTGAAGGACCTGTCCGAACCACGGTCCCCCATGTCCACTCCCGTCGCTGTCGCCAAAGGCCTGAACCTCCATCTCAAGTCGGGCGGTCAGCCGCTGCATATCCTCAAGGATGTGTCGCTCGAACTGTCGGCTGGGGAGGTCACCGCGGTGGTCGGCCCCTCGGGTAGCGGCAAGACCTCGCTCCTGATGGTGCTGAGCGGCCTCGAACAGGCGACGGCCGGCTCGGTCAGCATCGACGGCATCGAGATTACCGGCATGAACGAGGACAAGCTGGCGATCTTCCGCCGCAAGAACCTCGGCATCCTGTTCCAGAACTTCCATCTCATTCCCTCGCTGACCGCGCTCGAAAATGTGGCGCTGACCCTCGAGATCGCCGACCCCGCCACGCCGTGGCGCACCGTGCGCGACCGCGCCGCGCAGGCCCTCGCCGATGTCGGGCTCGACAAGCGCACCGGCCACCTGCCGAGCGCGCTCTCGGGCGGTGAACAGCAGCGCGTCGGCCTCGCCCGCGCCATGGTCGGCAACCCCAAGCTGCTGCTGGCCGACGAGCCGACCGGCAACCTCGACCAGGAGACCGGCGCCCACGTCATCGAGCTGATGTTCAACCTGGCGCGCGATCGCGGCACCTCGATCCTGCTGATTACCCACGACCCGAACCTGTCGAAGAAGGCCGACCGGCAGTTGCGGATGAATGAGGGCCACCTCAGCGCCATGGCCGACGCATGAGCACGCTCCAGGCAACCCTGAGGGGCTGGCTCCGCGTCGCCTTCCGCGACCTGCGCGGCGACCTCCGCCGCTTCACCATCCTCCTCGCCTGCCTGGCGCTCGGGGTCGGCACCATCACCATCGTCGGCTCGGTGAGCGCGGCGCTGCAGGCCTCGCTGGTCCGCGACGCCCGCGTCCTGCTCGGTGGCGACCTCGACGCGACGCTCAGCTACCGCGCCATCAACCCCGACGAAAAGGCCCTGCTGCAATCGCTCGGCACCCTCAGCGAACAGGTCGAGGTGCTCGGTCGGGCCGCAAGCGAAACGCAAAGCACGTTCATTTCCATCCGCGCCGTCGATGCCAACTATCCGCTCGTCGGCACCGCCACGGTGGCGGACAGCGCGGCCACCGTCGCCGAACTGACAGCGAAGGATGGCGACAATTTCGGCCTCGTCGCCGACTCCCTGCTGCTCGACCGGCTGCAGGTCGGCCTCGGCGACACGATAACCATCGAAAACGCCACCTTCATCGTCCGCGGCGTGATCGAGGCGCTGCCCGACCAGCTCACCAACGGCATCGGCATCGGCGTGCCGGTCGTGATGTCGGTCGAGGCGGTGAACGCCACCGGCATCATCGAGCCCGGCGTCCTCGCCCGCTTCCACAACAAGCTGCTGCTCAACCCGGGCGTCACCTTCGAGGCGGCGAGCGAGCAGATCCGCACCGCCTTCCCCAGCGCCGGCTTCCAGGTCAACGCGCCGAAAGACGCCACCGCCGACCTCGCCCGCTTCTTCGACATCTTCGGCCGCTTCCTCATCATCGTCGGGCTGAGCTCGCTGCTGATCGGCGGCGTCGGCGTCTCGAACGCCATCGCCGCCTACGTCACCGAACGCCAGCGCTCGATCGCCACTATGAAGGCGCTCGGCGCCACCGGCGCGCAGATCATGGCGCATTTCCTCTTCCAGGTGATGCTGCTGACCGGCGTCGGCATCGTGCTCGGGCTGATGCTGGGCAGCCTGCTGACGCTCGTGGCGCTGCCCATCCTCGGCGGCCTGCTGGGGCTGGACCTGCCGGCGGTGCTCGACCCCGCTACCCTCGCGACCGCCGCCGGCTTCGGCCTCCTCGTCGGCTTCGCCTTCGGCTACCTGCCGCTGCGCCGGGCGCAGAAGCTGAAGCCCGCCCTCCTGTTCCGCTCGGCCGGCTCGGCGGTAGAAGGCGGCCTCGGCTGGCGCGACTATTTCCGCCCCGGCCTGTGGCTGCCGCTCGGCCTCGCCGCCCTCGGCATTTTCGGCCTCGCCACGCTGAGCACCGGCCGGCCGGTGCTGGTGCTGTGGTATGCGGGCGCCGTGCTCGGCGCGTTCATCGTGCTGCGCGTCGCGGCCTGGCTGCTGCAGGCCATCCTCCGCCTCGTGCCGCCGCTGCCCAACGCGGCGCTTCGAAATGCGCTCAAATCCATCCACCGCCCCGGCGCCCCTGCCCCGGTGGTGATCCTGTCGCTCGGCATGGGCCTCGCGCTGTTGCTGCTGATCGCCCTGATCGACGGCAACCTGCGCAACCAGCTCAACCGCGAGTCGATCCCCAACGCCCCGAGCTTCGTCTTCATGGACCTTTTCGAGGACGAGGCGCAGGCGCTGACCGATTTCTCGGCGGCCGCCCCAGCCGACGTCGCCGACTTCACCGCGATGCCGATGATGCGCGGCAAGATCGAGAGCGTGAATGGCGTCAACGTCGACGATCTCGGCCGCACCCTGCCGCCGGAGTTCAGCTTCGTGCTCACCGAGGAGATCCCGCTCACCTCGGCTGCCACGCTGCCGGAGGATTCGACCCTCACCCAGGGCGAATGGTGGCCGGACAACTACGACGGTATCCCGGAAGTCTCGGTGTTCGACCGGCTGCACGAGCCGCTCGGGCTGAAGCTCGGCGACGAGCTGCAGCTGCTGGTCTTCGGGCAGGAGGTCACCGCCCGCATCGGCAGCTTCCGCGACTATGCCTGGCGCTCGGGCAGCGTGAACTTCGGCTTCGTCTTCTCGCCCAACGCCTTCGCCGATTTCGACGTCAGCTACCTGGGCCTGATGAAGGCCGTGCCCGAAGCCGAGCGCGAACTGCAGAGCCGGCTCGTCGCCGAGTTCCCCGACCTGATCTTCCTGCCGGTCGGCGAGGCGCTCGAAAGCTTCGCCGTGATCCTCGGCAATGTGACGGCGGCCGTCGAGGTGATCGGCGGCCTCGCCGTGGTCTCGGGCGTGCTGGTGCTTGCGGGAGCCATGGCCGCCGGCCGTCGCCAGCGCGAGGCCGACGCCGTGGTGATGAAGGTGCTCGGCGCCACCCGTGCCGACGTGGTGCGGGCCTACCTCGTGGAGTATGGCCTGCTCGGCCTCTTGGCAGCGGTGCTGGCCGCCGCGCTGGGCATCGCCGGAACCTGGGCCTTCGTCGAGTACGTGCTGGAGATCGGCTTCTCGGTCGACCCGATGCTGATCGTCTGGGTAATCCTCGGCACCATGGCGCTGAGCATTGCCGTGGGCGTGGCGACGACATGGTCGGCCCTCAGCACCCGCCCGGCGCGGTTCCTGCGCGAGGAGTGAGGTCCTTTGTGCCGGCGCTGTGCCGGTGCCGCCCCCTCCACCAGCCTGCGGCTGGTCCCCCTCCCCCGCTTCGCAGGTGAGGATCCGGCCAGTCGCCGTCGGTGCCACATGGGGACTTCCCCCGTGAAAACGGGGGAAGGGGACCATGCGAAGCATGGTGAAGGGGGCGGCAACAGCGAGAAGCTTTCACGGCCGGGAAGCATCCGCTAGCGTCCGCCTCGAACCCGGAGGTCCCGAATGCGTCGCCTGCTCCTCGCCCTGCCCGTGCTGCTACCCGGCGCCGCCTTAGCCGACGATGCGGCGATCGCCGAGGTCCGCGACGCCTGGGCCACATGCTCTGCAATGCTGGCGGCGGCGCCCGACGACTGGACCGGTTGGCGGCGCAATTTCGATGGCGGCTATGCCGACCATTTTCAGTTCCACGACGGCGGCGACGGTGCGGCATCGGTGCTGGTGCAGACCTGGCTGATCGATGCCATCGCCACCCAGACCGACACCTCGTGCTACCGCGCCGACGGCAGCCTCGCCTTCCTCTACTCGGATGACCTCCCCCAACATGGCCGAAGGCGCCGACGGTCCGGCGATCAGCCGCGAGGGCCGCCTCTACTTCGACCCCGACGGCAACCTGCTGCGCGTGCTGCAATCGATCACCGAGGGCGGCAAGGACGTGGCGAAACCGACACTGCCGAATACCAGCTCGCCCGCCGCTGCGACCTCACCACCCCGCACGCGACGGTGGAAGTGGTGCGGGACCATCTCGTGTCGGAACTCGGCGACATCGAGGGCAACCGCGGCGCGTTCACCGTGGACCCACTGAGCTGGTGCACGATCGAGGTGGAGTAAATCAGTCGGCGGCTACTGACGCCAGGGGATCATATCCTTCGAACGCCCTTTGGTGGTCGGCGGCCCCGTGAAGGATGCGAACAATAAGTGTGCCACTGCGCCAGGGCATGAAGAACAACACGTGCGAGCTGTGAGGCAAGGCTCGGACGAATGGGTGAAATTCAGGACGTGCCCGGCCAATGTCGGCATTGAAACCGACGAGATTCAGCTTCTCGTATATGTCGTAGATGTACTTGGTCGCCCGTTTCTCACCCCAGGTGACAATGCCAAACGAAAATATGTACTGCAGGTCCGCGTCCGCGTCGCCCGACAGCACATAGCCGCTCATGCTGACTTCTTCATCCGCGCCTTGACCTTCGCAATGATGTCGTCGGCTGTGGCATAGCTGACGTCACCTGCCTCTGCGGAATCGATGCCCTTCTGGATTTCGCGGCGCAACGCCTCAAGCTTGCGATAGTCGTCACGCTGCAGGCCAAGAGCGTCGGCGATGACTTCGTCGGCGCTGGCGAAGCGGCCCGACTTGACCTGCTCGGCTACGTAGTCTTCCCACTCTGATGGTATCTGCATCGCTCGGCTCTCCAAGATTGAAGCAAGATAGCACCCGCTCGCCCCACCCGCCAAGTCAGGCCGGCTGGCCGCCGATCTGCGTCACCGCGGCCGACCCCGCCTCAATCCCGGCCAGCAGGCTGGCTTCCAACGGTTCGCCGCGCAGTTCGGCGCTCAGGAATCCAGCCGCAAACGCGTCGCCCGCCCCTGTGGTGTCGACGACCTCGACGGTCGGTGCGGGCCTGCTGAGGCGCAGCCCTTCGGCATTGCCGACCGCCGCCCCGGATGCGCCGAGCTTGATCACCACGCGGCCGTAGTTCCCGGTCAGCCGCGCGAACTGCTCTTCGAGCACCGTGCTGCCCGAAAGCGCCGCCGCCTCGTCGGCATTGGCGAAGAGGGTGGAAAATCCCGCGGTCCAGTCGAGGAAGTTCTGCGGCCCGACTTCCTCGATGAAGCCCACCGAGGCCGCATCGACGACCACCGGTATGCCCCGCCGCTTTGCTTCCCCCGCCATCCACCGCACGGCGCCGCGCGGGTGCTCGGCGAACAGCGAGTAACCCGAGACCACCACCAGCCGCGTGTCGTCGAGCAGCCACACCGGCATGTCGGAATGGCTGAGTTGCAGATTGGCGCCGCGATCGGTGAGGAAGCTGCGCTCGCCATCGGGGTCGATGATGGTGACCAGCATGCCCGAGGGCTTTTCGGCGTCCGCGATCAGTACCGGATCGACATGGAAACCCTTGAAGTAGGCCTCGAGATGCGGCTTGTCCTTCGCCCCCACCCGCGCCACGAAGCTGACGCGCGTGCCCATCGAGCCGAACCACACCGCCTGGTTGGCGCCCGAGCCGCCGGGGCGGCTCTGGATCTGCGCGCGCCGGTCGGAGCCGCGCACCATCGGCCCCTCAGGGATGACGATGACATCGGTCATGACGTCGCCGATGACGATGACCCGCGGCGTGGGGCTCATCTGGCCAGCGCCACGGCGATCTGGGCCGCAACCCTGGCGTTGTTCTCGACGAGCGCGATGTTGGCGACGAGGCTCCTGCCGTCGGTGAGCTCGAAGATGCGCTTGAGGAGGAACGGCGTCAGTTCCTTGCGGCCCACCCCCTGCGCCTCGGCATCGGCGATGGCGGCGGCGATGCGGGTCTCGATCTCGGCGGCATCGAGCGCGTGCGATTCCGGGATCGGGTTGGCGACGAGCACGCCGCCGAGGCCCAGTTCGAACTGCAGCGCGATCACCTTCGCCGCAGCAGCGGCGTCGTCGACCCGGTGGTCGACCTTGCCGCCGCTCTTGCGCGCCCAGAAGGCCGGGAAATCGTCGGTGCCGAAGCCGAGCACGGGCACGCCCTTGCTTTCCAGCACTTCGAGCGTCTTGGCGATATCGAGGATCGACTTGGCGCCTGCGCACACCACCGCCACCTGGGTGCGGCCGAGTTCATCGAGGTCGGCGGAAATGTCGAAGGTGGTCTCGGCGCCGCGATGCACGCCGCCGATGCCGCCGGTGGCGAACATGCGGATGCCCGCTGCCTCCGCCGCCATCATCGTGGTGGCGACGGTAGTGCCGGCGACCTGGCCCGAGGCGAGCAGCGCGGCGACGTCGCGGCGCGAGGCCTTGGCGGCAACGCCGCCGGTCTTGGCCAGCCGCTCGAGATCGGCATCGGTGGTGCCGACCATGAAGCGGCCGTCCATGATGGCGATGGTCGCGGGCACCGCGCCATTGTCGGCGATCACCCGCTCGACGTTCTGCGCCATCGTGAGGTTCTGCGGATAGGGCATGCCGTGGGTGATGATGGTCGATTCGAGCGCCACGACGGGGCGGCCGGCATCGAGGGCGGCGTGCACGGCGGGCGAGATGGTAAGGTGGGGGCGAAGGCTCAAGGGATGCTCGTCTCGTTCGGGATGTTTGGGCTTCATTGAACCGGAATTTCGCTCTGCGCAACTGCGTCGGAAGGCCCGGCCGCGACGGGATGACGCGACCGGCGGAACGCAAGGCTGAAACGCGTTCTGGTCCCTTGCCCCAGCGGGAATTTGCCACTAGGTTTCGGCCCGTTGCGGAGGCTCCACGCGGGGAAGGGCACTTCACTGAGCACGATGACTGTTGATCCGGACCCTCCGGATCGATGCGCGCCCCGACCGGGGCATATTGCGACCTCCCCACTCCCCGGCGCGCCGACGCGCCGCTTGGCCTCCCCACCCGCACATCCCATGCATTTCAGCCGTCGCCGGTGCCGTCGCGTCTCACGCGCGTCACATTGCTGCGCGCTGCTGCCTGCCGCCCCGGGCGGCCCAACCCGAACATTTCAACCGCGCGGCACCGCCTCCAGGACCGCGCCGACCAATAGGGAGACTGCTTAATGACCAGGACTTTGACTCTGACTGTGGCGCTCGGCGCCCTGCTGATCGCCACCCCGGCGCTCGCGCAGGACAATGTGGTGAACGTCTACAACTGGTCGGACTACATCGCCGAGGACACGGTGGCGAAGTTCGAAGCCGAGACCGGCATCAAGGTGAACTACGACGTGTTCGATTCCAACGAACTCGTGGAAGCCAAGCTGCTCGCCGGCGGTTCGGGCTATGACGTGGTGGTGCCCTCGGGCTTCTTCCTCGAGCGCCAAGTGGCTGCCGGGCTGTTCCTGCCCTTCGACAAGTCCAAAATTCCCAACCTCGTCAACATGGACCCCGACGTGATGGCGTCTACCGCCGCGCACGATCCGGACAATACCCATTCGGTCGACTACATGTGGGGCACCACGGCCATCGGCTACAATGTCGCCAAGGTCACCGAAGCGCTCGGCGGCCCCATCGACAGCTGGGATGCGGTGTTCAAGCCCGAGAACCTGGCCAAGCTGCAGGAGTGCGGCGTCAACATCCTCGATGCCCCGGCCGAGGTGATGGCGACGGCGCTCAACTACCTGGGCCTCGATCCGAACTCCGAGAGCACCGACGACCTGAAAAAGGCCGAAGAGCTGCTGCTGTCGATCCGCCCCTATGTGCGGACCTTCAACTCGTCGCAGTACATCGACGATCTGGGCAACGGCGAGATCTGCCTGTCGATCGGCTACTCGGGTGACGTGTTCATCGCCCGCGACGCAGCGGCGGAAGCCGCGGCCGGGGTGGAGGTGGCCTATGTCATCCCCAAGGAAGGCGCACTGAAGTGGTTTGACCTGTTCGCCATTCCGGCGGACGCGCCGCATATCGGGAACGCCTACAAGTTCATCGACTTCATGCTGCGCCCCGACATCGCGGCGGCCAACACCAACTACGTGTTCTACGCCTCGGGCAACAAGGCGGCACTCGAGTTCATCGACGACGAAGTCAAGAACGATCCGGCGATCTATCCCACCGCCGAAGTGTCCGCCAAGCTCTTCAACCTCAAGGCGCATACGCCCGACTACGATGAGCTCTTGACCGAAACCTGGCAGCGCATCAAAGCGGGCCTCTGACACTCCCTTCCGGACGGGGCGGCCACGCTGCCCCGTCCGGCCCCATCCGACGGAATTCCAGCGACATGGCGAAGAAACCTCAGCTTGCTGCCGACACACGGCCCTGGCGCGACCCCGCAGCCAAGCCGTTCGTGCGCATCCGCAACGTCACCAAGAAATTCGGTGACGTGGCAGCGGTCGACGACCTGTCGCTCGATATCTACAAGGGCGAACTGTTCTGCCTGCTCGGCGGGTCCGGTTCGGGCAAGTCGACCTTGCTGCGCATGCTCGCCGGCTTCGAGGTGCCCACATCGGGCTCGATCGAGATCGATGGCCAGGACATGTCGAACGTCGCGCCATACAACCGGCCCATCAACATGATGTTCCAGTCCTACGCGCTGTTCCCCCACATGACGGTGTGGAACAACATAGCCTACGGCCTGAAGCGCGACCATATGCCGAAGGCCGAGATCGCGGCGCGCGTCGACGAACTGCTGAAGCTGGTGAAGCTCGATGCCTACGGCGAGCGGAAGCCGCACCAGCTGTCGGGCGGCCAGCGCCAGCGCGTCGCCCTCGCCCGCGCCCTCGCCAAGCGTCCCAAGCTGTTGCTGCTCGACGAGCCGCTCGGCGCGCTCGACAAGAAGCTGCGCGAAGAAACCCAGTTCGAGCTGGTGAAAATCCAGGAGACGCTGGGCGTCACCTTCATCGTGGTGACCCACGATCAGGAAGAGGCGATGAGCCTCGCCACCCGCATCGGCGTGATGAACCAGGGCGAGATCGCCATGGTGGGCGAGCCGACCGAAATCTACGAATTCCCCAACTCGCGCTTCGTCGCCAACTTCATCGGCTCGGCCAACATGGTCGAGGGCGTGGTGACCGAGGACGAGCCGGACCATGTCCGCATCAACTCGGCGGAACTGGGCACCGACATCTATGTCGACCACGGCGTCGACTGCTCGCCCGAGCAGATCCTGTGGTGGGCCATCCGCCCCGAAAAGATGGTGCTGACCCGCGACCGGCCCGCGGCGCAACCCGGTATCCCGGACGGCGCCAACATCGTGAAGGGCTATGTCGAGGACATCGCCTATCTGGGCGACATGACCGTCTACCAGGTGCGGCTCGAGAACGGCCGCTACATCCGCGTCACCAAGACCAACGCGCTGCGCGGCGACCCCAACGCCATCTCGTGGGACGAGCCGGTCTGGGTCAGCTGGGACGGACACTCCGGCTCGGTGCTGACCAATTGACCCGCGCCGCGCCCCCGCCATCGCAGGGCCGCCTCGCCTGGCTGCGCCGGGCGCTCGCCGCCGTGGGCCTGTCCGGACGCGGGCTGGTGATCGCCGCGCCGGCGGCCTGGCTGACGCTGTTCTTCCTCGTGCCGCTGGGGGTGGTGTTCGGCATTTCGCTCGCCACCAAGGAGTTCGGCCAGCCGCCCTATTCGGACCTGCTGACCACCGAGGACGGCACGGTGCAGCTGACGCTGCACCTCTCCAACTACATCCGCATCTTCACCGATCCCTCGAACATCTACATCAACGCCTTCCTCAGCTCGATCCGCATCGCCGCGGTGTCGACGGTGTTCGCCATCCTCATCGGCTACCCGATGGCCTATGCCATCGCCCGCGCCCCCGACCGCTGGCGCAACATCCTGCTGATGCTGGTGATCCTGCCGTTCTGGACCTCGTTCCTGCTGCGCGTCTACGCGCTGAGCGGCTTCCTGCGCGGCGAGGGCGTAATCAACAACACGCTGGCGGTGTTCGGCCTCGGGCCGTTCACGATGATGCAGACCGATTTCGCGGTCTATGTCGGCATCGTCTATTCCTACCTGCCTTTCTTCATCCTGCCGCTCTACACCAACCTCGTGAAGCTCGACCCCTCGCTGCTCGAGGCCTCGGCCGATCTCGGCGCGCGCCCGATCCGCACCTTCTTCTCGATCACCCTGCCGCTCTCCATGCCGGGCGTCATTGCCGGCTCGATGCTGGTGTTCATCCCGGCGATCGGCGAATTCGTCATCCCCTCGCTGCTCGGCGGCCCGGGCACGCAGATGATCGGCCGCATCCTCTGGGACGAGTTCTTCAGTAAGACCAACTGGCCGCGCGCCGCCGCGCTCGCCATCTCCATGCTGGTGATCGTGGTGATCCCCATCATGCTGATGCAGCGCGCGCAGAACGCCGTGGTGGAGGGCCGCCGCTGATGGGCCGCAACCGCTGGTTCCTGCCGCTCGCTGCCTCGGTCGGCTTCCTGTTCCTCTACGCGCCGATTCTGTCGCTGGTGATCTTCTCATTCAACGCCAACCGGCTGGTGACGGTGTGGTCGGGTTTCTCCACCCAGGCGTATGCCGACCTCTGGGCCGATCCGCAGCTGTTGCCCGCCACCTGGCTCAGCCTGCAGATCGCCGCCGTCTCCGCCACCATCGCGCTGGTGCTGGGCACGCTGTGCGCCGTGGCGCTGGTGCGCTTCCGCCGCTTCCGCGGCAAGACCGTGCTGCAGGCGACGGTGTCGGCTCCGCTGGTGATGCCCGACGTGATCACCGGCATCGCGCTGCTGCTGCTGTTCGTCACCATGCAGAGCCTGATCGGCTGGCCGCAGGGCCGCGGCGTCCTCACCATCATCCTCGCGCACTCCACCTTCTGCACCGCCTACGTGACGGTGGTGGTGCAATCGCGGCTCGCCGATTTCGACATGAGCCTCGAGGAAGCGGCGATGGATCTCGGCGCCAGCCCGGTGCGGGTGTTCTTCGACATCACCCTGCCCATCATCGCCCCGGCGCTGGTTTCGGGCTGGCTGCTGGCCTTCACGCTGTCGCTCGACGACCTGGTCATCGCCAGCTTCGTCTCCGGCCCCGGCTCATCGACCCTGCCGATGATTATCTTCAGTAAGGTGCGGCTGGGCGTGGCGCCCGAGGTGAACGCCCTCGCCACCATCATCATCGGCGTCGTGGCCAGCGGCGTGGTGCTGGCGACGATCTACGGGCTACGGCAGAGCGCCCGGGAGAAGCAGGCTTAAGGACGTGACGGGGTTGGCTGTCTCCTGAACGTCCCCTCACCCGGCCGCTGCGCGGCCACCCTCTCCCTCAAGGGGAGAGGGGCAGAGGGTGCACAACCTCGCCAAAGAGACGCTGTTGCCCTTCTCCCCTTGAGGGAGAAGGTGGCGAGGCGAAGCCGAGACGGATGAGGGGACGTTCAGGCCCCCAGCTGCAGCGTTTGCCCGCCCAGCACGTTTTCTCCCCCATGCCCCACCTCGCGCCAAGCCATGCTCTGTACGCCCCTTGTACTGGAGACCAGTCTGTCATAAATCTCCATCGTCATCTTACGATGGCAATGTTCTCAGGGCGGGGTGCAATTCCCCACCGGCGGTAGATGGCGAAAGCCAAAGCCCGCGAGCGCCTTCGGGTCACTCCGAAGGGTCAGCAGATCCGGTGTAATTCCGGGGCCGACGGTATAGTCCGGATGAAAGAGAACGGGAAAACGCGCTGGTTCCGGCGCCCGTTCCTATTGGGGCGGGCGATAGATCCATCGTCGATCCCCGTAACTCCCTGAGGGAACTGGTTACGGAAAGGATCCATCGATGAACCACGTTTCCTCTGCTGCAAAGTCCTCGGGCGCCACTGCCGGCGCCATCTTCATGCTGGTGGCGGCATTCGCCTTCGCCGGCTCCAACCTGCTGCAATCGGCGCTGCCCACCCCCGTCGAATATGGCGGCTACGGCATGAGCTCGACCGGTATGGCGTTCTGGCAATATGTGATTGCCGCCGTGCTCAGCCTGCCGCTGATCCTCAGGATCGGCGTCGGCAAGCTCCGCACTGCCCACCCGCTGGCGCATGAAATCCGCGCCTTCGTCTCGGCGCTCGGCGTCCACGTCTTCGTCTATGGCTTCGCCACCGGGGTGCCGATCTGGCAGATGGTGACGCTGCTCGCCACCGGGCCGCTGTTCATCATCCTCGGCTCGACCCTGTTCCTCGGCGAACGCGCCTCGCTGGCCCGGATCGGGGCGGCGCTGGTCGGCTTTGCCGGCGCCATCATCATTTCGGGCGTCGGCGCCGAAGGCCTCGGCTGGACGGCGCTGGTGCCGGTCGCCGCTGCGGCCCTCTGGGCCGCGACGGACGTGCTGACCAAGTACCTGGCGCTGAAGGGCGAAAGCCCGGAGACGCTGACGGTGTCGCTGCTGGTGCTGGTGACGCCGAACCACCTGCTGATCCTGCTCGCCGTCTGGGCCCTCGGCATCGCCACGCCCGGCCTGCTGCCATCAGGCCTTGCCGACAACGTCTTCGCCATCCCCACCGGCACGGCGCTGTGGCTGCTGGCCCTGCTCGGGGCGCTCACCGCCGCCGCGCAGTATCTGCTCGCCTACGCCTACAAGGTGGCCGATGCGACCTACCTGCAGCCCTTTGGCGATTCCAAGGTGCCGCTATCTGGCCTGCTCGGCTGGGTGATCCTCGGCCAGGTGCCGTCGGTCTGGTTCTGGCCCGGCGCCGCCCTAATCGTCGCCGCCTCGGCCTTCATTTACTGGGTGGAGAGCCGGGAGCGGACTGGCACGCTGGCGACAGCCTGATCGACATGGCATTGGCCGCCTGTCCCGCGAGGGGATGGGCGGCCTTGCCAGTCAGCGCTCTGGATAGGGTGTACCATCCTTGTGGCGCCACACCCCGTCGGCGTTGGCGCTCTTGAGGTCGATATCGGCGCAGGTAGTCATGTCGTCGATGTGCCGTGAGCCGATCTCGAGATAGACCGCGTCGGCATCCGAGCGGTTGATCATGTGGTGGCCGTTGCCGGTGTTTTTCGGGAATGCCGCACGGTCTCCGGCCCGCAGCACCGTTTCGCCGTCATCCTCGATCAGCACCACTTCACCCTCGAGAAGAAAGACGAACTCGTCCTCGTGGCTGTGCCAGTGCCGCTGGCTGGACCAGTTGCCCGGCGGCAGCCGCATGATGTTGAGCCCATAGTCGGTCAGCCCGCCGGCATCGCCAAGCCGCTGGCGCACCCGGCCAGTACAGTTGGCGTCGAACGGCTTCGGATAACCCGACCCCAGGTGCCGGGGCACGGCCGTCATGTCGATCTTTGGCATCTCTTCCTCCCGCTGCTGCTGCGCAAGTCTAGCTGCGGCAGAGAAGTCGGAAAAGCACCGGGCTACACCGCCACCCACCGCCCCTCGCGCTGGCTTTGCGCCATCGCATGCACGGCGCGCTCGATCTCGAGCCCCGCCTCGAAGCCGACGATCTGCGCCGGCTCGCCGCGGATGGCGCGCAGCAGTTCGTGGCACTCGATGATCTTCAGTTCGTTGAACCCCAGCCCATGCCCCGGCGCCGGGATGAACCGGTCATAGGGCGGATGCACCGGGCCGGTGAGCACGGTCCGAAACCCCTGCGTGCCGGCCGGATCGTCGGCGCGGTAGAGCTGGAATTCGTTCATCCGCTCCTGGTCGTAGGCGATGGTGCCTTTCGACCCGAACACCTGCATGGCGATCCGCCCCTTGCGGCCCCAGGCCGAGCGGTTGAGCGCCATGACGCCCGACGCACCGTTCGTGAGCTCCATCAGCACCGAGGCGATGTCCCAGGTTTCCACCGTGCGGCGCGCCCCGTCGCGGCTGGGGCGATCGGCATAGGGCATCGAAAGCTGCGCCATCACTTTCGTAACGCCGCCGAACAGGAACTGCATCAGGCTGAGCGGGTGGACGCCGAAATCGTCGAGCGCCCCATAGCCGGAGGAGGCCTCGGACTTCCAGTAGAACAGGGCCTCGGGATCGGCCATGAAATCCTCGTCCATCTCGAAGCGGACGTGGTTGACCGCACCGATGGCGCCCTCGTCGAGCAGCTGCCGGATCTGCCGGATCACCGGGTTCTGGATGTAGTTGTAGCCGAGCGCGGTCACCGTGCCCGAGGCCCGCGCTGCGGCGGCCATGCGCTCCGCCTCGCCAAACCCGACGGCCATCGGCTTTTCGCACCAGACATGCTTGCCCGCTTCGAGCGCCGCGATCGCCATCTCGGCGTGAAACGCATTGGGGGTGGTGACGGAAACCACCTCGACCTCGGGATCGGCAATCAGCGCCCGCCAGTCGGATGTGGATTTTTCGAACCCGAACTCCTCGGCCCGGCGCTGTGCCAGCTCGGCCGAGACTTCGGCGAGATGAACGAGGCGGGGCCGCTGCCCATCGCCAAACACCGGCTTCACCCCGTTCCAGGCCAGCGCATGGCACTTGCCCATGTAGCCCGTGCCGATGAGCCCGACGCCGATGGTGGTCAATTGGAAATCCTCTGCAGTGAGCCGCTACGGCGAGGGGGTCCTCCCCCGTGACTACGGGGGAGGGGGACCGCCGAAGGCGGTGGAGGGGGCGGCACAGGCAGTGCGGAGGGACGACCTCCCCGCTGACCAACCGTTTGCGTTCGGACCGCCCCCTCCACCATGCTTCGCATGGTCCCCCTCCCCCGCTTCGCGGTGGAGGATCACCAGCGCCCGGCCTCGCGACCGGGCGCCGTCATTCAAGCCAAGGCTTACTTGTACCCGTCGGCGTTGTCTTCCGTCACCAGCACGGTGCCGGTGTCGATCCAGGCGTCGAGGGTCTTGCCGGCCTTGAGGTCGACGAGGGCCTGGATGCCGAAGCCGCCCATGTTGCCGGGGGCCTGCGCGATGGTCGCCGCCATGTCGCCGGCGATCACCGCCGCCGCCGCATCGGGGTTGGCGTCGAAGCCGACGATGGTGATGTCGGTGCGGGCCGCGGCCTTCACCGCTTCCACCGCGCCGAGCGCCATGTTGTCGTTCGAGCCGAAGATGCCCTTGATGTTCGGGTTGCCGGCGAGAATGTTCTCGGTGACGGTCAGGCCCTTGGCGCGATCCCACTCGGCCGTCTGCTCGGCCACGACGTTGAGGCCGCAATCGGTGAGGCCCTTCTTGGAGCCTTCGGCGCGGGCCTGCCCGGTCGACTGGCTGATCAGGCCCTGCAGGATGGCGACGTCCGACCCGGCCGGGAGATTGTCGCAGAGGTACTTCGCGGCGAGCGCGGCGCCCACTTCGTTGTTGGTGCCGATGAAGGTGACGCCTTCATTGATGCCGCGCGTGTCGACGAACACCACCGGGATGCCGGCGGCCCTGGCGGCCTCGACCACGGGAGCGAGTGCGTTCGGATCGGTGGGGGCAAGAGCGAGGCCGTCGATGCCCTGCGCGATCAGGTCTTCGATCTGGGTGATCTGGGCCTGCACGTCGGATTCGGCGGGCGGAGCCACGACCACGACCTCGACGCCGAGTTCGGTTGCCTTCGCCTTGGCGCCGGCTTCGACAGCGGCCCAGAACGGGTTGCCCGCGCCCGGGCCCTTCATCGCCAGCACGTAGGCGGCGTTGGCCGAGCCCATCATGCCGAGCAGCGCGCCGACAGCGACGCCAGCCAGAAGCAGTTTCTTCATTCGGTAGTCCTCCCTGAAGTCTCCGGAAATTGTCGCCCGATCGGCGGAGACGGGTCGCCGGGCGTGTAGTGTTCGGTCAGCGGCGCACCGACGCCCTCCGGCGCAGCACGTCGATATAGACGGCGATGATGATGACGAGCCCGATCAGGATCTGCTGCCAGAAGGCGCTGACATTGTTGATGTTCAGCCCGTTGCGCAGGATGCCCATGATCAGCACCCCCGCCAGCACCCCCATCACCGTGCCGCGCCCGCCGAAGAAGCTTGCGCCGCCGATGATCACCGCCGCGATGGCGTCGAGCTCTATGCCGATGCCGGCATTGGGAAAGCCCGAGTCGGTGCGGCCGGCGAGCAGCAGCCCCGAGAGCCCAGCCATGAAGCCCGAGATGACGTAGACGATGGTCAGCGTGCCATCGACGTTGATCCCCGAGACGCGCGCCGCATGCGGATTGCCGCCGATGGCAAAGATGTGCCGGCCCATATTGGTCTTCTCGAGGAAGAACCACAGCCCCACGGCGCACACGGCGACGAGGATCAGGCTCGCCGGAATGCCGGCCGGCGGCGGCAGGCCGAAGCTGTAATAGGCCTGGCCGATATAGCGCACTTCGGGCTGCAGCCCGGACACGGGCGCACCGTTCGAGATGAGGAAGGTCAGCCCGCGCGCGACGTTGAGCGTGCCCAACGTCATGATGAACGGGTGCGGCAGCTTCAGCACGGTAAGGCCGACGCCGTTCACCCAGCCCACCGCGATGCCGATGGCCGGCCCGATCAGCAGCACCACAGGCCACGGCACGCCGGCCTTCGACGCGATGGCGAGCGCCACCATCGAGAGCCCCATGATGGAGCCGACGGAAAGGTCGATGCCGGCGGTGACAATCACCACGTACATCCCGAGCGCCAGCAGCGCCAGCGAGGCGTTCTGCTTGAGGATATTGGTGAGGTTCTGCGCCGAGAGGAACACCTCGGGCTTGATCGCGGCCAGCGCCAGCATCATCACGATGACGACGAGGATGATGCCGTAGACCTCGAGGAATTTGGCCCAGTTGATACCGGTCTTGCCGGGGGCGGTGGTGTCGGTCATGGCGCCACCCCCAGCCACCAAGGCTGCACCACACCCGGTGTCATCCCGGCGGAGGCCGGGATCCATCCTGAGCGCTCAACCCGTGCGCGCCATCCGACGCGTCTCAGGCT